>CANLAH010000075.1 GCA_947488685.1 Acidimicrobiaceae bacterium | reverse complement strand
AGATGTTGATGGCGTTCCGAGGATGGCAACAACTTCATTCAAGATCCATTGGGCATCGGTAGCAAGAAGAATGTGCACGCCACAACTCTACTGTTGTGCAGCGCTAGGGCGCTAGTAGCGAAGCCGCGAGATCGGTGATTCCGTCTAGGTCAATAATGTCGGCGGACCGTTCGGCTACGCGAATACATGATGCCGATGTGAGGCCAAGCATAAATTGCGCGAGTTGGGCATCGGCCTGCTCGGCTTCGGAATGGAGTTGAGCCAGATTGCGCCATAAGTCACCATCGGGGTCCTGTACATGCGTGAGCGCAACCTTGGCTGCAGTATCACCAAACCGTGGGGGCATCCGATTGGCAATGACAAGATCGATTGCAATGTTGTTGCGTTGCAAACCGTCAGCAAAGTACGAAGCTTCCTCGAGGGTGTCGGCGCGAGCCGATGCCACCAAAACAAATGAAGTGACCGGACCACGAAGCAGCGTCGCGCTCTGTCTTGCCCGCTGGCGAAAGCCGTCCTCCATGCCAGCGAAAGCTTGCAGAAATGCAATGGCATCGTCAAGGGCCGCCGCGCCAACAATTTTCCCGGCGGTGCGAACTACTGGCTGTAGCGCAGTTGATATGAGTTTCATTCCGGTCAGCGTGGGTGAGATAAGTAATCGGAAAAGTCGATGCTCTAAGAAACGAGCGAGGCGCTCGGGTGCTTCGACAAATGCAAGTGCAGATCGCGTTGGTGGTGTATCGACAATTACAAGATCAAAGCGATCATCACCTTGTAAGGCGAGCAGACGTTCAGCGGCAATATAGTCACGGGTTCCGCTGAGTGATCGCGACACATTGCGATAGAAAGTGTTGTTTAGTATCTCGGTCACTTGTTCGGCATCACTTGCAAACTGTGTCACCAGAGAATCAAATGTTTCTCCGACATCGAGCATGGTTGCCCACATTTGACCATCACCGATTTGTTTTACCAGAACTGGCTCATTGCCAATCTCGTCACGCAGACCAATTGCATCAGCAAGTCGTCGAGCAGGATCAATTGTGATGACGATGGCACGACGGCCGATCTGTGCGGCCGAAAGAGCGAGTGCTGCTGCAATTGAAGTTTTACCGACACCGCCCGTTCCGCAGCAGACAACCACTGATTGAGTACGCAAGATTTGTTCAAGGCTCATGGCAGCGTCGCAATCGCAGCTTCGAGCGTCGGCGTGAGTTCGAGACAAATCGACGTACTGTTTGAGAGTCGGGGTAGTCGAAGTTGTGGCAGCGGTAATTTTTGCGTGAGTAGAGCACATGCAAGTTCGTGACGTTGTTGTCTGTTGCGTCGATATAACAGTGCTTCATTAAGTTCGGAGTTGCTTGTGCCGTTTTTGGGTAACGATTCATCGTCAATACCGTTGAGCACCACTGGTCCAAGCGCGACACCAATCTGGTCTTCAATCTCGAATGCTGTGTCAATGAGTTCTGATACGGGTGTCAACTCTGGCGTCGACACCATCATCACTCGACAACGCGCAGGGTCCGCGAGCATGTTGAGAATCTCGATTGCTTGTGTATGAATTGGTCCACCGCGCACCGCTTGACGCAATGACAATGGTGCACGCAGCAATCCAATGGCTTGTCCTGCAGGTGGACCATCAACAATGATGAGGTCCCAGTCACCTGTTTGTTCGAGTTGTTTGATCTTGCCCAGAATCAAAAGGTCATCAATTCCCGGAGCGGTGGAGGCCACTAAATCAACGATCCCCGCTGCCAATAAACGTCGTGAGACTCGTCCAAGACCTAGAGAATCGAAATAATCTGCCAGTGCAGCCCCAGGTGTGATGGCCAACCTCTCAACCCGTTGATCAAGGCCCACAACAGGGTTTTTGCCTTCAATTTCAACCAAAAGGGTGTGAAGTCCGGCACCTGTTGCCGCCTGCGCAAGTGCCGCGGCCACGGTCGATTTCCCAACGCCGCCTTTGCCCGCCACAATGAGTACACGCGATGCGCTGAGAAAGTGTCGTGTATCCATCAATCGGAGGCCTTAGTGCGCAGAATAGTAAGCATCACCATGATGCTGGGTTTGGCAGTTCCAGTGTTGTCGCCAATCGTTAGCGTACTTGTTTCGTCGAACGTGGCGCACGCCGCCGAAGTTGTTGACGCCGTTACTGCACCGCATGTTGCTAATGGTGTCATATCTGCAACTGTTGCGCCTGATCTTGCGCTCGTTGATGTCATAGAAGTGAGTGGGATTATTGACGAGATTGCTGTCGACGCAATCGAGCGCTCGCTTGAGAAGGCGACGAAGAATCAATCCCAAGCAGTCATCTTGCAACTCAACAGTCGTGGGGCAGTCGTAAGTCGTGCGCGCATGACAGAGCTTCTAGAAACAATCAAGACATCAACTATTCCAGTTGCAGTGTGGGTAGGGCCGTCAGGCGCGCGTGCCTACGGAATGCCCGCACAAATACTTGCGGTGGCAGATGTGACAGCAATGGCGCCCGGCTCACGCATCGGACGCATCGGCGTCCCGCTCAAAGTGAACGGTTCGAATATTTCATTTGGTGCAGCAGATGAAGTTCTCGGAACACAAACTCTTGGTTTCTTGGAGGCCCGCGAACAAGGTGCTCTCAAGTTTGCAACTGATGATCGAGGTGTTCCGGTTTTGCGAAATATGTTGTACGTGCTTGATGGCGTCACGGTCAAAGGTGCCACGCTTGACACGGTTGCCGACTCTATTGATGCAAATGGTCAAGTAGTACGAGAAGCAACCACGGTTCGATTCTTTAAACTAGGACTCGTACCACGACTGTTGCATACCGTGGCAAGTCCACCGTCAGCGTTGCTACTTCTTACTATTGGTCTTGCTCTTTTGATTTTTGAGTTTTTTACTGCCGGCATCGGTATCGCTGGCGTGGTCGGAGCAGTGTGTCTCATTCTTGGTGCACTTGGTGCCGGAGCGTTACCTCTCAACGGTGTTGGTCTTGTGCTGCTTCTCTTGTCAATGATCGCGTGTGCTGTTGACGTGCAGGTGGGTGTTCCTCGTGTGTGGACTGGCGTCGGATTAACACTGTATTCGGCATCAACCTTTTTGCTATTTAATTCTGTTGATGGTCTGACGATGCGGCCGTCCTGGATCACTTTGTTGGTATGCATCGGAGGTCTAGCACTTACTTTCATCGTCGGAATGCCATCAATGACGCGCACTCGATTTGGTACACCAACAATTGGTCGCGACAACCTAATCGGAGCTCAAGGTATTACGGTCGGTGCGATTGATCCTGAAGGAACAGTTCGTGTCGATGGTGCCCAATGGCATGCGCGCACAAACCGTGCCACTCCATTGAGCGACGCACAGCATGTTCGAGTAGCGGCAATTGATGGCATCACATTATTGATCGAGCCTCTTGAGGGTGCTGCACGCGATTACCGGGAAATGCGCAAGACGGACTCATCCGAAACCGCTGCGGAGTAAGCACTAATGTTTTTGTTGATCTTTGCTGTCATTATCGCAGTGCCATTGATTGAGATTTATTTCGTTGTCAAGATTGGCTCTGTTGTCGGTGTGATCCCAACCATTGCTCTGCTGTTTGTAATTTCAGTTTTTGGGTCGCGGGTGGTGAAGCATCAAGGCTTGCGAGTGTGGCGCAAATTCAACGAACAAGTGACTAGCGGTCATGTGCCATCTCGAGAACTCATTGAAGGCGTTTGCTTATTGGTGGCTGGTGCACTCTTGGTCGCCCCCGGATTTTTTACAGATGCTTTGGGCTTCTTGCTCTTACTCCCACCGTTTCGACTTGTTGTCGTAAAAATCGTTGGTGCTCGAACCACAAATAAAGTCCAAGTTGTTCGTGCAACATACGACAGACCCGTGGTGGACATTAAAGAGCATCGGGGCGACGCCACTGGTAATGCAAACGGAGAACTAGGTCAGTGAGCACGCCGCGCAGTAGTGGTCCTGGCAAAGATGAGCCATTCGATCCGCATAAAGTCCCGATCAGCCCAGCCGCAACGGTATTGCTAGTGCGTGATGATGAGTCTGGCCTAGATGTTTTTATGTTGCGACGAACATTGTCTGCGGCATTTGCGAGTGGAATGTATGTTTTCCCGGGTGGACGAGTTGATGATGCAGATTCTCACGAAGAACTTGGGGAAATCTGCGATGGACTCACCGACGAACATGCGAGTTCTCTTCTTCAGATTCCGCGCAATGGTTTGTCATTTTGGGTGGCGGCAATTCGTGAATGTTTTGAAGAAGCAGGTGTTCTTTTGGCAAGACATGCCGAGACAGGAGAGGTCGTGCGTTTTGATACTCCTGAGGTGATTGAACGATTCGAAGAAGCCCGACATTTAGTGCACGAAGGTGAACTCTCATTGACAGAACTCTGTCGTCGAGAAAATCTTCGCCTCACAACAGATGCAATTCATTATGTCAGCCACTGGATTACACCGGCTGGCGAACGTCGCCGTTTCGATACACGTTTCTTTGTGGCTCGTGCGCCGCAAGCACAAGAACCCTTGCACGACGATGGCGAGACTATTGAAAGCCTTTGGGTGAAGCCACACGAAGCACTCAGTCGCTTTGCATCAGGTGATCTGCAAATGTTGCCCCCAACAATCAGCAGCCTTGAATTTTTGCTTGACTGCACGACGGCAGATGACGCTCTAGACGCGGCTCGTAAAGTTGGTGTGCCGCCAGTGATTGAGCCTCGTCTGCGACTGAACTCTGATGGCAAAGTGATTGCAGTTGTTATGCCAGGTGAATCTGGCTACGACGAACTTGGCTAGCGACCGCGCACGCTCACTGCAACGACGTCTTCAACGCGGGCCGTACACCCAGACATTTCTGTGGCATCAGGAGTGTCGTCAATAATGCGTTGCGCAATCGCCAAAAAGACGCCAGCCGCTTTACCGATGTTGGCGAGCACTACTGGTTCACCAGAGTCGCTACCAGCAGCAACGGTTGATTCGATTGGTACTTGACCGAGTAGTTCGACACCAATCTCGTTAGCCAGATTTTGACCGCCGCCAGTGCCAAACAGTGCGTATTGCGTGCCGTGATCACATTCGAATGTGCTCATGTTTTCGATCACTCCGGCAACACGCAAAAAACTGCGGCGTGCCATGTCTGCTGCACGTATAGCAACTTTTTGGGCAGATACTGCGGGCGTTGTGACGATGAGCAAGTCAGTGCGCGGCAACATGCGAGCGAGCCCCATCTGCACGTCACCTGTTCCGGGTGGCATGTCGATGAGTAAGTAATCAAGTTCTCCCCACTCAACATCATGAAGAAACTGCTCGACAGCTTTAGTGAGCATCAGGCCACGCCACATCAGCGCTGTACTTTCGTCTTCTACCAACATTCCGGTGGAGACAACTTTGAGCAGACCTGAACCAACAACGCGAACATTAGGAACAATCATTGGTTTTTCTCGACCAACAACCGCGCGTGCTTGCAAGCGGTCAGGCATGCCGAGCATGCGCGGAATCGAGAATCCCCAAATGTCGGCATCTAACACACCAACAATTTTTCCGGCTTGAGCCAATGCGGCGGCCAAATTCACTGTGACCGAACTCTTTCCGACGCCGCCCTTGCCACTAGCAATCGCCAAGATGCGCGTGTTGGCAGGGACCGCGGTATCGGTCGCTTGTTCTTTCGCATTCCAGCGGGCGCGAGTCATAGCCGCAGTGCGTTCATCTGGGGTCATCTCGCCCCAATCAATGGTGACTTTGGTGATGGCTGGATGAGCGAGCAGGCGTGACTCAATGTCGTTGCGGATCTGCACACGCAACGGGCATCCCTTAATGGTGAGTTTCATGGCGATGGTGACGAGACCGTCAGTAAACGTGATGTCTCCAGCCATGCCAAGGTCGACGATATTGTCGCCTAGTTCCGGGTCCATGACGGCGCGCAACAACGAGCGGATGTCGTCAATGCTGGGGGCCTTGGCTTGGCTCACATATCCAGTGTACGGGGCTGTAGGGTGAAGGGCAGAAATACAGTCATAATCCTTAGCCAAGCCCTTGGAGGTTCCCATGATCACACTGACCGATGCAGCCGCAGTCAAAGTAGAGCAATTGCTTCTCGACGAAGGTGCGGCCGAAATGGCATTGCGCGTGGCCGTCAAGTCTGGCGGATGCTCAGGGTTTCAGTACGACATGTATTTTGATGGCGACATTGCCGCCGATGACATCGTCATCACATTTGGCGCAGTGCGAGTTGTTGTTGACCCAGCATCTGCTCCGCTACTTGAAGGCGCAAGTCTTGACTTCAAAGACGGACTTAACGAACAAGGTTTTGCAATCAGTAATCCCGGAGCCACACGTAGCTGTGGTTGCGGCAAATCGTTTAGCTGATTCCAGTTGCTGCGAGCAACACACTGCGCACTTCTTCTTCGTTGAAAATGGCGTCAAGTCGCGCTTGAAGAATGCCTTTTGAGTCGGTGACAAATAATGCCGGCTCATATTGCATGTTGTATGCGCCCACCGCTGGAGCAGGAGTTGTTGCAGTCGAATCCGTGTACACATCAGCATGAATAAAAACGACTGAGTCGCCAACATTTTTTTGTACGGCTATAAGTGCGTCAAGACCAGGTGCACATGTGCCGGTTTGGCAATACGCAGGTGTGCCTATGAGATACACGACAGGTTTTCCGGAGCGAAGTGCTTCGGTCAGTGTGACCGAATGAAATGGACAGATGCCCTCTGTGCGGGTGCAAATTGGGTTGACGCCGTTGTTGTTTAAAGTTGTTGGTGTATCAAACAGCGGCAACGCATCACCAACGAGTGGAATGCGTACTGCGGTGCGCTCCAGTATTTGAAATGCTGCACCATCTGATGGACCACCATCAACAACGAGCGAATAAATACCGGGAGTATCAACGGTGACGATGAATGGCCAGTACGGCTGCGGAACGCCTGTGGTGTGTTTCGTTGACGTCACTTGTTGGATAACAGTTTTGCCAGTGGCAGTATCAACGACCTTGGCTGTGAGCACTTTGGGAAGCGATGTATCTGCGTCGGTGAGGACACCCTTTTGAACGGCCAGTGAGATTGGCAAGCGAACAGTGCCTGGCACGAGGACATCGTTGGGAAACCGTTGCACGAGGGCCACGCCTTTGGGCAATGATGGGCCTGATCCGCCGCACGCACCCAAGGCAAAAGCACCGACAGTTGTGGTGCCGGCATAGATCAAAAAAGTGCGTCGTGAAAATGGGGGAAGAGATGTCATCACTGCAATCGTAGAGGGGGTGGTGACCTACAGTAAGAGGTATGGCCAAACAATCACCACCCGCAAGTCCCTATACCCCAGCCGTGCGAGCCGGAGACTGGATCATTGTGTCTGGTCAACTTGGCATCAAAGACGGCGCAATAGTCACGGGTGGAGTGGCGGCACAAACTGCTCAAGCAGTGGCAAACCTAAAGGCGCAGCTCGCAACAATGGGAGCATCGCTCAAAGATGTCAGTAAAACGTTGTGCTTTCTTACAGACATGGACACATTTGCGGCATTCAACGAAGCGTATGTTGCTGGATTTGGAGATAGTCGCCCTGCGCGCAGCACGATTGGAGTTGCTGCATTGCCGTTTAATGGTGATGTCGAGATTGAGGCCTGGGCGTACAAGCCAGTACGCTAAATATTATGCCAGGCGTCATCATTATCATCCTTGTGTTACTTGCCTTCCCCGTTGTGGTCGGTTTGTCAACTGCTGCTCTTGCGGCGCTCATCGGACATTTCTTGTATTCAGATGCAGAGACTCGCCACGAAGGCAGTGAACTACTCGAGACCAACGTCTAGTCGTCAGAAACGACACCAGTGATAGCGATGCACCGGTTCGACCAGAAGAGCAAGAGACTGAGTTGGAAGATACTGTCATAGTGCTCGGAACAATGAAGTAACTCTATGAACACTCAACATGCAGATCTTTTGATCACCAATGCAGATCTTGTCGCCACTGTTGACGAGGCGCGTCGCGAAATACCCGGTGGGTGGGTGGCCATCACAAACGGTTTCATCTCAGGGCTCGGAGGCGTGCACGATGCACCACCACTAGCGACACAGATCATCGATGCGCGTGGCTGCTTGGTTACTCCTGGTCTCATTAATACGCACCATCACATGTACCAAAACTTGACACGAGCATTTCCGCCGATGACTAATGCAGCGTTGTTCGGGTGGCTACAAACCTTGTATCCACTCTGGAGTGTTCTTGACGAAGAAGGCGCGCATGTCTCGGCATGGGTTGGCCTGGCTGAACTCGCTCTCTCAGGTTGCACAACATCAACGGATCATTTGTATTTGCACCCCCGTGGTGGTGGAGATTTATTATCAGCCGAAATTGCAGCAGCACAAGACCTCGGAATCCGATTTCATCCCACTCGTGGATCAATGTCGTTGTCACAAAAAGATGGCGGATTGCCGCCTGACAATGTGGTCCAAGATGATGATGAGATTTTGGCTGAGTCTCAAACAGCAGTTGAACGGCATCACGATCGCAGTCATGGCGCAATGGTACGCATTGCACTTGCCCCGTGTTCACCTTTTAGCGTCACAAAATCATTGATGATTCGGTCGGCAGAACTTGCCGAAAAACTTGATGTTCGTCTTCATACACATTTCGCAGAAAACGTTGAAGATGATGATTTTTCTTTGCGGATGTTTGGATGTCGGCCGTTCGAGTATTTGCGAGACGTGGGTTGGCTAAGTGATCGCACATGGGTGGCGCATTGTGTCATGCCTAATCACGATGAGATTCAAGCTCTGGGTGCAGCCGGAATCGGTGCTGCGCATTGTCCTAGTAGCAACATGATTATTTCTTCTGGCATTGCACCGATTATTGAATTGCGAGCCGCTGGTGTGCATGTCGGGCTTGGAGTAGATGGTTCGTCGTCTGCTGACTGTGCTTCATTATGGATGGAAGCGCGTGAAGCGATGCTGTTGGCAAAGTTGCGTAGTGGTGCTGGCGCTGCTGATGCACGCATGGCACTTGAATGCGCCACTATCGGAGGCGCTGGTTGTTTGGGCCGTCTCGGCGAGATCGGCAGTCTGCAGATTGGGGCGGTTGGAGATGTTGCTGTGTGGTCGCTG
>CANLAH010000074.1 GCA_947488685.1 Acidimicrobiaceae bacterium | reverse complement strand
GCCCAACTCTCTGACAACATGCTTTAGCCTTTCGGAATAAGGAAAGGTTCGACTTCGGCCTGCGAACGCCCATCACGTTGAAGACCTTCAAGAATAAGTTCATCCGTGAGGCGTTGTGCCATGCGTAGTCGTGCCTCTTGATAGTTTCCAAAACTCACGCTTTGTTTGTTGTGAGGTGTTCGCACTTTAAGACCTAGTTGCACTCTGGGCAGATTGGCCATGTCTTGTTCAAAGACATCTGCAAGTCCGCCCATGCCTTCGGCTTCTTTCCATGATTGATCAAGACGTAGGTGTTGTATTGGAGCAGGGGCTGGTCGTTCTTGACCGTCTGGTACTGGCATCATGCGCAACACGTCCATAAAACATGTGTCGGGTGTTGGACCTGGGCGCCAGCGATATGTCAGCGATTGTCCAACTCCGGCCCACGGGGCAAATGCTGGGTACAAGTGATACAGATGCGCATCAAGGATTTCGGTATCTGAAACATCGCCAAGATCGATGCCTAATACAGGCGATAAGGCCGACCGAAACGCTTGAGCAACGACCTGACGAGCAGTTTCACCTTCTGGCACCTCAACGGCTCCTCGCGGAGATCGCGCCGAGAAAGCAAAATACGCATCGGCCACTTGTTGTTCACTGATTGGCGCCAGATGCGGACTCTGAATGCCAAAACTATTTACAAAACGAGTGACATATGGTGAATCGGGCCAGATCGAATACTCGCTGTTTGCATCTCCTGCAAATTCCACAATTTGTGGATGTGTTGCAATCACGTGGTAGCCCTCCCCAAAAGCTTCCATGCACACCTTCCAGTTTGCAGGTACTTCTTTGACGGCATGAAATGCTTTGTAACGATTTTCAATTCCGAAACTGGTGCTGAAATGTTCGATCATCTTGTGTGCGACTTTTTCAAATGACTCTGCAGTGGGATCGAGATTGACAAAAACAAATCCACCCCAAGTGGCAACTTGCGCTTGCGGCAAGCACGAGCTTGGTTGCTGCCAGACGTGCGGAAAATCCCACTCCGCCGGTAGTTCAATCAAATTACCGTCGAGGTCCCATTTCCAGCCGTGAAACGGACAGCGAAACGATGCGACTCGGCCATCATCTACGCGCAACTTTGTTCCGCGGTGCAAGCACGAGTTGTAATATGCCTTGAGTTCTCCGCTCTTGGTGCGAGTCACGATCACAGATTGATCAGCAACGTCATACACCACGTGATCACCCGGTTCTAATACTTCATCAACTGTGCAAGCCATCTGCCATGTCTGTGTCCACATGTACTCATTTTCAAGCGCCGCATATTGCGCTGATGTATAGCGCGTCTTTGGAACATCCGCCATTCCCTGTGCAACATACGAATGATCAAGTAACGCAGGAGGCACCACCCGAGTCTCGGCGGCGTGCAGGTCTTGCACGCTTGGTCCGTGACTGCGAATACTTCCGATTGCTGGCTCTGTTGTAGTCATTGATTCCTCTTAAGACACAGTTTCATCAAATAGTTTGCGAGCAGTGCCATAGTCTGCTTTGCCATTAGGCGCACGCGGCGTCACAGCCACAAACACAATCTGTCGTGGCACCTTAAAACTAGACAACTTCGTTTTCGTAAAAGCCACGACATCATCTGACGTGGGCGCAGTAGTAACTCCAACAGATAGTGACGCAACACCGACCACGCGTTGTCCAAAGCGTTCATCCGGGATACCAAAGATCAGACAGTCGGCAATATCAGCATGTGTTTTGACGGCTTCTTCGACTTCTTCAGGAAACACCTTTTCGCCTGCTGTGTTAATACAGTTTGACCCACGACCCAATAGCGTGACGCTTCCGTCTGCCTCAACCGTTGCCATATCACCAGGAAAGCTATAGCGCACGCCGTTAATTTCACGAAAGGTCTTATCTGACTTTTCTGGGTCTTTGTAGTATCCGCGCGGCACGCCGTCGCCGCTCACGCCGACAATCCCTTGCACGCCAGAGCCTGGTACTACTTCTGTGTCGTCAGGAGCAAATACTTTCATATTTGGCATTGCACCAAACTTGGCGGTGTTGCTGACGTTGTCTTTTGTCGCGACTGTCTGTGCCATGCCGCCTTCACTTGACCCCAAAATATCCATCACTATTGTCGTTGGCATGTGCTCAAATATTTGCTGTTTGATCTCCGCTGAAAACATTGCACCTGTCGAAACGATTGTGCCCACAGAACTTGTGTCGTAGGGAGTTCCAGAAGCGGCGCGTTCTTGTAACGCTTGCACCATCGGACGTGCAAATGCATCGCCAACGATCACAAGTGAGGTCACCCCATTTTTTTCAACCGTCTGAAACATCTCATGCGCATCAAACGAACGACTCTCTGACAACACGACTTTGCCCCCCATGAGATGCGGCAACAGCGCTCCTAGCCAAACGCCTGTTCCGTGCATCAATGGACATCCCGGCATTGCGACAGGTTGACCAACAGCAGCATGTATACCTTTGGCAGTCTGCACAATTTCTTCGACAGATGTAAATGGTGCACGACCCATTGGTGTGGAATAAAAAGCAAGAAAACCCTCTGTAAAAATTCCGAGCGAATACATCACGCCTTTAGGCATTCCGGTAGTGCCACCCGTGTACAACATGTACAAATCATCACGAGCACGAACCTGTCGGGGTGCAGGCTGATGATCTGATAACACTTTCTGCCACGACACTGCGCCAGTGACTTGCGCAGAAGGTCCATCAAGCACCTCAATGAGTAATTTCAGTTTGGGTAGTCGATCTCGCACTCGTGCGATGCGGTCGCCAAGACTGGAATGAAAGACCACTGCTTCGCAATCTGCATTGTCGAGCAAGTACAACAACTCGTCATCGAGATACCGATAGTTCACATTGACTGGCGCAGCGCGCAACTTGAACCCTGCATATTGCGTCGTCAAATATTCAGGACAGTTATACATGAACATCCCGATTTTGGATTCAAGCCCCAACCCGTGCGCCGCAAAGGCCCCCGCAAGTCGTGCAGCCTGATCGTCATATTGAGCCCAGGTCACCGCATTGTCTCCTTGAACAATGGCAGTTACTGCTGGTAACTCATCCGCAAAGGCCTCAAAAATATCGGCAAATGTCAACATGTGTTCTACCCCCTCGCCTCATAGGGTAGGCGAACAGGCGCGCAGACTGAAATTGGACCATTCAGCGCCTAGCCCCCAAAACCCTTGCCACGAGGTGCTCCCGCTTGGGTAATGGACATAAGTAACCCGACGGTCAATAATGGAGAGATGACCGTCGTCGAACCTCGTCCCGCCCGATCCCCAGGAGTGACCTATCAAGAACTCCTCGATGCCGATACGCATCCGGTGCCAGAGGTCTTGCGAAGAGAATCTCCGAAGTTTCTTGGCAGCACCGACATCCCAATCGATCGATACATCTCGCGTGAATGGCACGAACTAGAAAAATCACGACTCTGGAAAAGAGTGTGGCAGTTTGCATGTCGCGAAGAACATATTCCGAATATTGGTGACTACACCATCTATGAAATCACCAACATGTCTTTCATCATCACAAGAACTCCTGATGGCACGATCAAGGCATATCCAAACGCGTGTCTACATCGTGGTCGACAACTGAAAGATTTTGACGGCAACTGTTCAGAACTCCGTTGCCCCTTCCACGGATTCGCCTGGACTCTAGATGGAGAACTCAAAGATGTTCCAGCGCAGTGGGATTTTCCGCATGTTACTGAACGCAAAGATGACGACTTTCATTTACCTGAATGCGCTGTTGGCACATGGGCGGGTTTTGTTTTTATCAATCCTGATGCCAATGCAGCGCCATTTGGCGATTTCATTAAAGGACTAGCGGAACACTTTGAAGTGTGGCAGATGGAAAATCGATACGTCGAAGCCCATGTCACCAAAATAATTCATGCCAACTGGAAAGTTGCTCAAGAGGCATTCTGTGAGGCGTACCACGTCAATGCAACACATCCACAAATTTTGCCCTACCTCGGAGACACCAACTCTCAGATAGATGTTTGGGATAATTTCTCCCGAGTAGTTACCGCCGGACTAACTCCGAGTCCATTGCTCTGGTACGACGTGAGCGAGGACGACATGTTGCGCTCGATGCTTGACGTGCGAGTCGATCAAGACAATCCGATTTCTGTTCCTGCCGGTATGACCGCTCGCGCAGTTGGTGCCGCATCAGGTCGCGAACGTTGGCGTCCAATTGTTGGAGATCATGTCGACCAAATGAGCGACGCAGAAATGATGGACAGCATCGACTACACGTTGTTTCCTAACTTTCATCCGTGGGGTGCGTTCAACCGCATTGTGTATCGCTTCCGACCAAATGGCGACGACCACCGCTCGGCAATCATGGAAGTTTTGTTTATGTCTCCTTTCAAGGGAGACAAACCTGCGCCTGCAAAAATCACCGCGCTCAGCGCGACTCAATCTTGGACGGACGCCCCAGAACTGGGCATGCTGGCCAAGGTATTTGATCAAGATGTTTTCAATATGAGCAAAGTGCAATTAGGGCTCGAAACGACATTTAAACCCGGAATCACGCTGGCTAATTATCAAGAGTCCAAGGTGCGTTGGCTTCACCAAATGTTGGGTGAATACATCGGCAACGACAATCTTGGGGGCATGTGATGCACGGAATCATTCATCCATTTTCTCAAGCACTCTACGAACAAGACGGAAAAGGAAATATTCGTGTCTCCACCGATGGCAAATGGGGACTGTTTACTCTTGGTGGCCGACACATCGAAGGCGAAATCCGTGAATGCGACCCTCAGTTATGTGGCTGGGTCGGCGGACCGCAAGTCACAAATCACCGCGTCCCAAGCGCACCCACTCCGTCTTCTCCTGCGTGAGCAAGATCCGCCAATCGACCATTGATGTTCAGGTCGTAACGGGCGGTCATCCGTTCGTCGAAAAACAATTCTTCGCCATATTTGATGACATCACCGGAATCAACTGGTCTCGGGCCACAACTCCAACTACTGGACATGATGTTGTTGTTTTTTACGATATGCCCGGCTTGCAATTCACGGGCGGTGATCCGCCCGTTACGTTTTCTTCTCCAACGACTCAACAACGACAAGTATTTTCCGAACTACAAGAGGCCGGCACCGGACTTGTGTTCATGCATCATTCAGTTGCAAGTTGGCCGGCATGGGAAGGCTTCGCCGAACTCATCGGCGGACGATTTCATTACCAACCAGCGCAATTACGCGGTGTGGATTACCCAGACTCGGGATATGTGTTTGATACCGAGCACACAATCGAAGTACTAGACCCCCACCACCCAATCTGCGACGGTCTATCCGCTACTTTTACTCTCACAGACGAGCTGTACTGCTTTCCGGTTTTTGTAGACGACGTGGTTCCACTCATGCGCACAACATTTCCGACCCATGATGCAACGCAATTCTTTTCTGCTGACCTAGCGATACGTGGTCAACGTAACAGCAATGACGGCTGGTCTCATCCTGCTGGCAGCAACCTCGTTGCGTGGATTAAAAATGCCCAAAACTCACCGCTTGCATATCTGCAATTCGGAGACGGACCAGTGACATATGCCGATCCAATTTTTCGACAAATACTTAACAACGCAATTCAGTGGGCTGCATCTAGCGATGCTCGTCAATGGGCGCTGTCACGCGTGCGGGAGTGGTGATCTCAGCAGATCACCCGTCATCACCATTTTAATGGCTTCAATCGCTTGCTTGTGTTGAGCGTTGTCCGCAGACACTGCATCTGTTAAACCCACCAAGACTGTAAGCAAGAATGCCAAGGCAAATGATCGTTGCTGTTCATCAATTTCGCCAGTTTTGACTCCGACGTCAATCAGCCTCGTAAAAAAAACTTCGCGCTGTGTCAATTACGCCGGTTTTGACGCCAATGTCAATCAGCCTCGTAAAAAAAACTTCGCGTTGTTCACTGCGCGGCGAGAGGGCCGCTGCCATCTCGGGATGGCGTTGTGCGTCGACTCGCACGGCGCCAACAAATCGAGCAACGGACGGGTCATTTTCGTTCATGTCGTGGGCTACTTCGAGTACCGCAAGAAACATCTCCGTAAACGTTTCAAGATTCATGGTCGCATTCGAAAAACTCTCATACACACCCGCCTGCACGTCCTCATGCACAGCCAAATACAGATCCAACTTGGAGCCAAAATAGTGATACAACGCGCCCGAGGTAATGCCAGCAGCGGTCGCAATATCTCGATTTGTGGTTACCTCGTAGCCATGCACAGAAAACATCTCACGCGCAATATCTAAAATTCGACGCTTCGTGTCTCCAGAATCTGTCGCTGGGGGGCGACCCAACCGTTTTTCAACCACTTTTCGCCCCGCGTTCATCTTTTAAGTATCACCGAGTGTCGCGCCGTTAGCCGTATTGGCTCTCAAAAGCCTTATGGGCGTCCAATTCTCATACTGATCGGTTGGTCAATTACGATGGGAACGTGAGCGCCATCCCATCCACCGTCTCCGTCGAGCAATTCGCATCCGATGCCCGCGCATGGCTTGAAGCCAACGCAACATATCGAACCGGAGGCAACGAAGAAAAAGAAATGGTGTGGGGTGAGGGCGAGTTTTCTGTCTCGGTATTTCACTCGCTCACCTTTGCTCAAGAAAAAGCCCTGCTGGATCGGATGCAAAAGTGGACAATGCTCAAAGCCGAACGTGGATACCACGCCATCACGTGGCCAATTGAAGACGGTGGCTTAGGTCTCAGTCGCGAACATGCACGCGCATACGGTCGGATCGAAGCGCTTTTTGAAACACCCCAAGGGCACGAAACGCACAGCGTCACGACGCGCCTCATCGCACCCACAATCAACGTGTACGGAACACCAGAACAAAAGAAACAATTAGTCGGACATTTTCTTGCATCTCGTGAGTTGGCATGTCAATTATTTTCAGAACCCGGAGCAGGCAGCGACTTAGCATCACTTGGCTGTCGCGCAGTTCGTGACGGCGATGAATGGGTCGTCAATGGTCAAAAAGTCTGGAGCTCTGGTGCGCAGTTTTCTGAGTGGGGAGAACTCATCGCGCGAAGCAATATCGATGCACCTAAACACAAGGGAATGACTGCGTTCATGATTCCGATGAACCTTCCCGGCATCGAAGTACGCCCCATCAAACAAATGAGCGGCGGCACATCTTTCAACGAAGTTTTCTTCAACGATGCTCGAATTCCAGACAGCATGCGACTCGGCCCAGAAGGCGAAGGCTGGAAAGTTGCACTCACGACATTGGGGTTTGAGCGAGATCATTCAGACGGCGGCGGAGGCGGTGGCGGCAGAGTTGGTGGATCATGGCGTCAACTCATTGCAACTGCACGAGCACTAGGCGTCACGAACGATGCTGTCACTCGAGACGATCTCGCCAAGGCCTACACACTCTTTCGCATTGAAGGTTTCGTTAATCGTCGCGCCGCAGACCTGCGTCGTGCCGGTGCTCCCGCTGGACCCGAAGGTTCACTCGGAAAACTCATGTGGACCGGGGGAATGAGTTTTATTTCTGATGTCATCTCCAAGATCCTTGGGGCGTCGTTGATTGCCGACACTGGTGATTGGGGAACATACGCATGGGGTGAACATGTTTTAGGCGCTCCCGGTTACCGCATCGCCGGTGGCTCGGACGAAACTCAGCGCAACATTATTGGTGAACGAGTTCTTGGCTTGCCAGGCGAACCCCGCGTTGACAAGGATCTGCCATGGAAAGACACGAAACGCTAAGAAATTGAGTCTCATGAGAGCACTTGTTGCTGGACTCGCGAATATCTCTATAAACAACACAACAACTACCACAAGGGGGAAATATGGATCTTGGACTTAAAGGAAAAAAAGCACTCGTCACTGGCTCAACAAAAGGAATCGGTCGCGCCATTGTCGAAACATTGCTCGCCGAAGGAGCATCAGTCGCTATTTGTGCACGCAACGCTGAAGAAGTGGCAACAGCAGTTGCTGAACTTTCCAAGAAGGGCAAAGTTGTCGGATCAGCAGTTGATGCTGGCGACCCCGAAGCATTGCGCGCATGGATTGCATCGTCTGCCGAGCAACTTGGCGGCATTGACATTTATGTCCATAACACGTCCGGCAAACCAGCACGCAAACTCGAAGGCTGGATCAATAACTTCAACATCGACTTGATGGCACTCGTGCATGGCGTTGATGCTGCAACTGAAGCTCTCTCCAATGGTGGTGGCTCCATTATCAGCATCGGAACAACTGCCACCACTGAGCACTTTGCATCAGGATCCGGAAGCTACAGCGCGCTCAAGTCTGCAGTCACCAACTGGACACTCGGACAAGCCCAAGTGCTTGGCGCCAAAGGTATTCGATGCAATGTTGTCTCACCAGGACCAATCATGGTTGAAGGTGGCGACTGGGCAATGATCAAACAAGCGATGCCTCCTTTCTTTGAGGCAACCGAAAAAGGTCATCCAGGCGGAAGCCTCGGAGACGTCAGCGATGTCGCCAACACCGTGGTGTTTCTTTCAAGCGATCGCGCCAAGCACATCAACGGTGTCAATGTCACTGTTGATGGTGGCTTCTTGAAGCGCATCGACTTCTGAACCACACGTCGTGAGCAACACCACTCCAGGACGTCGAATCGACGTCACCCTCGTAGCAGGAGGCAAGTACCACGATATTGATTTTGCGCGTCGTGAACTGCTGACCTTGCTCGCCGAACACGATGAGTTTCGAGTTCGCGTACAGCCTGACTACGAAGATACTTCCGGCATTGCCGCGTCTCAGATTCTTGTGTCGTATACATGCGATGTTCGACCTTCTGAGCGTGCTCAGCAAGAAATCAGAGCGTGGGTAGAACAGGGTGGACGATGGATCGCGCTTCATGGCACCAATGCAGCTCTCACGCTCGGTGGTCCCAACGGAGTCGAAGCCCCTCGCGTGTTTCCGTTGTGGGCTCAAACACTCGGAAGTCAATTCATTGCTCATCCCCCAATTCAGCCATACACCGTTGAGGTTTCTGATCACTCCCATTGGCTCGTGTCGGGCATCGAGTCATTTGATACAGACGACGAGCTGTATCTGTGTGAATACTCAGATCGGGCGTCATTGACTCCCCTCTTGCACACAACATGGCAGGGCGATGCCAAAGGTTTTGCCCAAGAAGACTGGAACAATTGCGACCCTACTCATCTGGTGATGTA
>CANLAH010000073.1 GCA_947488685.1 Acidimicrobiaceae bacterium | reverse complement strand
GTCCATATCGATCAGATGCCGGCCCGTATATCCACGGACCAACTGCCATGCCCAAGAAAAATGCAGTGACTATCCAGCCCACTTGCGTAGAGTCCGAAGACATCCCAAATTCTTGTCGCATGTCTGGAAAGGCTGGCAGCATTAAATCAATGGCGAGAGCACCACTCGCCATCAGCGCCGTCACGATTGCAATGAACTCACGCCCGCTTGCTACACCTTTGACCCGCTGATCTCGTGGTCCGATTGAGGCACGCAGCGCGGATTTCACCTTGCCACCGTATGTCATACCATCGCAATTGCTCGGGTTCAAGAAGTCCGTGAGACGTACTTGAATCGTCCGTCGCTAGGTTGATGAAATGACTTTTGTAACGACGCTCAATTTCCCTGATGGTAAAAGTGCATAAGTCATACACCTTGAACTACTGATGGGCTAGGGCACCTTCACCGTGATGCTACGCGTCGAGGCCCTTGTTTTCCCTGATTTGGCTTGCTTTAGGGTCACAGTGCAAGTCGCCTTTTTCTTTGGTGCGACCAAAGTCGTTTTCTTCACTACGCAACCGCCCGCGGCGGTCCACGTTTGTTTGCCGGTCCCAACAGGCTTAATGAGAGACGATAACGACACTGAATTACCACGCCTCAGCGTTTTGGTAACCACCGCAGGAGTTGCCGCAGGAGTTGCCGCAGGAGTTGTTCCCGTTGTTTTCGGTGCCGCAGATGTAGCCAGTTTTTTCTTTACGGCGATGACCGGGGCCGAGAACGAAATCTTAGGAAACTTGACTTTCACTCCATCGTCGGTAATCACAAGTTCGGGGACCACTTCTTCTTCAGTAGTCCCTTTCGTGATTGTGGCGGAAAGCGCTGCCTTCAGTTTCTCTGCCGTCTTTTCGAGCCCCCATTGCTTCAAAATATCGTTGGATAAGAACGCATTGAATTTGCCCTCATTCAGGGTAGTTCCGTCGGCCAAATAGTGTGGTGCGGCAGTCGCGACCGACACCTGCAGCACGTTGTTGACAGGTGCGGCCTTAGGAAAATGAAAATACGTTGCGTTGTGTGATACCCAAACGCCAGACGCGTTCGTGCTTCCAGGAGGAAAGGAAAATGTCTTTGACTTCCCGTAGAACATCAATCCGTCTGTTGCCGCTTTATCTACATTACACACAACGAATTTCATGCTCGGGATGCCGCAACGATTAGTCCAAGGAAGGCTTGTATCCTCATTTTTTTCTGTATCGAAGTTGATGTGTTGAGCCGCAGAATCAACGGCTACCCGCGCCGCTTTACCTTCTGCTGTGACCGTCAAGTCTTCACCGACAAGATCAAATTCCATATTGCCATCATCGGCAACGACCACGCTAACTTGCGGCAGACTCACCGTTTTGTATTTCATGACAACCTTGATGACTTTACCCGCGATGTTGGCGGAGGTCAGATCAACCTTGCCATTGCCGGAAGTTTGGTTAGGCGGAACCCAGCAACAGTCGCTCAACATCTCCCGCTTATTTAGTGTGCCACCCGGGGCAACATAATAAGCGGTGAAGGCAGATTCGTATCCGGCGTAGTCAAATGCACTGGGCGTGTTAGTCTTCGCAGCGCTTATATACGCTACAAATTGTAAAGTCGAAGGTGCCGGTTGGTTATCTACTGTTGCCGTGTAGCAAAAATTTGTGATGCTGGCTGAACACGGTGCCATATAGATAGTGAAAGAATCATTAGCACCGTCATAGCAAGGAAGAACGCCGTCGTTAGTGCAGCTAATAATTCCTGGTTGCTGGTCGTATTTTGGTGCCGTGGTGTCCGCCGCGACGACCGACGTAGGCGAAGCGGATTGACCAACAACAGAGGTGAGCAGTAAAAATGCAACCCCAAGAAAAATAGATCGTTTCATGTGTTTCTCCTTCGTCGCGGCGGGTTGCATCGCGCTGCCCCCGGAGACTAATTTAACAGAGGCGAATGCAGAGAACAACACATCAAAGCCAGTTACTGTGACCTGGGTTCATCGAAAACACTGTTAGCCTCACAACAGACGGAGCGACAAACGGGGTCCAAGATAGTTATCTGCCAGCTATCCACAGAGAGAGTCTTTATTGGGTATGAGCGAGAGAGAAAAAGTACAAACCGGATCATCTCCCCGAGACAAGATCATTGAGCGCGCGATTGCAGTGCTTGAAAAAGACGGTGAAGCTTCAATTCGAACAAATACGATTGCTGCTGATTGCGGATGCACTGCGCCAATCTTGTATCGAGAGTTTCAGAGTCGTGAAGGATTAATCATTGCAGCGCAGGCCGAAAGATACAGACGATCATCACATGAAGCAGTGACAGCCCTCATCCGCCAAATCACAGTTGCAACAACTCGAGAAGAATTGTATGACAACGTTTCCATCTCACTAGATCATATTTTTTCAATTACTCGTGCTAGTTATCGTCGCTTGCGTGCCGATGTCATTGGGTCAGCGGTTTCACGGGCTGAACTCCGTCAAGAGATAGTGCGCGTAGACATCGAGTATTCACGGTTGATCGCCGCTGCATATCGACCAGCCGTGGAGGCAGGCTGGATGAGCCCGATTGTGAATCTTGAGGCGGTCGCCCTATGGGCACAGGGTCTAGTCAATTCCCGAGTAATCATTGAGTTTGATTCCCAGTCTGCGTATGCCACAGCGTGGGATGAACTGACAAAGAGGGTAATCCTGCGGGAACTTTTCGGTTAAAAGAATAAATCTCTTGTCTATAAGTTATACTTTTGAGGTATATAACTTATAGACAAGAGGGATACACATGGAACATCGTGGTGATATTGGTAACAGAGTTCAAAGAAGTCCACTACGGCGAGTGATCGCCACAATCACACTGGGTGTTGCTTTAGTTGCTCCCGGGATTCCATTCACATCGGGCAGTGTCGCGTCAGCGGCGAACACGCCTCTGCGCCCAACTAATTTTTCTATGAGCTGTACCACCCCGATGAATTCAACGGGTCAAGCATCGCTTACATTTACGCCTGGGTCAGACGGTGGATCACCAATTACAAACTACAAGTACTCATTTGACAACATTACTTTTACGGCCTTCGATCCGCCCACTACAACGCAGCCATTTGTTTTTGACTTCGCAGCGTACAACCGACCTTTAGGAGTGATGACGTACATTTACCTCAAAGCGGTTAACGCAAACGGTGATGGAGAGAGTAACTGGGGCAATGTAGGCGGAAGTAATTCGCAAGTGGGATGCACTCTTGGAAATGGTCTTCCATCGCGCCCAACAACTGCAACTGCAACTGCAGGAAATGGTTCCGCAAGTGTTGCGTTTACGGCTGGGTCAAACGGCGGGTCAGCTATTACAAACTATAAATATTCAATCGACGGAGGAGTGACATACATTGCGTTAAGTCCCGCTAGCGCAACAAGTCCAATCACTATTCCGGGGCTAACTAACGGAGTACTCACCACTATTTATCTGAAGGCGGTGAATGCAAACGGTGATTCTCCAACCGCTCGGACCGTCACAGTTACACCCGCTGGTTCCGGCTCACCAGTTGCTCCTACTACAACGGTTGCTCCTACTACAACGGTTGCTCCCAAGACAACGGTTGCTCCCGGCACACCGGATGCCCCCGGGACACCGGATGCCCCCGGGACAGCTAGCTCGCCATCAACCAAACCCGACTTGGTGGCTTCATCTGATTCAGGGATTTCAGACACTGACGACATCACCTTTGACAACTCTCCCACGATTTCAGTAGAAAATCGAATCAATGGCTACAAAGTAAAAGTGATAGCTGTAAAAGATTCCAAAACCATGTCGTGCACATTTATTGCATCCCCAAAGAAGTCAAGCTGCACCCTCGGCACACTAAGTGATGGAGTATGGTCCGTGAGATCGCAACAGTCCTTAGGTGATGTCACTTTGCCAAAGTCTACGGTGCTTAAAATTACTATTGATACTGTTGATCCAACCGTAATTTCGTTTACTACGCCTGTAGCGAATGGCGAAAAGAAAGTTGGAGACGAGATAAAAATAGTCGCAACGGTGGGAGAGAATATTGTTCCAGGTGGATCAATCACGGTGACGCTAGATACCGGGGTAGACGTTGTCTTAACACAAACAACTGCCACCAAGATGGAAGGAATTTACGTCGTCAAAGACGGGGATTCTACTGATGGCCTCACAGTCGATTCATTTGTCAAAACGTCTGTGCCAACTGATATTGCCGGAAACGTAATGACCACGACCAAGCTTCCTAAGGGCAAGAAAAATATCGGTGGACTAAAAGACATTGTCATCTCAGGAACATCCAAGCCTTCTACGCCAGTTGAAGACGACGAAGACGACGAGCCCACTGTTCTTGAATGCAAGACTGTTGCCACAACGAAGAAACCCACGGCACCAGTCTTGGTTGGTGAAAAGTTGTCAAACGGCATTATTTTTGATCCCGCTTCACCGCAATTGGATTCCGTAGATAAAAAAGAGCTCGATCGTGTTGCAAAAGTAATGGCAAAACGTGGTGGACTGGTACTTATCTCAGGGTTTGCCCGTAATAACGGAGTTGACTCAGCCGAATTTCTAAAGAATCTTTCACTAGCGCGTGCGCGTAATGTTTCTAAATATCTGGTCGCAAAGGGCGTTCGCGTGTCAGTGAGGTATGAGGGATATGGAGCAGTAACAAAAGAAATCGGAACGAGTGTTCAGCGTAAAGTTGATCTTCGGTGGATCGATGATGCTGCCAAAATTGAGTCAGAACAGAAATGCTCGGCCAAGTAATAATTCATATCTAATATCAATAAATTTGCTGGAATTATCGTATCGATCGCGGTTCAAGATAAACCCGCTACGAATCAGAGGTGCGAGACGTTCTGGTTGAGTTGAATCAGAAGCACAATGATTGCGGCTGACACTGTGAGTACGCCGCCGATAATGACTTTCAAGGTGCTGTTAGTGCGGGTGAGTTCTTTTTCGATATTGCCCATTCGATAATTGATTGGCTCAAAATCTTGTTTACGGGCGACGTCTGACCAGCCTGAGGGTGGCAGGTGTTCCATCAGTGTGTTGGCCACGTCGTCTCCTAGGTGTGATCGCAGTCCGACCTGCATGTCGAACCGTTGTGCTTCGCTGATTGTCATCGTAGTTCCCTCCGTGGGTCGATGTACAGCGATGTGTGCGGAGCGAGCCAACGAGGGGAGATTACAATTGCGAGATGTTCTGGTTCAGTTGAATCAGAAGCACAATGATTGCGGCTGACACGGTGAGTACGCCACCGATAATGACTTTCAAGGTGCCGTTGATTCGGATGAGGTCCTGGCGAATATCGACGATGTCTTGTTTACGGGCGACGTCTGACCAGCCTGAGGGTGGCAGGTGTTCCATCAGTGTGTTGGCCACGTCGTCTCCTAGGTGTGATCGCAGTCCGACCTGCATGTCGAACCGTTGTGCTTCGCTGATTGTCATCGTAGTTCCCTCCGTGGGTCGATGTACAGCGATGTGTGCGGAGCGAGCCAACGAGGGGAGATTACAATTGCGAGATGTTCTGGTTCAGTTGAATCAGAAGCACAATGATTGCGGCTGACACGGTGAGTACGCCACCGATAATGACTTTCAAGGTGCCGTTGATTCGGATGAGGTCCTGGCGAATATCGACGATGTCTTGTTTACGGGCGACGTCTGACCAGCCTGAGGGTGGCAGGTGTTCCATCAGTGTGTTGGCCACGTCGTCTCCTAGGTGTGATCGCAGTCCGACCTGCATGTCGAACCGTTGTGCTTCGCTGATTGTCATAGTAGTTCCCTCCGTGGGTCGATGTACAGCGATGTGTGCGGAGCGAGCCAACGGGGGAAATGAGGCAATTCGGAAGGGAATGAATGTTTCTGGTGTGGGGGAACTATCCTGACAAACGGATGTATTCGGTGTTCTGGGTGAGTTTCGCTCTGGGTTTCGTTCCGCCTCCGCGCCTTTAGCTCAGTCGGTAGAGCAACGGACTTTTAATCCGCAGGTCCTGGGTTCGAGCCCCAGAGGGCGCACTCACGATGAAGAACGACGCATTGCATGACGCTTTGGAAGATGCTTCAATACCGACGCTTCTGATGTGCTTGGCGCACATCACGGGTGATGATGTGTGGCTGAAAGATCCGTATTTGCCAAAGCGTGATGTTGCTTTGATTGCCGATGAGGCAGGTGGCTTAGCTCGCGATGTGGCGGACGAAGTTCGTGTTGCAATCGCGGAGGTAATGCAAGATTTGAAAACGGGGAAACGCCAGATGAGCGATGCGCCCGATACGCAGAGATTGACCCAGATGATGAGTGTCTGCGTGGGCGAAACCGTGGGATCAGAGTATGTACCAATGTTTATGGAAGATCTTCATTTTGTTGATCGGGATGTGTCTTGGTCTCAGGCGAGTGACACAAGCGCTACGAGGATTCAAGACAGCAAGAAAGATTTTTCTGTCTTAATCGTGGGAGCAGGGATATCCGGAATTGGTGCAGCAATTGCGCTTGACAGATTAGGAATCTCATGGACGTTGGTTGAGAAGAATACTTCGCTGGGGGGCACGTGGCTTGAAAATAATTATCCAGAGGCAGGAGTTGATACTCCCAATCATTTCTATTCGTATTCATATGCCAGACGAACAGATTGGCCAGGGTATTTTTCAAAACGCGACGATGTGTTGGGGTATTTGGAAGACGTGGCAGAACAGTTCGGAATCAGTGATTGCATCACATTTGGAACCACTGTTGACGAAATGATATGGGACGAATCACATCAGGCATGGAGCGTGGTCTTGCACGATGCAGTTGGTGCTCGCACGATTCTTGCGTCGGCAGTGATATCAGCGACAGGACAGTTGAATCGGCCGAAGAAAAACGTGTGCGTCGGGAGCGACACATTTGGGGGAGATCTTTTTCATTCTGCTGAGTGGCAACACGATGTTGATTTAGCAGGAAAACGAGTTGCAGTCGTTGGTACGGGAGCAAGTGCGATGCAGTTTTTGCGATCTGTTGCGAGTACTGCAGAGTCGGTGGTTGTTTTTCAGCGTTCACCGCAGTGGGTGATTCATAATGAGCACTATCACCGAGAGGTGTCTGTCGGGGCTCAATGGTTGCTCGAGAATATTCCGTATTACTACGAGTGGTATCGATTTGGATTGTTTTGGAGATTCGGGGACGGGTTACTAAAGACTCTGCGCCGTGATTTGGAGTGGCAATATCCAGATCGCTCAATGAATCGCCACAACGATCGCCATCGCCAGCAAATGACCGCGTATATAGAGGCTCAACTTGTCGGACGTCCTGATCTCGTTAAGAAATCGCTGCCGGGATATCCGCCATACGGAAAGCGAATCCTTGTTGACAATGACTGGTTTCAAACTCTGCGACGCCCCAATGTTGAGTTGGTAACAGCGAGTGTTGAGCAAGTGCACCAGAAGGGTGTGATCGATAGTGACGGGGTTTCACACGAAGTAGACGTGATTATTTTGGCAACAGGATTCGAAGCCGGAAAATTATTGTCGCCAATGAAGATCAGGGGTCGTACAGGTACGTTGTTGTCAGAAGTGTGGGGAGATGATGACCCGCGAGCGTATTTAGGAATAACGGTGCCTGATTATCCAAACTTGTTTTGTCTGTATGGGCCCAATACAAATGTGGCCCATGGCGGAAGTTTATTTTTTCAAGCAGAGTGTCAGTTGAGGTATGTCACAAGTTGTCTAGTGCAGATGCTTGAAGGTGGTGTGGCATCAATTGACGTTCAAAAAGGTGTGCACGATGACTACAACGGGCGAGTAGACAAGGAGCACAGTGAGTTGGTGTGGACGCACCCCGGAATGCGCAACTGGTATCGAAACGCCCAGGGCAGAGTGTTTTCACCAATGCCATGGCGCTTTGTTGACTATTGGGAAATGACCCATGATGCCGATTTAGCCGAGTATCACCTGACGAGGCAATGACCGGGACCATCGTGCTCTAGATTTATAGATGAAATGGAGGTGACAATGAAGAACGTACAGACAGAATCTGTCGGCAGTAACTTTGTCATCACGTTGATAAATCCTGCCAAGCGAAATGCGCTGAGTTTGCAGGTCTTGCACGAATTGATTGAAGCGTTTGAAGACGCACAAAAATCTGATGCACTCGGGATCGTTCTTGCGGCCCAAGGCCCAGTTTTTTCTGCTGGACACAATTTTGCGGACATGGCTGGTGCTACTAGAGAAGATGCTCAATTGTTGTTTCAAACATGTGCAAAGTTGATGCAACTCATTCAGTCTGTGCCGCAGCCAGTGTGTGCGAGCGTGCATGCATTGGCCACCGCTGCCGGTTGTCAATTAGTGGCTACGTGTGACTTGGCAGTGGCAGCAGAGTCTGCGTCGTTTGCTCTGCCTGGTGGCAAGGGTGGATTATTTTGTCACACGCCTTTAGTTGCGGTTGCTCGTTCGATAAGCCAAAAGCGTGCCGCCGAGATGGCTTTCACGGGTGACGCAATTTCGGCACAAACGGCATATGAGTGGGGGCTCGTTAATCAAGTTGTGCCAGACGATCAGTTAGATGACGCAGTGACGGAGATGTTGCGACGCGCAACTCGTGGGTCACGATGGTCTCGGGCGCTCGGGAAACAAACTTTTTATGAGCAAATCACCATGTCGCAGGTTGATGCATATGAATTTGCATCAGCGATCATGGCAGACGCCGCAGTCGGAGTTGACGCACAAGAAGGCATTGATGCATTTCTCAATAAGCGTGATGCTCGTTTCACGCAGGAGTCATAAAAATGTCTGAGGTCGTGAGTCGCCAGGTGTTGCAAGAAGTAGAACTATCTCTTCAGGGAATGACATGCGCTGCATGCGCAGCGCGTATCGAGAAACAATTAAATGAACTAGATGGTGTTGAGGCAGCGGTGAATTATGCAACCGAAACTGCAACGGTTGTATTTGCGGCAAAAGTTTCTTCGTCTGAACTGATCTCGGCGGTTGAGGCAATCGGATATGCAGCGGATATACGAACTGCAGAATCTTTGGATGAAAGCCTTGATGACAAACTTGCCAGGCTATGGGTGCGGTTGATTGTCTGCGTTGCGTTATCGATACCAGTCGTCTTGATCTCAATGATCTCAGCACTGCAATTTGATCAATGGCAGTGGGTGGCAGGTGGCATCAGTCTTCCGGTTGTCACATGGGGGGCTTGGCCGTTTCATCGCG
>CANLAH010000072.1 GCA_947488685.1 Acidimicrobiaceae bacterium | reverse complement strand
TGCAGCGATCTGTTCTTTGGTGCGCAGCATCGGAGTTGCTGGTACTCACGGTAAGACCACAACGTCGGCGATGTTGGTCCACATCCTGCTCGCCGCAGAGCTGAGACCGTCCTATGTCATCGGAGCCGAGGTTGTAGAAACCTCCTCTGGCGCATCGTGGACCGGTGAAGACGTCTTTGTCGTTGAAGCCGACGAGAGCGACGGCACGCACGCAGCATTAATTTTACGGGCAGCAATCATCACTAATATTGACAAGGATCACCTGGATTACTTCGGGTCTCTCGACGAGATTAGGGAATCATTCATTTCTTTTGCAGACAATGTTGAGGGGCCTGTTGTCGTGTGTAGTGACGATGCGCAGATCGTTAAGATGCTGTCCGAAGCGCGGTTGAGCAACCGCAATATAGATTTCGTAACATACGGTATGTCGTCAGAGGCCGACTTCGTGATAACAAATGTTTCACTGACTTCGATATCGTCAGAATGTGACGTCACTATAGATGGCAGCACACATCGCATTTCTTTGCCAACGTTTGGCAGACACAACCTCTTAAATGCTGTCGCGGCATTGGTGATGGCGCATCAATTTGGTGTCACAGTTGAAGTCGGTATTAAAGCACTGGCTTCTTTTGACGGTGTTGAACGGAGATTTCAAGATCGGGGTACTTTCAATGGTGTCGCACTCATTGACGACTACGCGCACTTGCCAGCAGAAATTACAGCAGTCATTGCAGCTACGAAGCAGAGATTTCCGCAACGGCGATTGTTTGCGGTGTTTCAACCGAATCGTTTTCATCGCATTGCGGCAATGGCAGGGGACTACGCCGAGTGTTTTAATGAAGCGGACATTGTTGCGATCACAGATGTCTACGCCTCCGGGACCCCACGGATTGAGGGAATAACTGGAGAACTTGTCGTACGGGCAATTCGCGGAGCAGATGCCGACAAGGCGGTTGCATGGTGTCGTACTCGAGATGAACTAGTGCAACATGTTCTTGAAGAACTCAGGCCCGGCGATGTTTGTCTGAGCATGGGATGCGGAGACATTGAGCAGTTTCCGGACGAAATCTTAAAGGCGCACGATGCCAGAAAAAATAGTCGATAATGCGCACCACTCAATGGGCTGATGTCGCTGCGAAGATCGCCAAGACGGGCGCAGATACTGAGCTGTCGGTACCGGCGTCTCGCCTGACGACATATCGGATTGGTGGAGCGGTGGCACTTGTTGTCAGTATCACAAAAGTAGAACAGGCTCTCGCCCTGCACGCATGTATTTCAGACGAGATGGATGTGGTTGTGGTCGGAAACGGAAGCAACATTTTAATTAGTGACGATGGATTCGACGGAGTCGCCGTCGTATTACAACTTGGCGATGACGACACAACGATGAGCGTGATTGAATCGAAAGAACACACGGCACTGCTTGATGCAAGAGCCAATATTCGACTGCCCTTGCTGGCACGCCGCAGCGCAGCTCTTGGGTGGCATGGACTGGAATGGGCTGTTGGAGTGCCGGGCTCACTGGGTGGGGCTGTGCGAATGAACGCAGGTGGTCATGGTTCCGATATGGAGAGATCACTATTTGACGCCGAACTCATCAATCTTCGAAGTGGCCGCACGGCGCGCGTCGCAAAGCAGAATCTGGGCTTTCGTTTTCGCGGTTCTGCTATCACTGACGAGATGTGTGTTGTTGGAGCGCGATGCCAAGTGACGCGAGGTAACGCGGAGCAAAGTCAAAATGAAATTGCAGAGATTGTTTCTTGGAGACGAGATAATCAACCCGGCGGTCAAAATGCGGGTTCCGTATTTGTTAACCCTGCTCAAACCACAAGAAGTGCTGGTGCGTTGATCGACGAGGCGGGGCTTCGCGGCAAGAGGCACGGCTCTGCAGAGATCTCTCAAAAGCATGCAAACTTTATTCAGGCAGACGAGAATGCAAGAGCAGCAGACGTCGTTGCATTGATGTGCGAGGCTCAAGACACAGTCTTTGCTCGCACTGGTGTCATGATGCACAGTGAGGTGAGGTTGCTCGGCTTTACACATGAAATATCGCAACGGTTTTTGGACAAACATCATTCGCATCTCGAACTGGCGCGGTCGCAAGAAACGCTGAAATCGCTGCTATGACTTCTCAAGACGAACCCTTTGTGACTCCGATTGAGTCTGCGGTGACGGATGTCCCAGAGTCACTGCTGAGTGAACTCAAAGAGATTCTGCAACGAGATGTTGAACAAGTCATCAAGATTACCGACGCCACACTAGAGGCGTCCTCGCCGACGCCTGTCGAGCCACCAGTTGAAGCAGATCTTTCATCGTCAGTAATTGTGATTGATGATTCTGTTCATGAAACGGCCGCGACTGAATTTGTCGAACATAATCCTATTTTGATCGTCGATCAAGACGAACCAGACGTTCGCTTTGAAGAGCGCCGGAGAAAGATTGAGAGACGCGAACGGTTGAAAAACCAGCGCTGGAAACTTATTTTGGGTGCTGGAGTAACTGGAGTGGTCGTGGTGGTCATCGTCCTAGCATCTCCGATCTTTAAAATTCACAACATTGACTTTGAAGGAAAGGTGTACACATCTAGTGACAAGCTCGATCAAGCTCGAGAAATGCTGCGCGGTCAAACTATTTTTTCTCTTGACTCCGGACGAGTAGAACGGATGCTTAGCCAAGACCCATGGGTAGGTGATGTACGAATCACAACTCATTTTCCGCGGCGAGTGGTTGTGGAAATTTCCGAACGCCAACCAGTGGTTTGGTTTCTGGGCGGCGATAACAAGGCGCGGATCATTGATGCAAGTGGATATGTGATTTCGGTGACCGTTGGTCGTCCAACGAAATACTTGCAAGTCACTGGTACAGGTCCATCGCTCGAAGCCGGAGCAGTTGCTGACGATGTCTATCGTGCGGCGGCACAGCTTTTTGTTGCCTTGCCAGACGAGATTCGTCCAAAAACTAAAGAACTTGGAGTCTCTGTATCGGGAGAACTTTCCATGACTTTGACATCTGGAACATTGGTTCGATTTGGGCCACCGACGAACTTGCAAAACAAATTGGTGGCCGTTGTCGTACTGCTTCGCCGTCAGGATCCGGCTGGCTTGGCCGTCATCGACGTATCAACGGGGGAGCCCACGGTGCAGCCGAGATGAGCAAAATAGCGCCGTATTTACGGGCAACAGTGCAGAAATTGTCGCAAGGAATGCGGAATTACACCATTTAGCGTTGCCAATGTGTGAAACTAATAGAACCACGGTCCCAGTGACCGACGTTCTCGGAGGTATGGGCCAATGGCCGGAGCACCACAAAACTATTTAGCAGTGATCAAAGTCATCGGTGTCGGCGGCGGCGGTGTTAACGCCATCAATCGAATGATTGATGCTGGCCTCAGAGGCGTGGAGTTTGTCGCAGTCAACACTGACGCGCAGGCACTCTTGATGAGCGATGCAGATGTCAAACTCGATATCGGACGTGAGTTGACACGTGGCCTCGGTGCAGGTTCTGATCCAGAGATCGGTCGGGCTGCGGCTGACTCGCACCGTGACGAGATCGAAGAACTACTCGCTGGCTCGGACATGGTGTTTATTACGGCAGGTGAAGGTGGCGGTACCGGAACAGGTGCGGCGCCAGTTATTGCAGAAGTCGCCAAAGGACTCGGTGCACTCACAATTGGAGTGGTGACACGTCCGTTTGCATTCGAAGGAAAACGACGCGCAGTTCAGGCCGAAAACGGTATTCAAAAACTCAAAGAAAAAGTTGACACGCTGATCGTGATACCAAATGATCGCCTTCTGATGGTTGCCAACGATAAGACCAGCTTGATCAACGCTTTCAAGATGGCAGATGAAATCTTGTTGCAGGGCGTGGCGGGTATTACAAGTCTCATCACCACTCCAGGGTTGATTAACACTGACTTTGCCGACGTGAAGAACATTCTCACTAATGCTGGCTCAGCATTGATGGGCATTGGTATTGCAAGCGGCGACAATCGCGCCGTAGTAGCTGCAAAGACAGCGATTTCAAGCCCAATGCTTGAGGCCGCAATCGATGGCGCGCGCGGAATCTTGCTGAACATCACCGGTCCATCCAGCATGGGCTTGTTTGAAGTAAATGCTGCAGCAGAAGTTGTACACGGAGTTGCGCATCAAGATGCCAACATCATCTTTGGAACGGTGATTGACGATGAATTGGGTGATGAAATCAAGATCACCGTCATTGCTGCCGGTTTTGAGAGATGGGATCCAGCGACATCTCATGGTGGCATCGGGACACGGGCAGGGCGCACTTCAGAACCTCGTGTTGGTGCGGTGAGAGACCTCTTTGGCGATAATCAGTCGGATCCACTCGATGATGACGATGACGATTTTGATGTTCCATCATTCTTGAAGTAGCAAGACCAGAGTGATGTCGTCGGCATCTGTCGACTTTGCAGCAGTTTCTGAAAATGTCTCTAAGATTCGCCAGCGAATTCTGGCGGCAGGCGGTATCGCAACTCAATTGATTGCTGTCACAAAAGGTTTTGGAATCGACGCCATAGAAGCGGCAACGTTGGCTAATTGTGATGGCATTGGCGAGAACTACGCCCAAGAACTCTTGAAGAAGTACTCCAAAGATGGCAGCCTCCTCGGGGAAAATGCGAAGCGGTTGCCGGTGCATTTCATCGGACAACTGCAGTCCAACAAAATTCTCGGAGTACTTGGAGTGGTGAACTATTGGCAGACTGTCGATCGAATGTCTGTCATCACGCAACTGGCCAAGTCTCGACAAGTGCCCGCCCCTGAAATTTTCGTGCAGGTCAATTCCACTGGCGAACAGTCCAAAGGTGGATGTGCTCCTCACGAAGTTGAAGGATTATGTCTGGCGGCCACTCAGGCAGGTCTTGTTGTGGTGGGATTGATGACGATTGGCCCGACGAATGGCTCAATTCAGGAGTGCGAGAAAGCGTTTAGAGGGGTGCGAAAAATGGCAGACAATCTTGGACTGGCACAGTGTTCGATGGGAATGTCGGACGATTTTGAGTGTGCGGTTGGCTGTGGGTCGACAATTGTGCGAGTTGGAAGTGGCATCTTTGGCGCGCGTCCCACATCGGCTCGCGCGAGTGAGATAACCTGACGCCATGTCTATGTGGCGCCGTGCGATGGATTATTTAGGGTTGAGCGGAGAGGACTCCTTTGACGACTACGACATGTCGGCCGAATACGACCGGCCCGTTCGTCAGCGCGAGCCCAGCATGCCGATTCAACGGCCCCGTGGTGGATACGCACCAGAGTTTGGTGATGATGCTTCGCACCCAACTTCACGTGGTCACGTAGACGATACGGGCAGTGCTCGCCGTCCAGATGACTCTGGAGTGCAAATGAGACCGACTAGTGGCGCTCGATCAAATGTGCGAACGATTGGTCTTGCTGCAGGCGAACCAATGACTGTGCGACCATTGCAATTTAATCAAGCCCAAGAAATTGCTGATCACTTCAAAGGTGGTACACCAGTCATTATTAACTTGGAAGATGCCGATGATGTGGTCTCTCGCAGAATCATCGACTTCGCAAGTGGCTTGTGTTACGCGATGAGTGGCTCAATGGAAAAAGTGGCACGTGGTGTCTATTTGCTCAAACCACCCGTAGCGGCACCACACAACCGATCCTGAGGCGCCATGAATCTTGTGTGTACTGTTGGAAACCTATACGTGTTTGTCATTCTTGCAAGATCTGTTTTGTCTTGGTTTCCAGTCAATCCAAGCAGCCCAGTCGCGCAGATTGCCAGAGTAGTTTTTAATATCACCGAACCAGTTCTTGCGCCTGTACGTCGAGCAATGCCGCGAATGGGCCAATTCGATCTCTCACCACTTGTCGTGTTGGTGGGACTGCAGATCTTCATGGGTCTTGTTTTGGGGTGCTGAGGTAGTTCGCCTCTACGCTTACTTTCGTGCCATACCCCTCAGTCGATCCGCAACCACGATTTCCGGCCCTCGAAGAGGAAGTACTGCAATCCTGGAAGTTACAGAACACATTTGAACGGTCGATTGCACTACGTGAGGCTGGCGAAAATGGAGCGAACGAGTTTGTCTTTTATGATGGCCCTCCGTTTGCAAATGGTTTGCCACACTACGGACACTTGCTCACTGGATATGTCAAAGATGCCATCCCGCGTTATCAAACGATGCGAGGGCGTCGTGTTGAGCGTCGGTTTGGTTGGGATTGCCATGGCCTCCCTGCAGAAGTAGAGGCAGAAAAAGAATTGGGTATTGCGGGACATCCTGCAATCGCAGAGTTTGGTGTTGATCGATTCAACGAAGCATGTCGAACAAGCGTGTTGCGCTACACAGACGAATGGCAGCGATACGTCACTCGTCAGGCGCGATGGGTTGATTTTGATAACGGATACAAGACGCTTGATCTGTCGTACATGGAAAGCGTGATGTGGGCTTTTCGTACGCTGTGGGACAAGGGATTGATTTACGAAGGGTTTCGCGTGTTGGCGTATTGCTGGCGTTGCGAAACTCCGCTATCAAACACCGAGACGCGCATGGACGATGTCTATCGCAATCGTCAAGACCCGGCACTGACCGTGAGTTTTGTACTCGAAACAGGAGAACGCATCTTGGCATGGACAACCACTCCATGGACATTGCCTGCCAATTTGGCATTGGCAGTGGGCCCCGAGATTGAGTACTCAATACTGCAGAACACGGCAGGTGAACGATTTATCATTGCCGACGAGCGACGCAGTGCCTACGAAAAAGAACTAGCCGATTTCACTGTTGTTGGATCAGTAACTGGCGCAGAACTTGTTGGTCGTTCGTATACGCCAATGTTTGATTTTTTTGCCGATACCCCGAATGCATTCCGCGTGCTCTCGGCAGATTTTGTGACAACGCAAGAAGGCACTGGCGTGGTGCATATGGCACCAGGTTTTGGCGAAGACGACCAGGTCGCCTGCTTGGCTGCTGATATCGCCACTGTCTGTCCGATGGATGAGCATGGGTGTTACACCTCAGAAGTAGCGCCATGGGTAGGGATACATGTTTTTGATGCCAATCCAGACGTCATTCGCAGTCTCAAAGAAAAAGGCGTTGTTCTGCGTCATGAAACATACGACCACCCGTATCCGCATTGCTGGCGTTGCAGTGAACCACTTGTGTATCGCGCAGTGTCATCGTGGTTTGTCAAAGTCACTGCAATCAAAGATCGAATGGTTGAACTGAATCAAGACATCACATGGGTACCAGAGCACTTAAAAGATGGAAGTTTTGGTAAATGGATCAGCAACGCTCGCGACTGGGCTATTAGTCGGAATCGATTTTGGGGTTCACCTATCCCGGTCTGGAAAAGCGATGATCCCAATTATCCGCGAGTCGATGCATATGGCAGTTTGGCCGACCTGTCGCGGGACTTTGGCGTAGAGGTCACGGACCTGCATCGACCAGCAGTCGATGAGTTGGTACGTCCAAATCCAGACGACCCAACGGGCATGTCGATGATGCGACGTGTTCCAGAAGTTTTGGACTGCTGGTTTGAAAGCGGCTCGATGCCCTATGCCCAAGTGCATTACCCGTTCGAAAATCGTGAATGGTTCGAAGATCATTATCCGGGCGACTTCATTGTTGAATACATCGGACAAACTCGCGGATGGTTTTACACCTTGCACGTTTTAGCAACAGCATTATTTGATCGTCCTGCATTTTCTACTTGTGTCAGTCACGGAATTGTTCTAGGTGATGATGGTGTCAAAATGTCTAAGAGCCTGCAGAACTATCCAGATCCCATGAAAGTATTTGATACGTATGGAGCAGATGCCATGAGGTGGTACTTGCTTTCTTCGGCGATCTTGCGCGGGACTGATTTCTCGGTGACCGAACAAGGCATTCGAGACACCGTGCGACAGGTGCTATTGCCACTCTGGAACTCGTGGTATTTCTTGTCGTTGTATGCAAATGCAGAAAACAAAAGCGGTGCCGTCTCAACTGACTCGAGCAACCTATTGGACCGTTATATTTTGGCAAAGTTGCAGCGAACCACCGTTGAGGTCACTTTGTCAATGGACAAGTACGACCTATTTGGTGCCTGCCAGCAAGTGCGGACATTTTTAGACGTTTTGACGAACTGGTATATACGCCGTAGCCGTGATCGTTTTTGGGCAGGAGACCAGGACGCAATCAACACGCTGCATACAGTTCTTGAAGTTCTTGTGCGACTTGCTGCACCATTGTTGCCCCTCATCACGGAGAACATTCATGCAGGTCTGGTGGCCAATGCTGACAGTGTGCACTTGCGAGACTGGCCGAGTTCAGAAGCCTTGCCAATAGACGATGAACTTGTAGACGCCATGGATCTTGTACGAGACGTGTGTTCTGCGACGCTTTCTGTACGAAAGGTGCACGGGCGTCGAGTGCGACTACCGCTCACTTCACTGACAGTAGCTGTCGCAAACGCCGAGGCACTTGCCTCGTACGTGACCATAATTTCTGATGAAGTCAATGTGAAATCAGTGATTTTGAGATCGGACGTAGCAGCCGTTGCAAGCTATGAATTGCAAGTTGTACCAGCAGCGCTGGGTCCACGATTAGGAAAGAAGACTCAGCAAGTCATTGGCGCGGTGAAGCGTGGTGAATGGTCTCGTGTCGATGATGCAATAGCAGTTGCTGGAGAAATACTGACAGAAGGGGAGTATCTCCTGAAGTTGGTGACCTCTGGAGATGCGCCAAGCGCAACGCTGTCACATGGTTCGGGAATCGTGATGCTTGACATTGAGGTCACTCCCGACCTAGAAGCCGAAGGACTTGCCCGAGATATCATTCGGGCGGTTCAACAAGCGCGTCGCGACGAAGAACTGGATGTTTCAGACCGCATTTCGTTAACGGTGGCAGCGGATTCCGTGGTCGAGGCCCAAGTTGGCCCCTTTGTTGCACTCGTGATGGCGGAGACTCTGGCAACAGAACTGTTGTGGGATCAACAAGGAGCACGTGAAATCTCGATAGAAGGCCACATGATCGGCGTATTGGTGCGGATTGCACGCTGATTTGGGTTCGAAACCCTCTAACCTCTTGCCACCACAGATGCGCGTGTGTTTGGGGTAACCAGAGGATGAAGAGATGACCAAGAAAAAAGCACCAGCCAAGAAAGTTGTCGCCAAGAAGGCGCCAGCGAAGAAAGCACCAGCCAAGAAAGTTGTCGCCAAGAAGGCTCCAGCGAAAAAAGCAACGGCCAAGAAGGCACCAGC
>CANLAH010000071.1 GCA_947488685.1 Acidimicrobiaceae bacterium | reverse complement strand
GGATTTGAGGTCATCTACACAGGATTGCACCAAACTCCCGAGCAGATTGCCGAGACGGCCTTGCAAGAAGACGTTGATGTGGTGGGTTTGTCGTTGTTGTCGGGGGCACATTTGACGCTATTTCCGCGCGTGATGGAAGAACTGCGAACCAGGGATCTTGGAGACATTTTGATTTTTGGCGGCGGCGTTATTCCGGATGCAGATGCGCGCGTATTGCACGAACAAGGTGTTGCAAAGATTTTTGGTCCAGGGTCGTCTCTCAAGGACATCTGTCACTGGCTAGAAGAAGAACTCGACAATAGGGAGCAGTAAGTGGATCTATTTGAATATCAAGGCAAGCAGTATTTTTCCCAATTTGACATACCCGTGTCAGCAGGTGGCGTTGCCACCACTGTTGATGAAGCGGTTGCTGTTGCCCAAAAAGCCGGATACCCCGTTGTTGTCAAGGCGCAAGTTCAAGTGGGTGGTCGCGGCAAAGCGGGTGGCATCAAGTTGGCAAATGATGCAACAGAAGTACGCACACACGCCGGAAACATTTTGGGCATGGACATCAAGGGCCATGTCGTCAAGCGCATCTGGGTGGAGAACGCATCTGATATCAAAGCGGAGTACTACGCATCGTTTACCTTAGATCGCGCAGCCAAACAACATCTCTTGATGCTGAGTGTTGAAGGCGGAGTCGAGATTGAAGAAGTTGCTGCAAAAAATCCTGAAGCAATTATTAAGTTGCATATCAATCCAGTTGATGGTTTGTCGCTAACAGCAGCGAAGAAAGCAGTTGTCGATGCCAAGATTCCGGCAGAGGCGCAGGCAGGTGTTGCCGAGATGTTGATCAAGTTGTATCGCTGCTTCACAGAAGGTGACTGCGATTTAGCAGAAATCAATCCACTGATCTTGAAGCCGACTGGCGAGATACACGCACTTGATGCCAAGGTGAGCCTGGATGAGAACGCCGAGTTTCGTCATCCAGAGTGGGCAGAGTTCATGGCCACAATTGAGCTAGACGCACGCGAAAAACTCGCCCGTGAATATGGTCTGCAGTACATCGGTCTTGACGGCACGGTTGGCATTATTGCTAACGGTGCAGGCTTGGCAATGAGCACGCTAGACGTGGTCAATCAAGTCGGCGGAACCGCAGCGAACTTCCTTGACATTGGTGGTGGTGCAAATGCCGATCTCATGGCGCATGCACTTGAGGTCATTAACTCAGACAAAAATGTAAAGAGCATTTTCATAAATATCTTTGGCGGAATCACGCGCGGCGAAGAAGTCGCCAAGGGCATTGTCGAAGCAATGTCTCGCGTTGACTTGCGCGCGCCGATTGTGATTCGACTTGACGGAACAAACGCTCAAGAAGGTCGCGAGATCTTGGCGAACGCAGGTATTCCTGCATCAAAGTTGACAAGCAAACCCACCATGTTGGATGCCGCACGTGCGGCCGTCGAACTCGCTCAGAAGTAGGAAAAAGATATGGCAATTTTTGTAGATCAGAACACCAAAGTCATCGTGCAGGGTCTCACAGGTGGACAAGGAAAATATCATGGATTGCGCAACAAGGCTTACGGAACCCAAGTAGTTGCAGGCGTGACTCCTGGCAAAGGTGGTCAAGATGTCGAGGGTATTCCCGTGTATGACACGGTCGCGCAAGCAGTGCAGGCAACGGGAGCGACGGCGTCATTTGTGACTGTGCCCCCCAAGGCCGCACCTGCTGCAATTTTGGAGGCTGCTGCAGCGGGTGTCACATTTATTGTGTGTATTACAGAAGGTATTCCAGCCCAGGATGAGGCACGCACCTACAACACGTTGGTTCGCGACTATCCCAATGTTCGATTACTCGGACCAAATTGTCCCGGCATTATCAGCCCCGGAAAATGCAATATCGGAATCACTGCTGGAGAAATTGCTCAGTTACCAACTGCCAAGGGACCAAATGTTGGAATCGTTTCGCGGTCCGGAACGCTGACATATCAGGCGTTGTACGAACTCAAGCAACTCGGAATTGGCGTGAGCACGTGCGTCGGTATCGGCGGAGATCCAGTTCCGGGAACATCTTTTATCGATTGCTTGCGCGAGTTTCAAAACGATCCAGAGACGCACGCAATCATCATGATCGGCGAGATTGGCGGATCAGCCGAAGAAGAAGCAGCAGAGTTCATTACAGCGCATGTCACTAAGCCGATGTCTGCGTACATTGCCGGTGTCACCGCACCTGCCGGAAAAAAGATGGGTCACGCTGGCGCCATCGTGTCGGGCGGCAAAGGAACAGCACAAGGCAAAATGGACGCGTTGCGCGCAGCAGGAGTGCGCGTTGGGCTCAATCCAACCGAGGCTGGCGCATTGATGGCCGACATTGTGAAAGAACTCACCTAAATGCCACGCGCATTGCTGTCGGTCTACGACAAGAACGGCATCGTTGAGTTTGCTGAGGCGCTACACGAACTTGGATGGGAACTGCTGTCAAGTGGCGGCACAGCCAAAGTAATCGCAGATAACGGCATCCCAGTTGTAGATGTTGCAGAGATCACGGGTCTTGGTCCAATACTTGATCATCGTGTTGTCACATTGCATCCAAAGATTCATGGTGGCTTACTGGCTGATATCGCTAATCCTGCACACGTTGCCGAGATGTTGCAATACGGAATCGAGCCGATTTCATTGGTAGTGGTGAACCTGTATCCGTTCACGACCAACCCAAGTGTCGAGTTGATTGATATTGGTGGACCAGCCATGGTTCGGGCAGCCGCTAAAAATCATGCCCATGTCGGCGTCATTGTCGATGTCAGCGACTACGACGGAGTTCTTGACTTGATTCGACACAATGATTTTGACGTTGTTGCTCGACGACAGTTGGCTGCAAAAGCATTTCGCATTACGAGTGCGTATGACGCTGCAGTGGCGGCTTGGATGGGCAGCGACATTGAGAGCAGTATTGATGCCACGCTTCCGCCTGTACTCACAGTTGTCGGAGAACGAGATGAAATTTTGCGATACGGAGAAAATCCACATCAGGTAGGGGCACGATACAGATTGCCTGGCCTCAGAAGTTGGTGGGATTCTGCTCTGCAACTGAATGGCAAAGAAATGAGCTACCTCAATGTCTTTGACACCGAAGCAGCGTGGCAACTTGTTAATAAGTTTGATGCACCTGCCGCCGTTGTTGTCAAGCACGCCAATGCGTGTGGCGTTGCAACGGGCGAATCAATTGATGATGCCTATCGCGCGGCACATGCTGCCGACCCGATCAGTGCTTTTGGCGGAATCATTGCTCTCAATCGCGCAGTCACAGACGATACGGCGCGGGCAATTGCTGAGGTGTTCACAGAAGTTGTGGTGGCGCCCGGGTTTAGCGCTGGGGCACTAGAAATTTTGTGTGCAAAACCATCGCTGCGACTGCTTGAAGCAACGGCGCCATTCAATGAAAATGCATTGCAGGTACGCAGTATTGACGGTGGTCTGTTGGTGCAAACAACTGACGAAGTGGATGAACCACTCGATCTGTACACGGTTGCCACTGATCGCACACCGACTGATACAGAATGGACTGACTTATTGTTGGCATGGCAAGTTGCTGCAGCAACATGGAGCAACGCCATTGTGTTAGTCAAAAATGGAGTTGCGATTGGCATCGGCGGGGGACAACCCAATCGAGTTGACGCTGCTCGGATTGCCATTGGTCGTGCCGCCAATAATGCGACGGGTTCGGTGGCTGCTAGCGACGCGTTTTTCCCGTTTCGCGACACCATTGATGAACTGGCCAAGGCAGGCGTAACGGCAATTATTCAGCCAGGTGGAAGCGTTCGCGATGCAGAGTCAATTGCGGCAGCGAACGAACATGGGTTGGCGATGGTCGTTACCGGAGTTCGTCACTTTCGCCATTAACGAAGCACCTCATCTTCGCCGAGCGCATCTAATAGAATGAACCCGTGACACGGATTAGCGCTCTTTTACAAGCAGGACGTACGTTCTCGTTTGAGTTTTTCCCTCCCAAAAATGATGAGGCTCAGGCTGCGTTGACGCGAGCGATTATCGAACTCGAACCGTTGGCTCCCAGTTTTGTCAGCGTGACCTATGGCGCGGGCGGCTCGACACGCGAACGCACTCGAGATCTAGTGGTACAGATGCGGCGCGAGACAAAGATTCCGCCAATGGCTCATCTCACATGTGTGGGGCACACGCGTGCGGAGATACAAGACATCATTGGGGCCTATGTTGAGGCAGGAGTAGAGAACGTTTTGGCTCTTGCAGGTGATTTGCCAGCGGACGGTACAGATATTCCACCAAGCGATTATGTCTATGCCACAGATCTCGTTGAGCATCTGCGCAGTATCACCGACATGTGCATTGGTGTCGCTGCTCATCCAGAAGGACATCCCCGATCACCTGATCGAGCGACAGATCGTCGTCATATGGCTGCAAAATTGCAGATGGCCGATTTTGCCACGACTCAATTTTTCTTTGAAGTCGAGCACTATGTTCGATTAGTCAATGAACTTGCCGATCTTGGTTGCACAAAGCCCGTCATCCCCGGAATCATGCCCGTGACCAACTTGTCCCAAGTGCAAAGAATGGCCGCAATGTCTGGAACAGAGTTCCCGTCGTGGTTGCACGATGAATTGGCGTCGATGAAAACACCTGAAGATGTTCGTCGCGCCGGAGTCGATGCTGCTACTCGGCTATGTGCAGAACTGCTTGAGGCTAATGCACCAGGTTTACATTTTTATACGATGAACCGCTCAACTGCTACTCGAGAAATTTATGCCGAACTTGGACTCCCTGTCACGTAATCAAAGATGAATCAAAACGCGACATACGAAAACGGAACCCCAGCATGGGGCGCGCGGCGCGGTCCAGTGATGCCTTATATCCCGGCCGTTGATGGCTTACGGGCGTTGTCTGTGATTGCCGTCATTGTGTATCACGCTAATAAGAGTTGGCTCGGCGGTGGATTCTTAGGCGTCGAAGTGTTTTTTGTTATTTCGGGATACTTGATCACACTGCTCTTGCTCGCCGAAAGAGAAAGAACTGGCACAGTAACACTGCGTAATTTCTGGATGCGCAGAGCACGACGTTTACTGCCCGCGTTATGGACGCTCCTGTTGTCGATCACGATCTGGTGTGCATTTTTTGATCGCGAGCGGTTGGGAATGCTGCGCGGAGATGTTGTTGGGGCGTTCGTATATATGTCGAACTGGTTCAACATCTGGTCTGGTTCGTCATACACGTCGTCTTTTTCGTTTGCACCGTTACGCCATTTGTGGTCACTAGCCGTCGAAGAGCAGTACTACTTGCTGTGGCCAATCGTGATGTTTGTTGTGCTCAAACGTATGAGACAGCATCTGTTGCCTTTCATCGGCCTATTTTTTGTAGCAATCGCCGTCGTCATCGCTGTGGTGACGGCAGTGATGTATCAAACAGGACCTATTGATACCTTTGCTAAAACTCCCGACCAGTACATGTCGTTATTTGGACATCGGGTCTTACGTATCGACTTTCTCTACTTGGGTACTTTTAGTAGAGCAACTGGATTATTTCTGGGCTCCGGACTTGCAATGATGTGGCGACCTTGGGCGCTCGCACGCGGCAAGGTGATTCGCACTGGTAGAGCCTTAGATCTTCTCGGCGTGGGAGCAATCGCAGCACTTGGCTACATGGCCTGGAGCTTTCGCACTGTCGTCGAAGGCGTTGATGTCGGACAGCACGGCTATGACTTGCTATATCGTGGCGGATTTTTTCTTGTTGGCCTCGCATCTATTGTTGTGATTGCCGCCGTCACACACCCACGCTCAGAACTGGGTCGATGGGTGATAGGTAACCCACTGTTTGTGTGGGTAGGAGTCCGAAGCTACGGACTCTATTTATACCATTGGCCGATTTTTCAGATCTATCGAAAAAGTGCAGGGACGCCACTGACCGTCGAACAATTTGGGTGGCTAATGCTGGCGTCATTGATTGTGACGGAGTTGTCGTATCAATTTATTGAAATGCCGATACGTCGCGGAAAACTCATGCCGTATTTGCGCACCTTGCGGGCATCTATCAGCGACAGTCAGGCAATGGTACGTCGCCGAACCGGCACTGCAGTTTTAGTGGTATCACTCTTGCCGATTTTTGCGGTGGGCGCTCTCGTGACTGCCGACGTCGTGCCTGACGAGATCACGCAGAACCTGAACGACAACGAAGACGCCGTGACCGACGTAATGGCTAGTACAACAACGTCAGCAACAACCTTGGTGGTGGCCACATCAACACCCGCAACTCTTGCGCCAGTGAAACGAATTGATGTGCTTGCGATTGGCGATTCAGTGATGCTGGGCGCCGCACGCAAACTCAAAGCCAAGGGCATCACTGTTGACGCCGAAAAAAATCGGCAGTTCCACGAGTCACTTCAAATATTTGGGTATCTCAAAGCAACCAGAGAACTTGGAGACAACGTAGTCATCCATCTCGGGACAAATAACGGAACAACAAAGCAAACTCTTGACCGAATCATGAAGGCATTAGTCGATGTGAAACTCGTGGTCTTTCTCACGACGCATGTCCCCACAAAAGGCTGGCAGCAAGAGACCAACTCACTCATCGCAGCACTTCCAAAGCAGTATCCAAATGTCAAAGTCTTATATTGGAATGCCATTACCAAGGATCATCCTGAGTATTTTGCGGGCGACAGGGTGCATCTCAAGCCCGCTGGTCAAGACTTCTATGTGGAGCAGATCATGGCCGCATTAGGCCGTTCCTAGGGGCCAGCGCCTAGGGAGATTCACGCTCATACCCACCAACCCTGACGGGCATCCCTGTTCTGCGTGCCCTATTCTGTTGGTGTCTCAGTACTAGGGGAGCCCTCATGAACCAGTTCTTATCCAACAAAATCATCTCCGGCATTGTTGCTGTTGCCCTACTTGTCGGAGTTGGAGTACTTGTCTCCTCTGGAGACACGTCATCAACAACACGCAATGCTGCTCTTGTTGTGGCAACTCCTTGCACGAAGCCTGGTCAAGTCACCAAGGTCTCTAAGCAATCAGTTGTCTGTGCCACCACTAATTCTGGATCACTCTGGTACGCCACCATGAAAGCCAAAGGCAAAGCCCAACCCTGCACCAAGCCTGGAGCAATTCGTCAGAAGTCAAACATTGTCTGGGTCTGTGGTGTTATTAAAAAGAAAAAACTCTGGCAAGCAACACAACCTCTTACTGCGTTAGCAGCCAAGGGAAACCTGCCCTCAACAACTCCGGCAACTCCAGATTCACCTGTTAATGCCGACAACGCAGTCTTGGCTGATCCAGCAGTGATTGATACTGTTGCAACACAAACTCTTGTACCAGCAAAACCTGCAGCATTGTCTCTTGAGACACAACCCTTGGGTGGCGTGAACGCCTTGGCATTAGAAACCCAGCCAGTTGTGCAACTCCTCGATCAAAGAGGTGCGTCTATCTCAACAGCCGGAATCACCATTACGGCTGTCTCTGGTCGTGACAGCGTGTCGCTATCGGGCAATACAGCAGTCACAGACGCCGCAGGTCGTGCCACATTTACAACATTGTCTCTCACAGGAATCATGGGAGACATCGCTCTGACATTTACCGCACCACGTCTTGGTCTTGAAGGCGTGACATCAGGAAATCTTGTCTTGGTTGCTGGAGTGGCAACTGCTCTGGTGTCTGACACCAAACTCGGAGCTGTAGCGGCTGGAAAGTTCTTCAATCAGTATCACAAATTGCATCTCCAGGATTCGAGCGGCAATGTCCTTGCTATTTCTGGGAGAGATGTCGTTGTTTCGTCATCAACAGAAGGGCTGAGTGGCACGACAACTGTGGCAACAGCAAAAGATGGGTATGTTCTCTTCAAGAATCTCACGCTGACACAAACAGGTACAACCACTCTGACGTTTACGTCTGGTGCTTTGAGCACTACATCAACAGTCGAGGTAATGCCTGGTGATTCGCAGGGATTAAAGATCACGACAGAAGCATCTGAAGTGGCCACAAACGACGTTAAGTTTGCACAGGCTCCAGTTGTGCAGTTGCTTGATGCCGAGGGTAACAACGTCACCACTGCAGGCTTCAAGGTGACTGCAACAATCACTGAATTTCCCGTTGGCGCCACCGCCTCGAACTCAACACTGCTTGTCTCAACTGCCAGAACAAACGCTCAAGGCGTCGCCACATTTACTGGTCTTGGCATCCAGGGCTTGATTGGCGCATATAAATTGGGCTTCACGCCAGATAATGGCGTGACACAACCATCAGACAAAACCGTAACACTCAAGTCTGGCGAGCCGAAGAAACTCATTGTGCTTACTGCTCCTTCCCCACCAGAGGGCAACAGCACCGCTGGCACATGGTCTCTGACGCAATCACCCGTGATTGGCTTACTTGACATCTCGAACAATCCAGTGACAAAAAGTGGCGTGACAGTGACTGCCACAGTGACAGGACAGGATCCAACTTTCTCAGCACGAACAGACGCTCAAGGCAAAGCAGAAATTCCGATTACCTTTAACGGTGCTAGTGCTGGCTTACGCAGGATTACTTATAAAGCATCAAACGTCAACATCGACTTGACGGCAGAGATCAACTTGCTGCTCTTGACTCCAGTGGTGTCTGTGGCCGTGACTGTTCCCATTGACAAAAACACCACATCAAAAGAGATCACACTCACACCGCCAACATCAAACAGCACTGGAGCTTGGACCTTCACAAGCTCTGGCACAACATTCGCAACAGTCACCTCCACAGGCAAAGTCACAGTCACAGGTGTTGCTGGCAGAACCAAGATCACAGCTACTCAAGCAGAAACACCAAAGTACACAGCCACCACATCAGAGGCAGATCTTGACATTGCTCTCACGCCCACAGTGGTGAATCAGAACGTCGCTTATCCATTTGACAAAAACACCACATCGGTACCTTTTATCCCAATAAAATTACCAACGTCAAACAGCGATGGTGTCTGGCGCTACAGAAGCTCCAGCGAAGCAATTGCCACTGTCGACTCCGCAGGCCAAGTCACACCCCGAGGTGTTGCTGGCAAAGTCACCATCACAGCCACTCAAGCAGAAACGCCAAAGTACGCAGGAGGGGCCACATCATTTTTAGAACTTACGATAGTCCGCACGCCCACAGTGGTATCTCAGGCCGTCCGTTATCTATTTGACAAAAACACATATTCGTTTGACCCAACATCTCTCCCATTGTCAAACCGCGATGGTGGCTGGACGTACGCCAGCTCAGACCCGGCAATGGCCCCTGTCAACGCCACAACCGGCAATGTCATACCTTCGGCAAGTGTTGCTGGCACAGTGACCATCACAGCCACTCAAGCAGAAACGCCAAAGTACGCAAGTGCCACGTCGACTTACACTGGTACTTATCAAACGAT
>CANLAH010000070.1 GCA_947488685.1 Acidimicrobiaceae bacterium | reverse complement strand
ATGCCGATTGACTCGCCATAGACGCGACCCGCACCTGCAGGCAGGTCAAATCTCATGAGTGCTGGACCTGGTCCAACTGTTGTTGGGTCAAGAAGACAAATGTCTGCAGCCCATCCTTGTTGAATACGACCGCGACCCTTGAGCCCGTACAAACGAGCGGGTCGATCAGTGAGATGGTAGATCGCTTCTTCAATCGGCATCAGTTCGCGTTCGCGCACTGCACGTGCTAGCAGAGTGGTGCTGAATGCATAACTGTCGATCATGTCAAGATGCGCACCAGCGTCACTCGCTCCGACCACTGCTCTGTGATCGCGCCACACTTCGACTCGTCGGCGCCAGGTTTCGTCGTCTTGACCACGATCTTGACTAGCAATCACCGTCAACAATCTGTCGTCCAGCACGATGTCACACAAAAGATTCCATGCATCAACGCCTAATTCGCGGGCGATTTCGCCAATCAGGCGACCTTCAAACGGCTTCCACTTTGCCGTAAATGTTTGAAGCAAGAAATATCCGGCCCAGTTTGCAATTGCACGGGTTGGGCCCTCGGTGGTTTGAGCAAGACGATTCATTTCGGCGCGCCCATCTGGATCGCGCAACATCGCGGTTTTGGCGTCATCTGGCAATGCCATCAATGAATCCCAGCCGTTCAGAATGTCAAGAATAAAACCGCTCTTAAAATTCAGTCGCACACGAAAAGTATCTGGCAATGTCAGCGCCAACACATGTCCGCCACGTGCTGCTGCAATATCAAAACCCGCAAGTTGATGCTGCACGAGATCCCAGTTCTGTGCAAATACTTGCAAGAGGTTCCAGTTGAGTGGACGATTAGCAGCAGCACTCATGTCACCCATGAGCTCAAAAACTTCGTTAGGAAACTCCCCCACTGCTGGAATGAACTCAAGAGTTGTTCCGTCGTGCTGTGATACTTCAGCACACAATGCCAGGAGTTCCTCGCGGGTTCCGTGACGCGATGGCACAGGTGACCCGGTGTGATCGTTATGACTCGGAGACCATGTCGAAGAAAAACCCAATCCACCAGCGCGTAATCCATCACGCAATAGCACCACCATCAACTCGATTTCAGCCGGTGTCGCCGCACGTTGATTGGCGTCGTCGTGCATCACGACACGCCTCAAAGCGCTATGCCCGACCAAGAATCCGGCATTGGGCAAAAGTTTTCCGTCAAGAGCATCGAGGTACTCAGCAGTTGTGTGCCAGTTCCATGGAACGCCTTGCTGCAGCGCCTCAAGTGGCATGCCTTCGACTCGCGCCAACATTCGCATGAGATAATCACCATCTTGTGGCGTCAGCGGAGCAATCGTGAATCCGCAGTTGCCACCGATAACAGTTGTCACACCGTGCATTGGCGATGGGCTCAATGTTGTATCCCAAAACGCTTGTGCGTCGTAGTGAGTGTGCAGATCAATAAAACCCGGAGACACAACGAGGTCCGTTGCATCAATAACTTGCTTGCTCGAATCTTTGAGTTCACCGATCACGGCAACTTTGCCGTTGACAATGCCTACATCAGCACGACGAGGTTCTGCACCCGTTCCATCGACCACCATTCCACCAGTAATTGCTACATCTAACATTTCAGCCTCCGTCCTCTTCTCGTAGTCTTGCCGACTTTATCGGTTTGACAAAACGCAGGGACAAGTTAGAGGACAACCAACGAATGGTCAGCGAAGTTCATGGACTCAGGGCCCCCTGGGGTTGCCACAACGATGTCCTCTAGTCGCATTCCCCATTTTGTGGGCAAATAGATGCCAGGTTCAACGCTAAATGCGTGTCCGACCTCCAAAAGGCGCTTGTTTCCGCTCACCATGTATGGGTCTTCGTGTGCTTCCATGCCAATGCCGTGTCCGGTGCGATGTATAAAAAAATCACCATAGCCCGCATCATCGATCACTCGTCGAGATGCCGCATCAATGCTCTCGCACGGCGCGCCCACAACACCCGCGGCAACTCCGGCGATTTGAGATTCATGCAGCACTGCGTAGGCGTCGGCAATATCTGACGGGACATCTCCAAGATGAACGCACCTTGTCATATCACTGCAGTAGCCATTCATGGTTCCGCCAAAGTCACACAACACGATGTCACCATGTTTGATGACACGCGGACCTGCATGATGATGAGGGCTTGCTGCATTTTCGCCCGCAGCAACTATTGCAAAGTTCACAATGTCGTGCCCCTCAGCAATTAGACGCGCAGAAATATCTGCAGATACTTGTGCTTCTGTCTTTCCGATAAGCGGGATATCGCCAGCATGCAACTGCACGGCAACTCTGTCCGCTGCTGCACCAGCAGCACGCAAAGCGTCTACCTCGGCTGCATCTTTAGCCATGCGCAACGGTCCGACGACATCAACCGCGCGGCGATAGTGCGCACGTGGACAATGTGCGAGTAATTCTACGAGGAACCGTGCCCACATCTGATCGCCCACTGCAATCGTTGTGGCAGAGCCAATGAGTTTTGCAACTATTGCTACTGGGTCATCTGTCTCGTTCCAGGGCACAAGCGAAAACACGGAAGGCATCTCTGTCACTCGCGGCGCCTCTAGGCGCGGAATCACCATTGATGCTGCTGCATTAACTGGAACTACCAACATTGTGAGTCTCTCAAGCGGCATCGCATAGTAGCCAGTGAGATACGGCAGGTCGTGTCCGACTGAGAGCAACAACACATCAACGCCTTGTTGCAACATCGCTGCCCGAACTCGAGCTAGTCGGTTCTCAAACACACTGGAGTCATGGACAGAAATCACTTCACCCCAATGCTGACAGGTACCGCTGCACCAACGGCGTGTTCTGCTGATTCTTTGGCGTGATAACTACTGCGCGTTAATGGACTGGACTCCACATGACCGATTCCGAATGCCTCGCCAACTTCTTTGTACATCTCAAATACGTGTGGTTCAACCCATCTCGCCACGGGCAAGTGATGCGTTGTTGGTCGTAAGTATTGACCGATAGTTACGATGTCAACACCAACGGCAGCCAAGTCAGCAAGAGTACCCACAACCTCGTCGTCTGTTTCGCCCATCCCGACGATGAGCCCGGATTTGGTCACGAGACCTGCGCGCTTTGATCTTGCCAGTACCGACAGACTGCGTGCATAACCAGCAGATGGTCGGACCGCGCGTTGTAGGCGTGGCACTGTTTCGACGTTGTGATTCAATACATCTGGCCGCTCGTCAATTAAAATCTGCAGTGCGTCTGTTCCGCGAACATCTGAGATAAGTGTCTCGACACTGATGCTTGCGTCGTGGGCACGAATTGCCCGAACACATTGTGCAACATGCTCCATTCCGCCATCAACAAGATCATCGCGAGCCACCATCGTGAGCACGGCATACGACAATCCCATTTTGCGCACGGCGTCAGCCACTCTTTTTGGTTCGTGATGGTCTGCATCAAGTGGCTTTTGTGTATCGATGAGACAAAATCCGCAGGCTCGAGTGCATCGTTCGCCCAGCACCATAAATGTTGCCGTACCACTGCTCCAGCACTCTGACAAGTTCGGACACCCGGCTTCTTCACAAACCGTCACTAGCGATGCATCGCGCAAAGTTTTTTTCAAAGCAAGAACTTCTGCTCCATGATGAACCCGGGGGCGTATCCAGTCAGGCTTTCGCGCAGAGATATCGACGCCCCCTTCAACACCCGCACGCGCAAGTCGTCCCATCATGCGCACGGGCTGGCCGGGGCCTTCGCCGCGTGAAAATGCCGACAGGTCTGAGAGTGATTCTTTCCATGCAACATCTTGTCGTTCAAGTTGGGAACTACCCCACATCTTTGCGGCATGACGAGACACAACTTCAGCAACATCCTTGATTGATGCATCAATGCCTTCCTCGCGCATCGATGTCACCGCATACTCAGAGATACCGCACGGAACAATGTGCTTTCGCATGTACTCAAGATCTGTACTCACATTGAGTGCAAACCCATGCATCGTGCGGCGCCGCGAGACACGCACTCCGATGGCACAAATTTTTCGTGGGTTATCGCTGTTGGGATTCACCCAAACACCTGGATACTTTGACATCGTGCCAACATCTTGAAGTCCGAGTTCGCGCAATGAGTCGATAATCATTTGCTCGACGGAGTGCACATACGCCACCGAGTCTGCAGGACCTTCGCTGTCTGCAAGTTTGGGCGGCAATGTCAGTAATGGATATCCCACTAATTGCCCAGGTCCGTGATATGTAATATCCCCACCACGATTTACTGCAACAAATTCTGCACCTACCTGAGCAGGGTCGCACTTAAGATTTTTAGTCAAATCTGCTGACGGACCGTAAGTAAAAACATGGGGATGTTCAAGCAAGAGCAATCGATTATCAGAGCCGTTGTGAAAAATAGATTCTTGCAACGCGAGGGCTTCGGAATACGCAACGCGACCAAGCCAACGCACCCGCAATACAGAAGACGACATACTTATATTTCCGCTGACCAATCTCGGGTCTCTAAAATGTGTTTAATCTTCACCAAGAATCGAGCAGCGTACGCACCATCGAAGGCGCGATGATCCCATGTCAATGACAAGTTGCCAATGGGATGAATTGCAATGCTTTCTCCGCCATCGGCTGTTTCGATCACGACTGGCCTCTTGATAACGGCGTCGGTTGACAAAATGGCCACTTGGGGCTGGCTGATGATTGCCATCGTCAACACAGAACCGGCAGATCCGTTATTGGTGATAGTAAATGTTCCGCCCTGGATTTCGTCGGGGGATAGTTTGCGCGTGCGCGCACGCTGAGCCAGATCATTTATCTCGCGCGCAATCGCCCGAAGCCGTTTTGTTTCGGCATCACGAACGACCGGAACAATGAGTCCCTGATAATCCAGATCAACTGCTACTCCGAGGTCAATGTAATGACGCACAATCAATGTGTCTCCGGCAACTGATGCATTGAGATGCGGAAACTCAACTAGTGAATCAATGACAGCACGTGAGATAAATGGCAAATATGTCAGCGCGAAGCCCTCGGCTGACTTGAAGTCATCTTTGAGAGGCAATCGCACAGAATCAACATTGCTGTAATCAACTTCGACGACGCTCAAGGCATGCGGGCTCGTGTTCTTGCTCATCAGCATGTGCGCACCAGTGAGTTGTCGAATCTTTGAAAGTGCCACAATCTCATCTCGCTCGCCGCTCACGACTCGTGGTGCAGCGACAGTACGCGCTTGTGCAGGTGGCTCTGTTGGAGTATTTGCTGCAACAGGCTCTGTCGCGATGGCCGTGGTACTGCTTGGCGCAGTGGCGGGAGTTGACGCAGCGCCTTTTTCGATGACCGCGACAACATCATCTCGAGTGATACGCCCGCCAGGACCTGTGCCAGCAATTTGAGACACGTCGACGCCGTTGTCGGCGACAAGTCGGCGCACGACGGGTGAGAGCAACACGCCTTTGGTAACGAGTCGCGATGGTGAAGCAACGACCGGTGCAGCAACGACCGGTGCGACTGGCGGAGAAACAACTGGCGCAACTGGTGCAGCAACGCAACAACTGGCGCGACTGGTGCAACAACAACTGGTGCGACTGGTGCAGCAACAACTGGCGCGACTGGTGCAGCACCCGCTACCCCGACAACACCAATCACAGTTCCAACGGGCACTGTGTCGCCTTCGTTCACGCGAATCTCTAACAACGTTCCGGCAATCGGAGATGGAACCTCAGTATCAACTTTTTCTGTTGATACTTCAAACAACGGCTCATCAAGAGCAATGGCATCACCAACTTTTTTAAACCATTTCGTGATGGTTCCTTCGGTGACGGTTTCGCCTAATTGAGGAAGCGTGATATCTGCCATGTTGTAATAACTCCTAGACGTTGATTCCGCGACCAGTGAGTGACATCACAGTCTCGCCGAAAAGCTCAGACAAACTTGGATGCGGCTGAATGAAATGCGCGATTTCTTCTACCGATGCCTCCCAGTTCACCGCCAAGTAACCTGCTGCCAACTGTTCAGTCACCCACGGTCCTACCATGTGCACTCCCAAGACCTGACCCGCAGTGCCATCTGGATTCTTCTTGGCGATGATCTTGACGAGGCCATCAATCTCACCCAATATCTGTGCTCGACTGTTGGCACGAAACTGATGCTTGGCGACCAAAACATCATGGCCTGCTGCGATTGCAGCCTCTTCACCTGGACCAGCCCACGCAACTTCTGGATGGCAATAAATTGCCCACGGTACGCGATCGTAATCAACCGGAATCGCTGTTTCGCCGAGCATATGTTTGACGACAAGGATTGCCTCGGCATACGCAACGTGAGCAAGTTGTGGAGTATTAATAAGATCACCAATTGCATACACGCCGTTCTCGGTTGTTGCGCAGTATTCGTTTACTTCGACAAAGCCCCGATCAGAAACTTTCACTTGTGTCGCCCCAAGACCAAGATTGTCTGCAAATGGACGTCGACCGACCGACACAATGACAGCATCAACTTCGAGTGTTTCTCCGTCACCAAATGAAACAACTGTTCCGCCGCTCGCAGTTGGCGTATGCCCCGTCACGCTTACTCCAGTGCGAATATCGATTTTCTTTTTTTGGAAACTGCGCACCACTACATTGGCGACGTCAGCATCGAGTCCAGGAAGAATTTTAGGCAGCCCTTCCAAAATAGTGACCTGTGAACCAAGATCTATGAACGTCGAAGCAAACTCGCATCCAATTGCGCCACCACCGATCACGGCAATGCGAGCCGGGATACGATCAAGCATCAATACTTCGTCCGATGTCATAATTGGTCCACCAATTTCGAATCCCGGAATTGTTCGCGGCACGCTTCCGGCCGCAAGCACCACATTGTTGCCGCGCAGTTGAGTCGTTGTGCCGTCTGCGGCAGTCACGGTGACGGTCTTGTCTGCACCCAAAGAGCCGACTCCCAAGTGGTATGCCACTTTTTTGTTTTTTGTTAGACCAGTTAGGCCTTTGACGAGACCATTGACAATTTTTTGTTTTCGCGCTTGCGCCACCGCAAAGTCTGTGACGCCAATTACTGAATCAATTCCAAAATCCTTGGCGTGCTCCACATGGCGACGCATGGCGGCAGTTTCTAAAAATGCTTTGGCCGGAATACATCCGCGGTTTAGGCATGTGCCACCGATTGTGTCTTTTTCTACGAGTGCCACTGTCATTCCGGCAGACGCAGCATAAAACGCGGCCGCATAGCCTCCGGGTCCACCACCAATAATCACCAGGTCGAATTGATCGGCCACAGGCACTCCTTCTTTCACGCGAACAACTTTGTTCGCCGTTATCAGTTCCTACGGTAGCGGGACAGACATCAGCGCAGCGTTGTTGGTTATTTAGACCATTGCCTTTGCAGCCCAGAGCGCAGGTACGCCACCGTTATGCGACCCGTTGTGGGCGCAAAAACTACATCGCACTGCACGGGGATATCGACGCTTACTGTGCCACAGGACACGCCACTTTGGGACGTTTGCTTGGTTGGCTGCAACACGGTTGATCCAGTCAGTAAACGCCAACCTTCGCGCGCATCGGCTCCGTCCACGCCCATCATCTGCACGGTCACATTGGTTCCTTGAGCCCCCTGCTCAATTGCCTTTACAGACACGGTGATATCCCCGAGCACTGCCTCTTGCCCAACAGCCAATATCTCGACTTTTTTGTCATTGTTTGCTGTCTGGAACAATTTGACACCACCTGCCAGCATGATGGCCAATCCGCATACCAGCGCAGTCAAGATCAGTTTGCGGGTGCTCATGCATTGGCAACTCTAGAGCCTGTCCCTGGAGTCCGTCTTGCTACGGTGGAGGAAATGAACGAACGCCGCGCCCAAAAACCAGACCGCAACCTTGCAATGGAACTTGTCCGAGTCACGGAGTCTGCTGCGCTTGCCGGATCTCGTTGGGTAGGACGCGGCGACAAAAATGGCGCCGACAGAGCGGCCGTCGAAGCAATGCGCACTGTTCTTGCCACTGTGCCAATGGACGGCATCGTCGTCATCGGTGAAGGAGAAAAAGACGACGCCCCAATGCTATTTAATGGCGAAAATGTCGGTGATGGTTCTCAACCCCGCACTGATGTTGCAGTCGATCCAATTGACGGCACTACTCTGACATCTCTCGGTCTCGGAAACGCCATTTCTGTTATCGCAGTTTCTGAGCGCGACACCATGTTTGATCCGGGTCCATGCATGTATATGGAAAAAATGGTCGTTGGTCCTCAGGCTGTTGGCCATATTGATATCACTGCGAGCCCAACCCAAAATTTGCGATGGGTGGCAAAAGCAAAAGGAGAATCTGTTCGGGACCTCACGGTCATGATCCTGGATCGCCCCCGGCACGCAGAACTGATCGAAGAAGTTCGCGGCACTGGTGCTCGAATAAAACTCATTAGCGATGGAGATATTTTTGGTTCAATTGCAACATCATGGCCAGATGCTGGTGTTGACATTTTGATCGGCATTGGCGGCACCCCAGAGGGAGTCATTTCCGCAGCCGCACTCAAATGCATGGGAGGAGAAATACAAGGTCGCCTGTGGCCACGAAACGAACTCGAGCGCAACGCAGCAGTCGCTGCTGGATACGACCTCAGCAAAGTGCTCACCTCTGATGATCTCGTCAAAGGAGACAATTGTTTCTTTGCCGCAACTGGCGTCACCGACGGAGAACTCCTGCGCGGTGTTCGCTTTGATGCACGCGGTGCTCGCACGCAAAGTCTCGTGATGCGCTCGTTGTCTGGCACCGTGCGCCTCATTGATGCCCAGCATCGCCTCGACAAACTCGCAAATTACGCGTCTGTTGACTACGCCTAGTGTCCTCTCGTAGAAGTACAATCTTTTAGTCGTGGGCTCAGATAACACAGCAGGACCAGAGTCAATCGACTTTGCCAAGAAAGTCATTGCCGAGGCAACTGCCAAAAAAGCGGCGCGTGCGCAAAACCTGACAAATGCTGATACGCACAGAGGTCATTCCTCTGGAAAAACTGGCGCACTCGCCTTAGGTGCAATTGGCGTGGTATTCGGTGACATCGGAACAAGTCCTCTCTACTCACTCAAAGAAGCTTTCACCGAAAGATCGCATGTGATGACGGTTGACCGAATCAACGTCTTTGGCGTCTGTTCACTCGCGTTCTGGGCACTCGTCATTATTATTTCGATCAAATATCTACTGTTCGTCATGCGCGCCGACAATCACGGCGAGGGCGGAATCCTGGCGCTCACGGCGCTTGTGATGCCTCAAAATGTTTCTGCTGCAAAAAAAGCAGGATTTCTTGTGGCGCTCGGTGTCTTTGGAACTGCCCTTCTTTACGGTGACGGAATCATTACTCCAGCAATTTCAGTTCTGAGTGCTGTTGAAGGACTCGGAGAGGTGTCAGCGTCATTCGATAGGTGGGTTATTCCGATTGCAATTACCATTTTGCTCGGACTCTTTCTCGTGCAAAGTCG
>CANLAH010000069.1 GCA_947488685.1 Acidimicrobiaceae bacterium | reverse complement strand
GTTGCTCCCTCACGGGCCAAATACTCGGCGTGACAGCGCCCCACTCCTTGTCCGGCGCCAGTAACAATCGCGACTTTGCCCAGTAGTGAACTCATATATTTTCCTCATCTGTCTTGCACCCACCGTTCTAGCGGACGCGATTATCAACTCTATGCTGGCACAGTGCGCGTATCTGTAGGCCTACCCATCGACCGTGCCGATCCAACGGGGCAATTCTTAACGGCCACTGGCATCAGTGTTTGTGCGCAAGCAGCCCAATCGGCTGGCTTCCATGCAGTCTTTGCCACAGATCACCCCGCCCCAGACGCCAAATGGTTGCGCACCGGGGGTCATCCAACGCTTGACCCGTTTGTTGCGCTGAGTTTTGCAGCAGCAGCGACGAGCCATATTCATTTGCATACAAATCTGCTGGTACTGCCCTATCGCAATCCGTTATTGACTGCAAAGTCAGTCGCCAGTTTGGATGTGTTATCCAATGGACGCGTCATTGTGGGTGTAGGCGTTGGCTATCTAGAGTCTGAATATGATGCACTCGGAGTGCAATTTTCCGATCGTGCTGCACTCAGTGACGACGCGCTGATCGCAATGTTGAGTGCATGGCGGGGTGAGCCCTTTGATCATGTCGGTCTCGGCTACAACGCACGCAACACTGTGGTTCAGCCAACACCCATGCAACGGCCACATCCACCCGTGTGGATTGGCGGCAATTCCAAACGCGCAATCGAACGCGTGGTGGCATTTGGTAACGGATGGTCTCCGATGCCAAGTTCGGCTGCAAGCGCTCGATACCTGGGCACACCAGGCATGGACTCTATTTCTGATTTTGTTGAACGAATGAAAATGCTCACCGATCTCATGGCCGCATCTGGGCGCACTGACGCAGTTGACGTTGCCGTTATACCCACAGCGCTGTCTGGATTTGGCAGTCTCAACTGGTCGCCAGGAGCGCTTCATGACGAGATTGGACAGTTGGCCGCCGCAGGCGCAACCGTGCTGGTGGTCAATGTGGGCGCCACACACCCGCTTGAATATGCCGAGCGCGTTGCCCAACTGGGATCTGAGATCATTTCTACGCTCACATAGGCACCTCAAAAAGTTTCTGATACTGTGTCAGAAATCAACAAAGACAAGGCTTTGCGCAAAAAACGCGGGCCTCAGAGAAGGAGTTCGAGATGAGTCAAGAGATGAGCGATCGCCAGATCCCCCTCATTATCAGCGTGGATGACCATGTTGTGGAGCCTGCTCACTTGTTTGAACGATGGCTGCCCGCGAAACTGCGCAACCACCCCGATGCGCCGCGCATCGAACGCCGCGGAATTGCTGGAATGAAATATGTCGGCGGAACCAAGTACGAAATCGAGTGGGACGAATCAGCGCCTAAAGCCGATACATGGTTTTACGAAGATCTTGTCGCACCGCACAAACGACATGTTGCCGCCGTAGGTTTTGCACGCGACGACATGACGCTGTCACCGATCACATACGACGAGATGCGCCCTGGCTGCTACAGCCCCAAAGAACGACTCGCCGACATGGACATCGATCACTTGCAGGGTTCGCTCTGTTTCCCCACAATGCCACGATTCTGTGGACAGACTTTTTCTGAGGCAAAAGATAAAGAACTGGCAATGGGTTGTGTGACTGCATACAACGACTGGATGGTCGAAGAATGGTGCGGAGACAGTGGCGGTCGACTGATTCCGTTACCAATTATTCCATTATGGGATGTTGAAGCAGCAGCAAAAGAAGTGCGTCGCAACGCTGAGCGCGGATGTACTGCTGTTGCGTTTAGCGAGATTCCAGCAAAACTCGGATTGCCCTCTATTCATACCGGATACTGGGAACCATTTTTTCAGGCGTGTGAAGACACCAACACAATTATTTGCATGCATATTGGATCAAGCAGTCAGATGCCCGCCACATCTCCTGATGCTCCACCTGCAATTGCTGCAACACTGAGTTTTGGAAACGCAATGAGTTCGCTGACAGACTTTTTGTTTAGTGGCATCTTGGTAAAGCATCCCAATCTCAAACTCGCCTACAGCGAAGGACAGATCGGCTGGATCCCCTACATTCTTGAGCGCGCAGATGATGTATGGATGGAGCATCGTGCATGGGGCGGAGTGCGCGAACTTGTTCCTGAGCCACCAAGCACGTACTGGTTTCGCCAGATCTACGGATGTTTTTATCGCGACCGCCACGGCATGGAGAGTCTGCATCGCATCGGACTCGACAACGTGACATTTGAAACCGATTATCCTCACACAGATTCAACATGGCCTGACTCACAGAAAATTTTTGCCGAACAGGTGCAGCATCTCGACGATGCAAGCATCTTTAAAATTGTGCGCGGCAATGCCATCAAAATGCTCGGGCTCGACCCGGTGACAGGTCTTTGGCGCAAGAGGTAATATCTACTAACTCATGGAGACTCCTGCCACAATTGCGTCTCAACTGCGTGCTCGCGTCGGAGACGACCATCTTGGATATGTCCTAGAAGACGAGAAATTTTCTTGGGACCAAGTTGCGCAACAATCAGTAATTCGAGCATCAATGCTTCAGTCTCTGGTGCGTGATTCACCGCCACACATTGGCATTTTGCTTGAAAACACTCCTGAGTACTTGTTTTTGGCAGGTGGGGCGTCTTTTGTCGGTGCAGCGATTGTGGGGATTAACCCCACCCGTCGCGGAGCCGAACTTGCGCGCGACATCCGCCACACTGATTGCCAAATAATTATTACGGATTCACAACAACAAGGCTTGCTCGCTGGTCTTGATCTTGGCAATGTACACACCACTTTGATTGTGGACTCCCCTGAGTATGTTCGCCTAATCACAGATCATGCCAATACTGTCATGCAAGATGCTTCACTTGACCCGAGCCCGAGTACACCACTCTTTTTATTATTCACTAGTGGTAGCACAAGCGCACCCAAAGCAGTGGTGTGCAGCACGACACGAATGGCGATGTCCGGAATCAGAGCATCCCAGATCACTGGTGTCACGCGTGATGATGTGTGTTACTCGCCGATGCCACTGTTTCACGGAAATGCACTTATGGCTAACTGGTCATCTGCTCTGGCACACGGTGCGACTTTTGTAATGCGTCGCAAATTCTCTGCTACAAAATTTCTGGACGATATTCGTCAACACAACTGCACATTTTTTACATATGTTGGCCGCACAATCGCCTACATCCTGGGACAGCCAGAAACAAGACACGACAAACAACACAACCTTCGTCATGCCTTTGGCACAGAAGCAAGCGCACTTGATCGTCAATTGTTCGAGCAACGCTTTGGATGTCCCCTTATTGAGGGATACGGCTCGAGTGAGAGCGTCATTGTGATCAACCTCACCCCCGATAGCCCCAACGGTTCGCTAGGTCTTGCGCGTCATGCCACCGATGACATTGCAGTAGTTCATCCTGACACGGGCGATGAATGCGTGGCTGCCAGATTTGATCAGCACGGAGCAATTTTAAACCCCACAGAAGCAGTGGGTGAACTCGTCAATCGCAGTGGTGGTGGCGCTTTTGAGGGTTACTACAACAATGCTCCAGCAACTGAAGCACGTCTTCGTGATGGTTGGTACTGGAGCGGTGATTTGGCATACCGCGATGCGAAAGGGTTTTTTTATTTTGCGGGTCGCGATGCCGACTGGTTGCGTGTCGATAGTGAAAACTTTGCAACTGCTCCACTTGAAGAAATCTTGCGTCGATTTCCTGGAGTCGTCATGGTTGCTGTCTATCCAGTGCCCGATTCGCGAACCGGAGATCAAGTGATGGCAGCGCTTGAGTTCTCACCAGGAGTCGTGTTCGACCCCGTTGAGTTTGATGTTTTTTTGCAGTCTCAACGTGATTTGGGCACAAAATGGACACCGCGTTTTGTGCGTATCACTCAATCGATTCCGTTGACAGCAAATAACAAGGTCAATAAAACCCCCTTGCGCACAGAAGCCTGGATGACGAACGACCCAGTCTGGTGGCGCACAACAAAAGATGTCTCACTTACGCCACTTACACTGGAGCACACGGCAACCTTGCATCACGAGTTTCGCCAGAATCAACGAGTGGCATTTCTGCCGGTGGGAGCAACGCTATGACATACGAGATTGGTGACACCAACACTGACTTATTGCTACCCACTCCCCACGACAAGCCAGTGCACTACACGCTGATTTCTGTTGATGATCACCTCGTAGAACCGCCCGACATGTTTGACGGACGTTTGCCAGCACACTTGCAAGATCGTGCACCACGATTAGTCGTCAACGAACACGGACACCAAGTCTGGAACTTTGATGGACAAACATTCACCCAAGTCGGTATGAATGCCGTGGCAGGACGCAAACCTGAAGCACGTTCACTCGAACCAACTCGTCTCGAAGACATGCGTCGAGGTTGTTTTGACGTGCATGAACGAGTCAAGGACATGGACATCATCGGATGTTGGGCATCACTCAACTTCCCATCCCAAATCACTGGCTTTGCCGGACGAATTTTCAGCGGTTGCAGCGACCCAGATGTTGGTTTTGCCACAATGCGTGCATGGAACGACTGGATGTATGAAGAATGGTGGCAACAATATCCAGACCGATTCATCCCCTGCGGAATTACGTGGATGGCCGACGCGCAATTAGGTGCCGCCGAGATTAGGCGTAATGCAGAACGCGGATTTCATACGGTTACCCTGCCCGAGCGTCCACACAATATTGGATTGCCATCATTGTTCACTGGTTGGTGGGACCCCATTATCGAGGCGTGCGTCGAGACCGACACAGTGATCTCATTGCATGTCGGGTCAAGCGGTATGTATCCGATGCCTGAGAACGCTCCAGCACTACAACTCGGGGCAACGATGTTTGGACAGTTGTCACTCAACGCTTGCGCAGAGTGGTTGTGGAGTGGATACGCATACCGTTTCCCAACGCTCAAAATTGCCATGAGTGAAGGAGGCATCGGCTGGGTACCAATGCTCATCGACCGCCTCGAAAATGTTGTTGATCGAAGTGGATATGGTCAAGGCTGGGACATTCGACCTGCAGATGTCTTGAAACGTAATTTTTATTTCTGCACCATCGATGATCCGAGCACAATCGATCTCTACGACGTCATTGGTCAAGACCACATCATGGTTGAGGTTGATTATCCGCATGGTGACAGCACATGGCCAGACACACAAGAGATACTGAAATCAGCATGGGGACATCTTCCGAATGATGTCTTGCGCAAACTTTGCTCCGAAAATGCAGCGCGCTTATACCGACACCCACTTCCGGAGACGGTGTTGCCGCGATGACTCCATCGCCTGATGCTTTGTTGCCACCTATCGGTCCACGTCAAGAACTTGTGTTGTTGGCACGAACACTTCTGCTTGAGGGATACAACGACCACTTGGCTGGGCACATCACATATAAACAACCTGACGGAACTTTTTTGGTGAATCCGTGGCCACTGGTCTGGGATGAGTTTGGACCAGATGATGTCATTGTCATGAACGAACACGGAGAGAAATTATCTGGCGCTTGGCAGGTGCCACTTGGAATACCTCTGCATGTGGCGCTGCATCAACTGCGTCCCGATGTTGTTGTCTCTGTGCACAATCATCCCCTCTACGCAACCACATACGCCAACGCCAAGCGTGTTCCACCCCCCTATGACCAGAGCAGTGCATTGGGTGGCGGAACCGTCGTCCTTGTTGATGAATACACGGCTGCAGTGAACGACGTCAATGCAGCACAATCAGCAGCACAAGCAATGGGCTTTGCCGATATGGCACTACTCGCCAATCACGGTGTCATGGTGACAGGTATTTCAATACGCGCTGCACATCAGCGTGCAGTTGCACTTGAGCAACGCTGCAAGCATGCGTGGCACGTCGAGGCGATCGGCGGCGGAAGCCCACTTGCCCAAGTTGTTCAAGAGCGTTCGATGAGTAGCGACGGCAATCAATTTATTGGTTTTTGGGAAGCAATGGCCCGACGAGAGATACGTCGTGACCCGAGCATTATTGCGGGCGCTCCTCGTTAGCGACGCGACGCAATCCAGGCTTGCCATGAGTCATACCACTCTGGAAGTTCGCCTTTGCCGGAATGATTTTTGGGCCAGTGTGCATCGGCTAACTCAATAGGTCGCTGCAACATATCTGCCCCATACCAGAGGAGGTGTTTGCGACGCACAAACAACCAACGATCGTCAACGCGAGAATACGTATCGTGATATTGAATCTGTTGCACAATCCAAGTACCTGATGCATCGAGTGGCTCAACCTCGCCACGACAACTCACGATTCCGGTGGCATTGTCAGCGTCAATGATATCGATGACGTGATTTGTCACTTGCAAAATACTGCGACCAAGTGGCGTGAGTTGCTGCTGCAGATTGGCGATCAATGCATCTGGACCTCGCAGATCTTTGCCAACTCGAACATCTGGGACAAATAAATCAACAACAGCACGAAAATCACGGGCATCTAGATACACCGCATATCGGCTTGCTAATTGACGAATGTCTTCATGAGCAATCAGCCATGCCATCGGGTTGGTATCTCGAAGGCTCATAGTTAGGAAAATATACCTTCTCGTTGCAACGCAGCGAATCGCTGCCGCAGAGCCTCGTATTGCGCCAAACCAAAGACTTCAAATGCACTGCCTTTGTTCGGCCGTGCATACATCAAGCCTTCTGCACGCGCCACGCTCTGCCACTTGTCTTTGGTGAGATCGCGTTTGAGTACTTTGTTCGTTTGTGTCAGTGGTAGTTCATTCATCAGCCGCACATACGACGGCATCCACTTTGCTCCGAGGTCCGGCTGTACTTGCAAAAATGCAGAGAACTCGCGTGGATCAAACACAACACCTTCTTTGAGCTGCAACGCCACCATGACTCGATCACCAATATCAGCGTCTGGCACCGCGTAGGCAGCAGCGAGCACGACTCCAGGAAATCGAGACACGATTCGATCTATCGGTGCCGCCGCGAAGTTTTCACCATCAACTCGGATCCATTCTGCCGTGCGACCTGCGAAATAGAAATAGCCCTCAGCATCGCGATACGCCAAATCACCCGTCCAGTAATAGCCATGACGAAGACGCTCTTGGTTAGCCTCGTCATTTTTCCAGTACCCCTCAAATGCAGATTGACCAGTATTGGTGATCTCCCCTGTTGCTTGCTCTGCATTTAAAAGCCGACCGTGATCATCAAAGACTGCAGGCGGACATTCTTCGCTTGTCTCTGGATTCAAAACCTTTAGTGCTGGCGATACTGCAACCCCTAGTGAGCCTGCTGGCATGTTAGGAACACGCGTGATTGATGCGCCCATTTCGGTTTGGCCATAACCATCAATCAGTTCAACACCGAAACGCTCCCGAAAGCGCAAAATGTCAATCTCCGCTCCTTCGTTGCCGAATCCAAGTCGAAGCGAGTGATTTTTATCTTCACTGGACTCCGGCGTGGCCAAGATATACGCCAAGGGTCTGCCCACATAATTAAAATATGTGGCGCCATAACTACGAACATCGTCCATAAACGCTGATGCCGAAAACTTTGGTCGCAGTGCCGTGGCTGCGCCGGCAATAACTGTGGGTGCCCATCCAGAAAACAATGCATTCGAATGAAACAACGGCATCGCAATATACGTGACGTCAGTTGGCTCAAGATGAATAATGTAATTCATAGCCCCGCCAACAAAAGAGAAACGGCTGTGCGATGTAATCACAGCTTTTGGTGCACCACTTGTCCCGGATGTGAACAACAACAAAAAGCAGTCAGACTCATTTACTTCGTCAGTTGGCAACTCATGCCCGACAAATGGAGCGAGTTGATCTGCATACCTCTCGTCATCCACTACCAAAATACGATCCGCCGCTATTCCAAGTTCTAGACCTTCAAGCAAAGGCAATTGACTGCGCTGTGTCACGATCAGTTGGCACTCGGTGTAAGTGATATCTCGTTCGAGTTCTGCGCCACGACGAGTTGGATTGATTCCCACCACCGTGCTCGCAGTGACGGCAGCGGCACCAAGCCACATCGTAAAGTCAGGAACATTCTCTAACAGCACTCCGATGTGGGCTGGACCATCGAGTCGCATCTGTTTCCATAAGGCAGCGCGCGTTGCGACCTCTGCAACCCACTCGCGATATGTCCAACGCTGGTCTTCAAATAACAATGCAGTGTTGTCGTCGTGTGCGCGCGCCCGCACATGATCACCAAATGTCGCCACTACTGTCTCCTAGATCTCTCGAGCAATCTCGCCCGCAGAAGAAATCGCTCCCTCAATGTAACCGATGTCATTCGCATCACCAATGACATGTACAACTGCTCCCGACGCACGCAACTCTTGAGCGATCGGGGCATGCGCGACAACGTCACCTGCACTAATAACATCCCTTGCGCTCACGACGTCAGCACTCGAGCGCCGCATCTGAACGCCATGATCGACTGCTCGTTTTACCGCGGTCCAGCGCCGGGGCATCGCCATTGGCAAACCTAACTGAGCACCTTGTTCAACAAGAGTTACTCGTCGTCCGCGTTCTGCTAAAAACTCTGCTAGTTCTAGACCGACAAGGCCTCCGCCAATCACCGTGATGTCTTTACTCAACGGTAAATACACCCGTGACAAAGAGCGAACTCGACTCATCTTGGATGAGATACGAGCAAGTCGCGCCAGACGAGCGACGAATCTAGCCTGAGGCGACGCACTCGTCACAGTGCCTTCACCCGTGAGAAGCGCACGCAAGTCATCACCCGTATACACGCGTGATTGGGCATAGTCAGTACGTTCATTACTGGGACGATTGCGGACCGCACCCGTTGCCACAATGACTTCGTCTGGGGCTAGTTGTTTGATCTCGTGCGCAGATAATCGCGTCTTCAAAAATATTTGCACGCCTAATCTGCGTACTTCGTGTTCAAGCCAATCCACCAATGGGCCATTGTCTGGTGTTGTGAGCTGTGAAAACCATGCCGTGCCGCCAAGGCGCGATGATGCTTCATACAAAGACACAACATGTCCGCGACTGGCCGCAATGCGCGCGGCTTCTAGTCCGGCGGGACCGCCACCGACGATGAGGACTCTTTTTACATGTGGGGCTGGCACCAACTCTGCAAGATCTTCATTGCACAATGCTGGATTCACCGCACACTTTGGAGGAGCGTCAAAGAAATTCTGTTCGACACAGATATAGCAGTTAATGCATGGCCGTATCGACTTGCGTTGATCAGCCTTGAGTTTGTTAACTAGATCTGGGTCAGCCAGTAATTGACGACCCATTGATACAAAGTCACACTCTCCGCGCGCAATCATTTCATTACCAATTTCTGGAGTGATTCGCCCGACGGCAATGACCGGAATCGTGACTGCCTTTTTTACAATGCGTGCAAACTCACGATATTGTGCCTCACCACTTGGTAGTGGACCATCGGTAAAATCAGCAAACGGATTATGTGCATTCGCAGACACATGAATTGCATCAGCACCAGCATCTTGGG
>CANLAH010000068.1 GCA_947488685.1 Acidimicrobiaceae bacterium | reverse complement strand
TCAAGTCGTCATGCTGCACGACTTCGCCGTCCACAGTTACTCGATCAAACACGACAACATCTCCTCGATATATATCGTGCAACCGATAAGACAGTTTGTTGACAAGCACCCGATTGTCTTGAAACATGGTGGTTTCCATACTCGGTCCAGAGATATAGAACTGTTGCAAAATAAGCGAGCGAACGGTGATCGCGATCACTAAGGCAACGACTAGCACTGTCACCCATTCGCGTATCAGCTGCAAACCCTGACCGTTCGTGGACTCGGACGGCTGCGGTTCGGAATTCATCAGTCTGTAACGGTAGCCGCAACAACGCTTGGCTAGAGCGATGCGATGAGTTTTTCGACCCGATCGTCTTTGCTTTTAAACGGGTCTTTGCAGAGCACCGTGCGTTGTGCTTGATCATTGATCTTGAGATGCACCCAATCGACCGTGTAGTCACGCTTTTTTTCTTTTGCGGCAGTAATGAACTCAGATCTGAGTCGTGCGCGAGTTGTCTGAGGCGCTTTGTCCATTGCTGAAGTGATGTCGTCTTCGACGCAGATGCGTTCCACCATGTTCCGATCCTGCATCCGGTAGAAAACACCTCGATCACGGCGGATGTCATGGTATTGCAAGTCAAGAGTTGCGACTCGAGCGTCATCGAGTGCAAGACCATGTTTGGAGCGAAAGGCTTCAATCAGGTTGTGCTTAATCACCCAATCCACTTCGGTGCCCAACTTCAGTGGGTCATTCTCAATCGTTGAGACACAGTGCTCCCACATTTCAAGTGCCTGCATCTCGGTAGGCGAAAATCCGTGCGTATCCGCAAACTTGAGTGCGCTATCAAGGTATTCGCGTTGAATATCAAGCGCTGAAAGTTCGCGACCACTCTCTAGGCGAACTTTTTTTCGACACATAATGTCATGACTGATATCGCGAATTGCCCTCACAGGATTCTCTAGTGTCAAGTCACGCAGCGAAACATCTTTCGCCTCGATCATTCGCAGCATGCACGCTGTGCTTCCCAGTTTTAAAAATGTTGTGTATTCGCTCATGTTTGAGTCGCCAACAATCACATGCAATCTTCGATACTTCTCGGCGTCGGCATGAGGCTCATCTCGTGTATTAATGATCGGGCGACTGCGTGTCGTTGCAGAGCTCATTGATTCCCAAATGTGCTCTGCTCGCTGAGCAATACTGAAAATTGGTCCACGAGCGGTCTGCAACACCTGGCCAGCACCCGTGAATATCTGGCGAGAAACCAAAAATGGAATCAGATCTTGTTGATATTTGTCTGTCTCATCACTCCTACGAGTGAGATAATTCTCGTGGCAGCCGTACGAATTACCTGCCGAGTCTGTGTTGTTCTTAAAAAGATAGATCGTGCCGCGGATACCCTCTTCGCGGAGTCGTTGCTCGGCACCTTTGAGCAAATCCTCTAGTCTTCTCTCTCCTGCTTTGTCATGCACGGTGCAGTCGTAAATCGAATCACATTCGGGAGTTGCGTATTCGGGGTGCGAGCCGACGTCTAGATAGAGCCTTGCACCATTTTCAAGAAAAACATTTGAACTTCTGCCCCATGAGACAACTTTTCGAAAGAGGTACCGAGCAACCTCGTCTGGACTCAGGCGTCGTTGGCCTCGCAACGTGCATGTAACCCCATATTCGGTTTCAATTCCGAAGATGCGTTTGTCCATGTCACCAGCAGGTTAAGCCAGATATTGAACAATTGTTGCTTCGCTCAATCGACTGAAGCATCGGCGAGAGTTGTTGCGCACAAGTACTGCGACTTCAAGTTCTGAGGACGCAATCTGTTGGTCATTGAGGCTTAAGGCTTGATGTGCAAACTTAACCGCGTCCTGCAGGCTGGCTTGAGGAACGAAACGCTCTACTAAGCGAGTACGAATTGCCTCCATGTCGCCACCTAAAACCGTAAATTGATGCTCGTCAATGACGGTGCCGTCGTACATGATGTGAAACAGCTGATCTTGCTCTTGTGTGAGTCCAACTTCAGCAACGAGAATCTCAACTTCAAGGGGCTTCATCTCGTGCGTGAATGTTTGACCAAGTATCTGTGCATACTGATTTGCAAGACCACGGGCGTCCACGTCTAAGCGCGAAAATTGGTATCCCTTGAGGTCGGCAGCCCTAACACCCGCAACGCGCAATTGATCAAACTCGTTGTATTTGCCAACGCCGGCAAAAGCAATGCGATCATAGATTTCACTAATTTTGCGCAGCGTGTTAGATGGATTTTCGGCAACAAGAGCAATGCCATCAATGTATTGCAGGGCAATAAGTGCACGTCCGCGGGCTATCCCCTTACGCGCATAGTCAGCGCGATCCTTCATCATCTGCTCGGGTGCTACATAAAACGGCATGCTCATTGCTGGCCAACACCCTTCGCGATTTCGTCATAAGTGTTTTTTAGACGTGCATCATCAATGCGTGCGAACCCATCGCTAGTGATCGACGCAATAACTGGATAAATGCCACGCAGTGCATCAGGACCGCCCGTTGCAGAATCTGCAACAGACGCCTCCCACAGGGCACGAGCAGTCAGTACCACTCCATCATCAACCGTCATGTCGCGTCTCCAGCCCATTCGCAGCACGGTGCCTGCGTGCAACATGCCAGAGCCGGTTGCAACAAAATCATGTTCTTCATACCGACCACCTGTGGCGTCATAGTTCCACAAACGTCCGTGATTGAGAAGCGTGTCGTAGCCAGCAAAAATTGGCACGACCATAAAACCCTGCATGGCAGCAGGCAAATTGCTACGTACAAACATCGACAATTGATTTGCTTTGCCCTCAAGAGAAAGCGATTGACCCTCAACCTTTTCGTAATGCTCAATCTGCAACTGAAACAATTTGACCATCTCCATGGCCGGACCTGCGGCGCCTGCAATCGCAACTCCGCTGAATTGGTCGGCTTGCACAACTTTTTCCATCTCACGGTGACTGATCAAGTTTCCAGATGTTGCGCGTCTATCGCCGGCCATCACCACTCCGTTGGCACATCGCAGAGCAACACACGTAGTTGCATGCGGCACAAGAATTTCGTTGACGGGTAGCGAGTCTCCAAACGGTGACAAACCCACTCGCTTCAGCAGTTCGCCAAAATTCGCACCGGGATCCTGCTCAAAGGAAAACATCGGCATCGACATACAACTGTAGGTTAGGGCTACTGCCCACCTTTTTGCACATAACTCTTCACAAACTCTTCTGCATTAGATTCAAGAACTTCATCAATTTCATCCAGCAAACTATCGAGTTCTGCCGTGAGGTTCTTAACATCTTTATTCGCAGTGGCAGAAGACTGGCTTGTCATTTCTGTTGCTTTTCTCGATGATGCAGTTTTCTTTATTTGCTCGGGCATGTCTGAACCATAGCCAAAAACACGCCCGACTGCCAGCCCAACAGAAGCTAAAACTCGTCTCCTAATTTGGCAATGAGATCTGCTGGATTCTGGGAACCTTTTAACAAATCCCCCACAAGTTCACGAGTGCCGCGCAATGGTTCGGGCATCGGAATTCGCTTCAGACCCTGATTGGGAATGTCGAACACCACGCTGTCCCAGTTGGCAGCGACCACATCGCTTGGCCACCGTTGTAACACAGTGCCGCGAAAGTACGCGCGGGTACTGCTTGGTGGATGCACCATCGACCACATCACGTCTTGGGGCAAACACAACACATCAAGTCCTGCACGCAACGCCAGACATTTTTCAACTCGCATATCGTGATACTGCAAATCAATTGCCTTAAGTCGTGGATCAGTCGCTTGCAATCCGTGGCGCCGGGCAAAGCCTTCGACAATTCTTTTCTTGGCTACCCAGTCAACAATATTTGCGACAGTCAAGGGATCTGATTGCAAGCTAGAAACCACATTGCGCCAACGTTGAAGCACATCATTGCCGATCTGCTCATCCACCGAATCAAGACCAAATCGAATTGCATAGTTTGTTGCAGCCTCAATGATCTCTATTTGAATTTGTACGGCAGTTAAGCGTCGTCCATCGACCATTTCAATAACAGCCATGAGAGTTGGGTCGTGACTCACCTGTCGCACCGCATGTACAGGATCCTTGATCACGAGGTGAGCAGGGAAAGCATCATCTTCAATCATCGCCAGAACGATCGACGTTGTGCCAACTTTGAGAAAGGTTGCTACCTCGCTCATATTGGCGTCACCCGCGATTACGTGTAGTCGGCGATATTTAAGTGGATCACAATGCGGCTCATCGCGAGTGTTGACGATTGGTCTCTTCAATGTGGTCTCTAAACCAATCTCTTCTTCAAAAAAATCGGCGCGTTGACTGATCTGAAAAAGATTCGGGTTTGAGTTTTTTCCCGTCAGCCCACGATGTTCGGCTCCAACCTTGCCAGCACCGCAAAAGATCTGGCGACTTACAAAATGTGTAGTTATTTGTTGAGCGATTTGCGTAAAAGGTGTTTGCCTAGAAACGAGATAGTTTTCGTGACAGCCGTAGCTATTTCCTTTGCCATCAGAATTATTTTTGTACAGCACTATCTCTGACTCTGAGGGCAAGCCCTCGTTGGCTACTTGCATACTGCGGCGCACAATTTCTTCTCCTGCACGATCGAACAACACTGCCTCTAGTGCATTTCTGCACTCTGGAGTGCTGACTTCCGGGTGAGCATGGTCGACGTAGTAGCGGGCTCCGTTTGTGAGCACGGTATTTACAAGTTGAGTCTCAAATTCGGGGAAGAGATAGTCATCGAGCGAATACCCTCTCGCATCATTGCCAGGATGTTCATCGATGTAGTCCCAACCGACGAGTTCTGAATTACCCATTGAGTAAGCATTGACAATTATTGATGACGCGGTGATTGGGTTGACATCACCACCCTTAAAAATAATTCCGTATTCGGTCTCAATTCCGCAAACTTTCGGCGTTGCCACTTAGAGGTACTGCCCCGTTGCTGTTCGTTCAATTGCTTTGCCGCCAGAATCACGACCAGATTCCGAGTCCACTTCGTCGTGCACCAGTGTGCGAATAAAAACGATGCGCTCGCCTTTCTTGCCAGAGATCTTGGCCCAATCATCAGGATTCGTTGTGTTCGGTAAATCTTCATGTTCTTTAAACTCTTGATGAATCGAATCCACAAGATCCTGCAAACATATTCCCTTGATGCCGCTCTCAATCAGCCTCTTGATCGCTAATTTCTTGGCCCTACGGACAATATTTTCGATCATTGCACCTGAGGAGAAATCCTTGAAGTACATGATTTCTTTCTCGCCGTTTTGATAGGTCACTTCAAGAAACCTGTTGTTGTCAGAAGTTGCATACATTTCGGTTACTGCCTGATCAACCATGGCGCGTACCGCTTGGGATGTATCGCCATTGCCCAATCTGTCGATATCGGATTGCGAAATTGGCAACTCGCTCGTGAGATAACGACCGAAGATTTGGCGAGCAGCATCGGCGTCTGGACGCTCAATCTTGATCTTGACGTCCAGCCGACCAGGACGCAATATTGCGGGATCTATCAAGTCTTCGCGGTTCGTTGCCCCGATCACAATCACATTCCGCAAACCCTCGACTCCATCGATTTCTGCCAGCAGTTGAGGCACAATTGTCGATTCCATATCCGACGAGATGCCCGTGCCGCGTGTGCGAAACATTGAGTCCATTTCGTCGAAGAAAATGATTACAGGCCATCCCTCTTCGCTCTTTTCACGCGCACGTTCAAAAATAAGTCGAATTTGTCTTTCGGTTTCGCCTACATATTTATTCAACAACTCTGGACCTTTGATATTGATGAAATAGCTACGTCCCTTGTCATCTCCAGTTCGAGCAGCAACTTTTCGAGCGAGACTATTTGCCACTGCTTTGGCGATCAGTGTCTTTCCACACCCGGGAGGTCCGTACAACAAAATTCCTTTAGGCGCTGGAAGTTGGTGCTCGGCGAAGAGATCGGCATGCAAAAATGGAAGCTCAACTGCATCCGCGATCTGTTCAATCTGAGAGTCGAGGCCACCGATATCGGAATAGGAAATATTGGGAATCTCTTGCAACAACAGATGCTCAACTTCAGGCTGATCGAGTTTCTCAAGCAACAGATTGGACGACGGGTCCAACCTCAACAAATCTCCTGAACGCAAATGCATGCCCCTAATTGCTGTTGCCAATTCGCATACCCGCTCGTCGTCGCCGCGTACGACAACGATTGCACGAACTCCATCTTCCAAAACCTCTTTTAGGGAAACAACCTCGCCAGTTGTATCGCTTTCCCGATCGAACACGATGTTGAGAGCATCGTTCAGCATCACCTCCGCGCCCAGTTGCAGATGTTCAACATCAACTGATGGATGAGCAGTCACTCTGATCTTGCGACCACTTGTCAGCACATCAACAGTCAGGTCGTCATTAATACCAACAACTGTTCCGTAAGAACCCGGAGCACGCGTGAGTTTGTCGACTTGATCGCGCAACGACGCAATGTGCTCTCGGGCCTCTCGAAGCGTGTACGAAAGTTTTTCGTTCTGGCCGGTCAATCGCGCAATCTGCAATTTCAGGTCGATCGGCACTGTTCTGTCTGGCGTGTTGTTGTCATCTTTGGCGTCAGTGTCAGTTGTCATGTGTCACCCCAAGCGTCTCGAATCCCAATAAACCGATAAACCCTTTATAGTGCTTCGTACCGTATAGGGCAATCCCTACCCAGAACACAATTTTTCAGCAAGTGGCGTGTATTCTTGGTGAGGACTTAAGAGTTAAACAAGACTAGAGAGACAATCAAAAGGAGCCAGTCAACATGAAAGTTTGGATCGATCAGGATCTTTGCACCGGAGACGGATTGTGCGAGGAAATTGCCCCTGATGTTTTCACCCTCCTCGACGATGGTCTCGCTTATGTTCGCGAAAAGGACAAGATTTTTGCTACCGCCAAGGGCAATGCTCAAGGTGCAGACGGAATGGCCAATTTTGCAGACAACCAGTTGGATGGTGTGATTGAATCAGCCGAGGAATGCCCCGGCGAATGTATTTTCATCGAACCGTAAGCGTTCGACAACCTACTCACTCTCTTCGGCAACAGATGTTGCTTGAGGGTCTTGCGTTTCAATCTTCATTGCGTGTCCGATAAAGCGCGACACGGTAAGAAATGCCGTGTGTGCCACCATTCGATGATCTGGTCGAACAGCCATTCCTTCGATGTGCCAAGAACGATGCAGCACCTCAAGTGTGCGTGACTCGATCCATGCATCACCCATGGCTTTTCGCACCTGCACTGCTTGGGTGATACTCGGCGTATAAGCAACAAGCAAACCTCCTGTTCGCAACGCCTTCTCGGCATGCGGTACTACATTCCATGGTTCCGGCAAATCCAGAACGACGCGGTCATAATCCGAGCCATCGATACCTTCATAAGAATCACGAATTTCGACTGAGTAACGCTCGAGGGCCGCTTCACCCAAGAAAGATCGAACGTTCGATGTCGCGCGATTGGCAAAATCTTCTCGGATGTCATAGCCAGTGATGATTGCGCCGTACCGCAACATGGTCATTGAAAGAGCACCCGAACCCACGCCTGTCTCAAACACTTTCATGCCTGGACCGATATCACCGATCATGCAAATAGGAGCGAGATCTTTTGGATAAATAACTTGAGCGCCTCTTGGCATTTCAAGCACAAAATCCTCAAGTGTCGGACGCAAGATTGAATAGTGGGCACCCTTGGTCGACGTCAAGACAGTTCCTTCTTGACTACCAACAATGTCGTTGTGTTCGAGCACTCCAGAATGACTGTGAAATTGTCCACCTTCGCTCAGTGTCGCCAAATAACGCCGTTTCTTTGAATCCAGAATTAAAACCTTTTCACCAACGGCAAACGCGCGTGCCATAAATTAAAAACCTTTGCTTTTGGAGTGAGAAATTGAGATCGACTGATCATCTTTGAGATGCACTCGTGCAACTACTGGCCTGCGTCTACTGCGCATGTACTTCACCACGCGCCAAATGATCCTGAGGTACCACACGATTGCTAGCGACGGATCTCTACAACGCTGCGGCGCTTTCGACCACCGCGTCGGCCAAGCAGATATGCAATCAATACGACAATTGCGCTTGCGACTGCTGCTGCGGCCATAATCGATTGTTTTTTATCGCTAGCGCGACCCTGCAAGTCATCTTGCAATGACTGAAACTTGGATTCCAAATCTTCTTTGGTGATTCGCGCATCAGTGCCAGATTGTGTAGTGCTGGACATGCAATTATCCTTCTCGATGCAAACTTGGGCGTGCGATACGCGTGAGCGATAGCCAGATCAGACCGAGAGCAACGACCATGACAATGAAATACGGAGCCCAAGTGAGACGATCTTGTTGAGTAAACAGTTCGGCTTGCAAAAAACGTAGTAAACCCACCAAACCCACTACTGCACCAAACAGCAGCGCAATCGCACCCACGATTCCCCACGCCAGCCACCTGCCAACACCGCGCAGTGGATCAAGAGTCTCTTGCTTGACATAGTCGCGCACCATTTCGAACAGTTCAACCGCAGAAAGCGTTGAACGGAGAGGCGAACTAGCACCAAGACCATCTGTTTTCACATATCCAGTAAACCAGCGAGAGGGAGCGAACTCACCCTTGCCTGTCAGGGCGCAATGTCGGTAACGCTGGGATGCTCAGACAGAGATCCAAGGGAATTGGCCAGGCTATTCCAAATCGGGCGGTATTCGCCTTGGTTGGAAACCCCCGAACCGTTAAGAATCAACGTGAATACGGCTGCCTTTTCTGGCGCATACACCACGTAACCCGAGAGCGCTTTTGCTCCTGTGAGTGTTCCGGTCTTGGCATGCAGGCGCTCACTGGCTGTTGTGTCTGCAAGCAGATCGCGAAGCGTTCCGGTTTGCCCGGCAATTGCCAAACCGTTGCCCAAAACTCCAAAGCCACCATCTCGTTCGAGAATGGATGTGAGTAGTGCACACGTTGCACGGTTGCCTCGGTCTAGCCCGGAGCCATCAACGATCACAAGCCCATCAGTGGCAAAACCCATCTCTTGCAATGTTGTTTGCACAACCTGTGCGCCAGCCAACCTCGTGCCTGCCGACAGTTTCTGCAAACCGATTTCTTTGAGTATCAGTTCTGCAGTGTTGTTGTCGCTATTCGTCAGCATTTCCTCAACGATGGCACTGAATGGGGCCGAATTAATGCTGGCAATAATCGGTAGATCAACAGATGCCGTTCCAACTTTTGCATTACCTTGCACAACTATTCCTCGCTCACTGAGCAAACGCAAAAATTCTTGTGCCGCAGATAGCGCTGGCTGATCGGGTTTAATCGGTGAAGCAAGAATTACGCCGTCATTGAGCAGAAGCGCACCGAGTGGTCCAACCTCTGTTGTTCGCACACCGAGTCCCAATGACTGGGTGAAGCGCTCAGTGTCGTATCGACTTTCATCGCCAACAATGTTGCCGCTTATCTCGGTGATGCCCGCAGCGACCAGGGCATCTATCAGCGCGCCAATATTCGTCGGATGAAGTGTTGGATACGACTCAGTTGCAGGGTATCCAACAGTCGATAGCACCGGATCTCCTCCACCGACAAGCCAGAGGTCTCCAACAATTTG
>CANLAH010000067.1 GCA_947488685.1 Acidimicrobiaceae bacterium | reverse complement strand
GTACTGGTCCAGTAAAGATCTCCGTTTGCTCCGACTGCCGGAAACACAACCGTTTGAATTGGACTTGCTGTGTCGATGCGGGTTTTTTCTAGGCCAGTCTTGATGTCCAAGACAACGAGTTGCTCTTTTACATCAGATTCAGGTCGATAGTCCGCCGTCACCAGTTCACCTGTATCGGCATAGAACACCATGTGACTTGCGTGGTTTTGCTGACGCGTCCAGCGCACTGTCATTGAGCCGTCATCGTCAAAGTCAAATGCAGTGATGACACCATTGCCGCTGTCGTATCCAACCGCAATGCATCGACGTTCATCAATGACGGGTGGATTCGCGATGAGGCCTTGTGGCAAACCACAAATTTCAGCCATGTTGACGGCGCCTGTCAGTAAATCGACGCGGACGAGATGCAATGGAGCAGGCGATACTCCGATACCACGAAATGTTCCGGCGTATAAATGTGATCCCTCGCCGTTGTCAAGAAACCATGCTGAGCCAGCAGCGATGACGGCATCCCAACCAAATGTTTGTCCTTCTAATGTTCGATACTCTGCCTTGAAACGCTTGTCCAAGATCAACGTATTGTCGCTCCAGTGTGCTCGCATCAAACTTGTGGTGCCGACAACATAAATAATATTTTCATCAGCAGAGAGGCGCGCAATGGATGGTTCTGGCATCTCAAGACGTGCAACGATTCGTAGGTCTTCTGGCTCGAGAATTAAAAGTTCTGTCGGCTCCATTGTGTGCGCCTCGGTCGAACCAGGGCGTGGACCTGAAAAATCTTTTGTCGCGATGTGTCCACTTGGAAGAATGACAAAACTGTTGTACGGGCGTAGGCGCGGCAAAGTAATCGACGCCAACACTGTTAAGTCCGGAGCCAAACGGTGGGCATGATTGCCAAAGACCACATATATAGAGCCGTTCTCATGCACTGCCATGCCACCAGGCCACAATGGGCCACCGGCCAACTGCACTGATTGTGCGATCGGCTCAAGTGTGAGTGGATCAATACGTTCTACCCATGACACTGCGTTGTCGCCAGCGGTGTGACGCAAAAGGTACATCTCGTCATCGCCGCGCACCACCACCATAGTTGCGGCTACGACATCTCGCGACACCACGGTTGGTCGCACGCGTGCACCAAGCTTTGGCCCAGCCATCTTGTGCGGAATCTGTTGACGACTCGCGCCTGCATCTTCTGCGGGCCAAACACTTTTCCAATAACCACTCATTGTTTAATTCTAGGCGGTGACCTTCACTCTTGCGTGCGGAAAAACTCTTAAAAAGTTTTCAGAATGAAAACGCTCCATCGTTTGTGCAGTTGCGCCACCGAGGTTCTTCTCAAATCGCCCGATGGGGTCACGGCCTCCCTCGGTATGTGGATAATCGCTCGAAAAAAGATACAACTCATCATTTGAGCGCTCAATGAAACCGGAGACGTCTTCAAACACATACGGTGTAACGGCAAACTGTTGCGTCAATTGTTCAGTCGGAGTGCGTGTGAATTGAGAAACATACTGATCGACTCGACTGAATGTGCTCACTGTCCAGTCAAGGCGCACCAACATCTCTGGCATCCAACCAGCACCCAATTCGACGCTTGCTCCGCGTAGACGAGGGAATCTTTCAAACACTCCATCAAGCACCATCGCTGACAAGAACTGCTCGGGCGCATGATGCAACACTGCAGAATCTTTTGCTCTCAGGTTTTCGCCGCCGCCCATCCAGTCTTTGACAGCAGCACGACCAGTATTTGCCCACGCGGGATGTGACTGCAACGGTGCACCACCGACGTGCAATACAAAAGCCATACCCGCTTCTTCTAGGCGTGCCCAAAACGGATCGAACTCCACATGTCCTGGCGAACGACCTCCTGCATGCGTGTGCGGAATCCATACCGCTTCATGAGCATCGTTGGACAGGATCCAGTCCAACTCGGTAATTGCCATGTCTGGATCTGTCAGCGGAATCGCGGCGACACCCATCAATCGATCATCGTTGCCACAAAAATCTGCCATGTGTCGATTGTGTGCGCGCGTCGCGCCATAGCGCAAAATTGGGTCTACTTTAGAACTTGCCGAAAACGGCAAACGCAAACTGTGTGTAGCAAAAACTAACTGTTTCTTAAATCCCAACATATCCATCGCCACAGAGCGATCGTCGCGATTAAACGCGCCGAGTCCCTGTATCTCTTTGGACTTAGCAATCAGAGTGTCGCCCATCGCAACTTGCTCTGAAATATGTTCATCACTGTGCACCCCACCCTGATTCATGATGATGGCGACTTCTTCGTCGGTCACCAATGATGCCGAATAACTCACCTCTGGAACATCATTACGAATAGCGGGATCGGCGTATTTACGCAAGAAATCAGGCAACTCCATAATGTGGCTATCGGCGTCATACAAAACTCGTGATCCTGCGTATGTCATGGTTCGCCCCGTTTCTTTCCCCGTGTACTTTGAAACTTATCACCACTAGAAATCAAAGGTCACAAGGAAGAGTCTGGGTACGCTTGCTCTATGGGCATTACCGCCACACAGGAACAGCACTATCAGCGCGAGGGCTGGTTGCTGACACAGCCCTTTTCTGTCGCTGAAATGCGCAACATTCGTCACTGGGTCGACGAAGTACAAGCGTGGTCAGACAATGGCGATTGGTTGCACTATCGAGAAATGACAGATCACGGTCCCCGACTCTGTCGGACAGAAAATTTCATCCCCTTTCACTCGCATCTCAAAACATTGCTCACGTCCGGTCCAATTATCGAGATCGCAAGCGCATTACTTGGCGAGACAGCAGTTCTATACAAAGAAAAGATCAACTACAAGTTGTCTGGTGGCGCCGGATATGCACCGCATCAAGATGCACCTGCTTACCCATTTGTCAAAACTCATGTCTCGTGCATGATTGCTGTAGATGACTCACTCGTTGCTAATGGTTGTCTAGAAGTTGTCAATGCCCGACATCAAAAGCTGTTATCGACAAATAATCTTGGATGCATCACCGATCAAACTGTCGCCGAGATGACATGGCAACCCGTTGAGGCGCGTGCTGGCGATGTGTTGTGGTTCCACTCGCTTACTCCGCATCGCAGCGGAACAAATACTTCTGACACTGATCGTCGTGCGATGTACCCCACGTTTAATGCACTTCGAGAAGGAGACTTGCGTGATGCGTACTATGAAACAAAGCTGCAAGAATTTCGCGAAACTCCCCACACTGCCAATACGGTGCAAGTTTCTCTTATTAATGATTTTCAGGGCAGGCCAGTCGAATGAAGCAATTTTCTTCTGTCTCCGAAGTCATTGATATTTACACAAACTTCGGCAACGAATTCTACAGTGAAGACGTCACTCAAATTTCGCACGCTCTTCAGTGTGCAACATTGGCGCAAGAGTCAGGTGCATCTGATGAGTTGATAGTTGCAGCATTGCTCCACGACATCGGACATCTGATTGATCTTGCTGAGAACGGATCTGCCACCACGGCCTTTGAGATCGACGCAAAGCATGAGGCAATTGGTGCTCAATCATTGGCGAAATTATTTCCAAGTGATGTCACTGCTCCCATTGCATTACATGTCGAAGCCAAGCGCTGGCGCTGCGCTACAGATGCCACATATCACGCCACATTGAGTCAAGCATCCGTCGCAAGCCTTGTCTTGCAGGGTGGTCCAATGCGTGCTGATGAGCAACGACGATTTGAATCACACCCACAATCTGGGGCTGCAATACAACTGCGAACATGGGACGACGCCGGAAAATCTCTTGAGCCACTAGCCCCCCACTTTGACCAATTTATTCCGCTGCTTCAGCGCATTGCACTGACATAAGCAAGCGTCTTTAGTATCAGCCCACAGATCTTGGGAGCCCGACGCGCACCGGAACACCCTGCGAAAACATGACGTGTGGTTCACCAACTGGTGTTGGAAGCCCAGCAGCCTCAATGAGTGAGTCGTCGAGTGACACCAGTTGTGCATGTTGTAATGGCCATCGCGGGTGTTGCACGGGTGCATACCGCAATCGTCCAGAGCGCGTGAGGGAGTACAAACCCCAACGAGCACTTAAAAAAACTTCAAGCGATGAAGGCTTTTGTATTGCGTCACCAATTCGAATCCGGATATCAGTGTGTGCTTCGCCACGAGGCCAACGCCTTTTCACGCTCGTGTGCAATTCATCACCAATTCGCTCATTGTTGGCACGTCCAAAGCAATACGGCAACTGATAGGTGGTGCGAGCGGCAATCGTTGGCAGAAGACGATTGATGTCAAGCGAACAAAACCACACACCGGGTACACCATCTCGCACCACGTAGGTGCGTACATTCACTTCTGGAAACGAACCAAGATACGGAATAGATGGGAGATGTGGAATCCCGATACCTCGCATCGAAAATGGAATCAAACCCACCCATGCCGATCCGTCGTGCATGTCAACATCTATCCCATCTGGCAATATTTTTGCCACGGCCTCTGGGTCATAGCGAAAATGGATATACGCCAGGTCATACCAACCCTGCTTCATCACCGCACGCCGAATCGGAGTCGGACAGTCCTCTCGCGGTGCAGACTCACGTTGAACAAACGCCATCAGAAACTATCCGACATCTGAAGCAGCATCGCAACACACACTCCAGCTCGCAGTGTCCACGCGACTGTTCGTGGCCAGTTAGTTCGCACTAGTCGTGCACCAGTATCGATGGACGGAGTTGTGGCCATCCGACTGTGCAGGGGCACCGACAATGTGACAGTGCATCCAAGTGCAACCGCCAAAAGCACTGCTCCAATCCAAGGGAGAATCATGCTCACACCGTTTGGTTGATTGAGCAGAAGCAACAGCGTCGTCACTCCCTCTAGCGCCATCGGTAGCGCCACGACTTGACCTGTTCGACGTTGGTGTTGCTCGGCCACAATGATTGCTCGCTCTGTTCCGACAATGGCAAGCAAGGGATAATGCACGCGTTGCACAAACCAAATAACACCTGTCATCACGCAAGTCGCTGCCGTATTGACGATGAGCACTGTCTCCATTACAAACGCACGGTACCCCAGGTTCGTGTGTTGTATGCCATGCAGCACACAGGTTGTGTGACGTCATCCCAGAAATACAAAAGAGCCGCCCGACCAATGTCGGACGACTCTTTTGAAAGAATCTGGTGCAGGGGAACTAGGCGCGCAGACCCTTATTGACCATTGACACCACCGCATCTTTCAGCGGCCCCATGCCATAAATGATTGCTCCGTTGGCCACGATGACCATCCATCTTTCGTTGAAGTCAACGCCCCATCCACTGATCGAATTTACGTCGGTCAACCAGCACATCAGAACTGCAACTAGTAGTCCCCAATGTGCTCCAATGACAGGAATTTGCTTGATCAATTTGTCTGCCCCAACAAGACCCAGTACCGAATCAATAACTCCGGTCGCCGCGCCGAGTAAAACCGACAATAGTAAAAGTGCTCCAAGTGTGTACATAACATTTCTCCTTCTCTGGACACGTGTGCCCGTGTAATACCGCCTGTTGTAGTTGTAGCAAAGGATTGTCCACAGGGTGTGGATACTGTCACACCACCATTTTTTAGCCTTATTTTATAAGGCTTTTCACGGATAGCCCCAGAATACGGCAGACTCAGGAGATGACCGAACAGACTCCAGATCACGTCCATACCCCGTCCCCCGCTAGTCCTGGTCGAGGTGTTCTAGCCGAACTCGCCCCGATGGGCCGCGAACTCCGCGCGCTGATACCTACCGTCTACGACGGCTTTGGTGGCTTGCACACAGCAGCGCTCGCTGAGGGTGCATTGTCTAAAAAAACAAAGGAGTTGATTGCATTGGCGATCGGCATCAGTAGCCACTGCGATGGATGCATCGCCTCACACGCACGCGGTGCAGCAATCGCCGGCGCAACCGAACAAGAAGTTGCAGAAGTAATCGGAGTCACAATTTTAATGAATGGCGGCCCCGCCACCGTTTACGGACCACGTGCCTTTGCTGCATTCAAAGAGTTCGTCAAATGAGTACGCCAGCGATCTACGCAAAGCCATCAGAAATTGGTCTTGATGCATCTCGGCTTCACAGAATCGATGACCACTTTCGCCACTATGTCGACAACGGGCAACTTGCGGGCTGGCTCATCGCCGTCATGCGACATGGCGAACTCGCCCATTTTTCTACCTATGGTCACCGCGATAAAGAAGCAAACGAGCCAGTCACAGCCGACACTATTTGGCGCATCTACTCAATGACAAAACCCATTACTGCAGTCGCAGCCATGATGTTATGGGAAGAAGGAAAGTTTGAGTTAAAAGATCCTGTCAGCAAGTTCATTCCATCTTTTGCTGACCAGAAGGTATGGAGGAACGGTTCAACGGCAAAATACTTTCTTGATCCCGTTGTCCAACAAATGGAAATCTGGCATTTACTGACTCATACAAGTGGCCTGACGTATGGCTTCATGATGGCCCATCCAGTTGACGCCTTATATCGTGATGCAGGCTTTGACTGGGGCATTCCGACAGAACTTAATCTTGAAGAAACGTGTGACCGCATTGCATCCTTGCCATTACTTTTTCAACCCGGAACAGAGTGGAACTATTCAATGGCAACTGATGTTCTTGGTCGAGTTGTCGAAGTTGCTTCTGGAATGTCGCTTGACGAATTTTTTCGCACACGTATATTTGAGCCACTCGGCATGACCGACACGGCCTTCTCTGTCTCGACAGATAAAGCACACCGCTTAGCCGCGTTATACGGAGCCAAACCATCATCGCTTGAGGCGATGCGTCTTGAAACTGCCGGCAAAGCTGCCCTGCGACCACCAGCGGCTTGGTTAGGCGGCGGCGGTCTGATGTCAACTGCTCCTGACTACTTGCGCTTTGCAGAAATGTTGCGTCGGGGCGGAGAACTAGACGGTGCCCGACTCTTGGCACCAGGCACGGTTCGCTACATGGCATCAAATCACTTGCCGGGCAATGTCGACCTCAGTGAGTTTGGGCGTCCGTTATCTGCCGAAACAAACGAAGGCGTGGGGTTTGGGCTTGGCATGAGCGTCACGATTGATCCGATAAAGGCAAAGATTCCTGGATCAATCGGCGAATTCGGTTGGGGTGGAGCCGCAAGCACAACATTTAGTGTTGATCCAGTTCAAGACACCAGCGTGTTGTTGATGACGCAACTGTTGCCGTCAAGTACGCATCCTTTGCGTAGTGAACTCAAGCAGTTGGTGCAGCAGGCAATTGTTGGCTAGGGCGGTTGCGGGCATACACGCCTACGGCTGCCAAAGTGACGGCACCTGCCACCAGCATCAATAATCCTTGAATCATTTCATTATGCACAACGTGGCCGATTAGAAACGAGAGTCCAAAAAATACCGTCGCGACACTGCTCGCCACGAGTACAAACCAACGAGTGCGTATTGCCCATGCAAAATATGCGCCAGCAATTACAAGTGTCAGAAGTGTGATGAGAACGCCATCGAATTCTTGATACCAACCGATGGCGCAGCCAACAATCGTGATGGCTCCAACAATTCGCGGGATCGCTGCCAAGTTGATCGGTCGCGTTCCAATGGCGATCAATCCTGCTGCAGCAACTCCAATAATCAAACTATTTTTTGTACCAGGCAAATCAATAACTGCGCAAAGAGCAATGGAAGAGATCAGTACCGCGGGTGAAAGCAAAATTGCAGACGAAAAAACAGCACGCTTCCGGCGCACCATCGCCCACGAAGCGACACCGCCTGCAGTCAGAAATACGGCGAGTTCAGATGCCGCACCCACTTCTGTGAGAGCAATTCCAACTGCGATTGCTTCGCATATAAGGGCAATAATTTCTAATACTTCAGCAAGACGACTTTTCCATGTTGGCGAACTCAGTAACTTAAATGACCCTACGCCGATAACCAAACCTAAGATGCCAAAAACTACTGCCGCGGCTATCGCAGAAGCGTGCGAGAGTGGACCAGCGAAGATTCGCGCCAAACCGATCAACGCAACGAGACCAGCGAGATACGACAAGACCTCTCGTGATTCAAGTCCAAATCGTGGGGCATTGTCGAGCAACTTGGCTTCGTCTGCCGTCAGTTTTCCGGCGGCAACGTGCTTGGCGAGAAGTTTCTCGAAGTTTGATTTAGACCCCATACCGTATTGTCACACACGCCAGACGTGCGACTCTGCCACCAGCAAATCTCTATGATGAAGCAACAGGCAACAGGCAATCAATAACAAGCAAGAGACTGGACGCAAGATGCAATACACCCAAATCACATACGAAACCCGTGGGGCAGTCGCAATCATCACGCTCAATCGCCCTGATCGGCTTAATGCCTGGACCCCGACAATGTCTGCCGAACAAGCACACGCCATTACTGCTGCCAATAGCGATGCTTCAATCGGCGCCATCGTTATGACGGGAGCAGGGAGGGGCTATTGCGCTGGAGCCGACATGCAAGACACGTTCCAAAAACGACTATCCGGGACAGATCCAGGTGACGACACTGCAGGTGGAATGGGCGGGCTGCCACGCGGTCTTGATTGGGTGCAATTGATTCGACAATGTAAGCCAATTATCGCTGCTATCAACGGCCCTGCAATCGGTGTCGGACTCACAATGTCTTTACCGATGGACCAAATCATCGCCGAACCTCAGGCCAAACTAGGAACTGGTTTTATTAAAATGGGCCTTGTCCCAGAACTTGCAAGTACACGTTTGTTGGCAGCACGCGTCGGGCTTGGTCGAGCATCGGATCTATTCCTCTCTGGTCGAGTGATTACCGGTGAACAAGCGTTTGCTATCGGACTCGTCGATCAATTATGTGAGCCCGGGAAAATACTCGAACATGCACTTGATGTCGCCAATAGTTACGCTGCGAATCCAGACCTACAACTGTCGATGATTAAGTCTCTGCTGACAGAAAACCTTGTTGAATCAGATCTCACTGAAGTGCAACGAAGAGAAACCAGACTGCTCACTAAATGCTGGGAGTCAGACGAGCACAAAGAGGCAGTCGCCGCATTTCTCGAAAAGCGACCGGCTGTCTTTCGGCCACATATTGATTAGCCGGCACGCATGACAAATCGCAGAGACACCATCCGGGCTCTCCTTGCACGCGCTAATCACATCACCACCCCCCAGCCAGAAGCCGAAACGGCATTAGCGTTGGCATCAAAATTGATGCAGAAATATGGTTTTACTGAGCACGACTTCGACAGTGAACCTTCACAGCAAGATAACGCAGTTGTCGTACAAGAAGTTCGTGTGTTCGGCAAATACCGGGTGCAACGACTAGGCCTTCTGTATGCAATTGCACTCAAGCACTCCTGCACGGGTTACCGAAGCGAGGACGAAATAGATACATGCATTCTCGTCTTGTATGGACGCGAAGCAGACATCTTTGCGGCACGTACGCTTTTTGCCGCAGCCGACATCTTAGGGACGAGACTATTGCCGCGAGGTGATCGCTCATGGCGCATCTCATGGTGGAAAGGTTTTCGTGTTGGCGTTGAAGATGCACTCGCGACAATGCGCACAGAGTTCATCTCTGAGACTGCTGGTGCTGGTCTCGTGCTGGCAGACCGCATGACCCGCGCTAACAATGAAATGCGCGCACAAGTGCCACGTCTTGTCACGCGATATAACTCAGCAGGCAAGGGAAAAGCATATTCTTCTGGACAACGTGCTGGACGAGGATTTGGAACCGCAGGACGATCATTTGACACTGGTATTCGAGGTGAGATCGGATGACCGAGATTGAGCAATACATTCAAGATGTCCGAAACAGT
>CANLAH010000066.1 GCA_947488685.1 Acidimicrobiaceae bacterium | reverse complement strand
ATTGTGCTTCTACGTCAGTCACAACTGTCGCCGGAAGTGGTGTCCAGTCGTCAGGGATTTTGAGCGAGTCCATGACCTCTTGCTGAAGTGGATTAAGCGGGTCCTCAGACATCTCCGCAGACTACGAGGTATGTGTTGCACGAGCCCACGCCAGCAACTCTGACTGCGCCACACCCCTTTGACAGTATGGTCACATGACAACGCCGCTGACAGCCAAATTTGCTTCAGCAGCACGAGTGTTGTCACAGCATCTTGCATCTCAGGGCTTGGTCACGCCGGGCTTTCGCAGTCCTCCACGCACAATTGGGTTTGACCGTGCAATCCGACGCACAACAGACGGCACGGGCGGCATTGTGGCGGTACGGGTTGCTGGTAGGCCCTTTACGGCGTCTATCGCCGACATGATCGAGGGTGTCATCGTGCTGAATGCACTTGTCGCGCCTGAGGCAGACCGACTTCGCGCCGAACTGTGGCGTGTCATGCTCAGTTTTACCGTTCAGGCCCAGTCAACTTCTCAGGCTGGCGATGTAGGTGAGCGCACGGTCTCGCGCGTAGCCTGACACTTCATGTTCTTTGCCCGGATGGCGGAACTGGCAGACGCAGGGGGCTTAAACCCCCCGGAAGGCAACTTCTTGTGGGTTCAATTCCCACTCCGGGCACAACGGTTGACAATTGCTTTATCTGTACGAGCAATCGCAAGGCACCACTACTACGGTGTATAGGCAATGGACAAGATCGCACAAACAATTTCTGCCGAACAGATGCTTGCTGATCTCGAAGTGTTGGTCAATGCCGAATCACCATCTCGTGATATCGAGCGACTCAATATTCATGCAGCGTTGTTGGCGTCGATCATGACGCGCGTGACAGGTATTGCCCCCACAATTGTCGAATCTGATGTCGGTCCGCATCTTCATTGGGTAGGCGGACCAAATGCGCGAGTTTTAATATTGGGACATCACGACACCGTGCATCCCGCTGGCACAACAACGCAACGACCTTTTAAGGTGAGCGATGGTCACGCGACTGGACCTGGAGTTTTTGATATGAAGGCCGGCATCGTGCAGGCCATTCATGCATTGGGCTCTCTTGCAGACATCAGCGCGGTCGAGATGCTCATTACGGCGGACGAAGAGATCGGGTCACGTCATTCGCGAGAACTTTTACAACAACGCGCGTTACACGCGGGTGCTGTTTTAGTGCTTGAGCCCAGTGCTGACGGTGGTGCACTAAAGATCGGACGCAAAGGAACCGGAAACTTTGAACTTTCGTTACAAGGCAAAGCGTCGCACGCTGGACTTGAGCCAGAAAAAGGCGTGAATGCGCTCTTGGCATTGTCAGAGTTGTTGCCGCGAGTAGTTGCAATCGCACGCCCAGAAGCCGGAACCACAGTGACACCGACAATCGCATCTGCTGGCACTGCAGACAACGTTGTTCCTGCATCTGCAACATGCATGCTTGATGTGCGGGTCAAGACTCCTTCAGAAAAAGTACGTGTCGAAACAGAGATGCGTGAACTGACTTCGAATTACAAGGGAGCCACTTTGCTTGTCACGGGCGGAATGAATCGCCCGCCGATGCATTCGTCGTCAGCAACGGATCTTTTTGCGATTGCGCAACAAGTTGCTCACGAGATGCAGATGCCCGACATCGTCGGGGTCGAAGTTGGCGGAGGCTCAGATGGCAATTTCACGGCTGCCGTGGGCGTGCAAACTCTGGACGGACTGGGGGCAGTGGGTGGGGGAGCACATGCCGACAGCGAACATGTTGTCGTTGCCACGATGGTTCCGCGGGCGATGTTATTGGCTGGCGTTATTCAGCGTTTGTCTTCAATGGACAAAAGACCGCCACTGCCAAGTGTCCCGGCTGACCGATAAACATCAAGTTTGGCGCGACTGTCGTCGATATCAAGATTGCGCATTGTGAGTTGACCGATGCGATCAAGTGGTCCAAACGATGCATCATCAACTTTTTCCATACTCAATCGTTCGGGTGAGTACGTGAGATGTGGACCCGTCGTGTTCATTACGGTGTAATCCTCGCCGCGGCGCAAACGTAACGTGACTTCGCCTGTGACGGCGGTTCCTACCCAATGCAGTAATGATTCGCGCAACATCAGTGATTGTGGATCAAACCACCGACCTTCGTACAAGAGACGACCAAGTCTGCGTCCCATTGTGCGGTAGTTCTCAAGTGTTGCTTCGTTGTGGATTGCTGACACAAGTCGCTCGTAAGCGATATGCAGAAGTGCAAGACCCGGAGCTTCATAGATGCCACGACTCTTGGCTTCGATGATGCGGTTCTCGATTTGGTCACTCATGCCGATTCCGTGACGACCACCAATTGCATTAACAGCATGAACAAGATCTACCTGAGTAGCGAAGCCCTGCCCATTAATACTGATTGGGTATCCCTCATGAAAAGCAATTGAGACGTCTTCTGAAGCGATGTGTACTGCCTCGTTCCAGTGGGACACGCCCATAATCGGTTCGACGATTTCCATACTGGCTGAAAGTTCTTCAAGCAGTTTTGCTTCATGTGTTGCGCCCCAAATATTGGCATCGGTACTGTACGCCTTTTCTGCGCTCGCACGATAGGGAAGTTTGTGGCGCGTCAGAAACTCACTCATCTCGGTTCGACCACCAAGTTCAGAGACGAATTGTTCGTCGAGCCATGGTTTATAAATACGTAAGGCTGGGTTGACCATGAGGCCGTAGCGATAAAAACGTTCGATGTCATTGCCTTTGTAGGTACTGCCGTCACCCCAGATATCGACACCGTCTTCTTGCATTGCACGCACAAGGAGCGTTCCGGTGACGGCACGACCAAGAGGCGTTGTATTGAAATAGGTTCGACCCGCAGTTGCGATATGGAATGCACCACACTGCAATGCAACTAATCCTTCGTGAACAAGTTCGGTGCGGCAATCAATTACTCGCGCAATGTCTGCTCCGTATTGGCGCGCACGATCGGGAATGCCGACTAGGTCTGGTTCGTCGGGTTGTCCCAGGTCTGCGGTATAGCAACATGGCAAGGCACCTCGTTGGCGCATCCATGCGACAGCAGCAGACGTGTCAAGGCCTCCAGAGAATGCAATTCCGACGCGTTCGCCCACAGGGAGCGATGAGAGCACTTTGGACATGGGTCTAACGGTATCCAGTGACAGCAGTCAGACGGTGGTCTATTACGGGGTTGCCCGATGAAGTCCAGCGAAGGTGGCAAGAGAGCCCGCGAGAGCGGCAACGGCAACGACGATTTGAGCGACGGCGACTCCAATGGTGGAGCCAAGATCGACGACGGCATAGATCCCCAAGAACCCACTGGAAAACACACCTATCCACGGGGCAACGGAGTACGAGCCAAGATACGTCACCCCGGTGAAAGTGATAACGATCGCCAAGATGATGAGAGCAAAGGGTGTTGCAGGATCGGTGCTTGGACCAAGCCACCATGGCGGTCGACTAATTGTTCGAGATGAAATAGCAATTGCGACCACGGCGAACAGAGTGGCAACCCAGGTGGCGGTTCCGACGACGGCCCACCCCGATGCGAGGACCCGGCGAGAGTCTTTAGCGGTCTGATTCACGACTCAAACCGTACAGCATAATTTGCAGATCACTACTAATGTCTTGTTCGTGGACCATGCAAAATTTTCCAAGTTGTCGGTGTTTTTCCCGATGTGGAACGAACAGGATTATCTCGTTCGGGCTCTTGATGCCGCTCGTGAAGAGTGTGAAGAACTGATACAGCAGGGTGATATCGCCGACTACGAACTCATCATTGTCAATGATGCATCAACAGATCGCACCGGCGAACTCGCCGATGCCGCCGCCGCCGCGGATCCCCGTGTTCGAGTTGTGCACCATGCTCAGAACAGAAAATTGGGCGGGTCGATGAAGTCTGGTTATGCAGCAGCCACCGGTGATCTTGTGTTGTATACCGATGCTGATCTTCCGTTTGACATGCACGATGTTCACAAGGCTGTGCGACTGTTGCGGTATTACGATGCAGACGTGGTGAGTGCGTATCGGTTTGACCGCACCGGCGAAGGATACGTGCGCACGGTGTACTCTGCGCTGTACAACATGTTGGTCCGCGTGCTATTTGGTACCCGAATGAGAGATATCAATTTCGCATTCAAGTTATGCCGAACGCGCATTTTTGAACACATCGAACTCAAAAGCGAAGGTTCTTTTATCGATGCCGAACTTGTTGTTCGGGCCCAAAAATTGGGATTCACCGTGGTGCAATTTGGGGTCGATTATTTTCCGCGCACGAGGGGAGTATCCACGCTCAGTTCACCTGCGGTCATTCGAAAGATTCTCAAAGAAGCCCGAACTTTGCGCAAGGAGATCCGTAATATTTCGCCTGTTCAGTAGCACGGATAGCCTGAAGGCACTCCCGTTGGTAGCGTTTCGGTGTTGTGAACTCGCCAGATGATGCTTTCCCCCCACGCGACCAGGACTCATTGACGCCTGCCGTACACGTGTCGTGGTGGGCGCAATGGCGCTCCTCTCTCGTGACTTTGGCGATCTTGGGAATAGTGATCGGAATCGTCACGGTCTCGCGCCAATCTGAGACTCCGATTGCAACCACAACGTTGCCTGCAACATCGACCACTGTGTCGGGTGTCGACATCACCAATGCTGTACTCACACGCACTCTAAAAAAGGGAATGCGTGGTCAAGATGTGCGTCGAGTGCAACAGAGACTTAAAGATTTGCATTTCGATCCAGGTCCTATTGACGGCGTTTATGGAGGTGACACCATTACGGCCATCTGGGCGTTTCAGGCACTTGTTATGAAGATGACTCGCGACACGATTACTGACTTTGTCACGCCCATATTGTGGGACACAATGCGTGGGTCGGTTGTGATTACTCCGCGCAGAACTGAGACATCGCCAACACATGTTGAGATTTATTTGCCAGAACAAGCGATGGTGGTCTTCAAGAATGACGCGCCGATACTAATTACTCATATTTCTTCTGGATCGAATCTTGATTGGTGCGAAGAAGTTGTCATCGACCCGGGCGAAGAAGGAAACACGGGAGTCGGACGGATAACTGATGGCGCTTGCGGTAAATCAATCACCCCAGGAGGCGTCTATGCCTTTTACATGCGTAAAAATGGTCTGCGTGAGAGTCAACTCGGAACAATGTGGAATCCCGTGTATTTCAACTACGGCATCGCAATTCACGGTGCGATGCAAGTGCCAAAATATCCAGCGTCACATGGGTGTATTCGTATCCCTATTTTTATCTCTGAATATTTTCCGGCGATGGTGCAATACAGCGACAGAGTATTTGTGTTTGATGGCATCAAAGAGCCCGAAGCCTACGGATCTCCGGCACCGTATTTCAATCGTCCATGGCCTGAATACACGACAACAACGTCGTCTACGTCAAGTACCTCCACAACAACTAGCACGTCTACAACGTCAACGACAATTGTGCGACCTCCAGTAAGACCATCTACTACTACGATTCCTGTTGTCGCAATCACTACGACAACAGTTGTTGGTTAATCGTCTGAGCCAGCCGCAAACATGATGGGTACGCCAAGTGCTGTCTCGAGCAGTTCTTGACGCTCGCGCGCTGCGTATAAGTTCATTTCGAGTGCATCTATCTGAGACATAGAAGTGTTGACAGTGATATCTACTGAACTTTTTTTGATCTCGACGTCAAGGCGTGTGACTCGTCCATCATGTGAACGATCAAGACCAATAGCAACGCGCAAGATGCCAGCCAAAAATATGATGAGTTGCTGTTCTGTCTCAGAAAGTTTGGCAAATTCGTTGTGCGAGGATTTTGGTGGACCCTTTCGGTGGTATCGAGCAATCAGCGCAACGAGTTCGATTTCATGATCAGTGAATCCGACGAGATCTGAGTTTCTGATGACGTAATACGAGTGCAGGTGGTGTTTGCTGTGCGAGACGATGAGTCCGACATTGGCGAGCAAGGATGCGGCCTCTAAAAGAACCCGCCACTCAGGACTGAAATCGTATTCCTTTTCGAGCGAATCGTAGAGTTCAAGCGCGAGTCTCGCGACGTTTTTACTGTGCGCAACGTCGTCATCACAACGTTCAACAAGTCCCATCACGCTGTTTAAAGAAACCTGATGCAGATGTTGATGGTCTAATTGTTCTGTTCGCTGCAAAGTATCGAGAATTATTCCCTCGCGCAAAGCGAAATCACTAAAAATAAAATTCTGTAATTCAAACTCGTGGGCAATCGCATCCAAAATAAGAGCACCCGCCAAGATAATGTCTGCGCGAGAGGCGTCGACACCTCGTAATTGGCGTCGCATCTCAACTGTTGGAGATTGAGCCAGAAGATCGACGACAACCTCTAGTTCTTTTATCGTAAATTTGAAGCCGTTCATTGATTTTGGCTCAGATTCATCCCGCAAAATTCTCACCATGCTTGCAAGGGCTTCCGCCGTTCCGGATGAAACAACTGCAATTTTGGGGGCTAATTGAACGATCTCTTTGCGTGATGGGGCCAGAGTTGAATGTAGAAATTTACGACACGCAGATGTTGCAGACGGGTGTAGTGAATTCGAAGAGAAAAATCGAGTCGTCAAACGAATTGCCCCGAGTTTAAAACTTCGAACAAAATGCTGCGATAGTCCATCGGCAATGACAACCTCCGTGCTGCCCCCACCGATGTCAATAACAATCGAACGAGTATCCATGAGTGGAATCGCCTGCATGACGCCCAAGTGGATGAGCCGAGCTTCTTCTACTCCCGAGATGACTTCAACAACAATGGATGCTTCCTTGAGCGCACGATCTATAAAGACATCCGCGTTTCTGGCTTCCCGAACGGCACTTGTGGCGATAGCTCGCAGTTCTGCTCCGTGGACATCTGCTATTCGTCGCATGTTGCGAAGTGCAATGACACCACGCTCAATTGCTTCTGGGCTTAGCAGTTTCATGTCGCCGGAGCCTTCGCCAAGTCGGACCATTTCTTTTTCTCGTGCAATTACTTCGAAGCCCGAGTGGGTTGCACGAGCGATTACCAGATGGAAACTATTTGTTCCGATATCGAGTGCGCCAATAACGCCAGATGACTCGGTCACAAGGATGAGAGTATCCGATTGAGTTCGACGAGTTCACTCGTTTGAGCAGCAACTATTGCGGCCGCAAGGCCGAGCACCTCATTATTTTTGCCGTGCTCAACTGCATACTCCGCCATGTCGAGTCCACCGTTGTGATGGGCAATCATCAGTTGGGCAAATAACTTGTCGGCCTCGACACCCTTTGCCCTGCGCAACTCTTGCAATTGTTCGTCAGTGGCGAGTCCCGGCATGCGCTCAAGTGGCACTGGATCATGCATCGATGACATCGCATCGTGTGTATGGTTCATCCATGTCATCGCCTGATCTGTTTCGTTGACTTCGGATGCTCCAAAAATGCGCAAGAGTTGCACCATTCGCCCTGATTCAAAAGATTGGTCAAACTGAATTTCACGAGCAATGGTGCGCTCTACTGAATTGCCGTCTGTCCAAATATCGAGATACACGGAGGCCATGGCTACTGCTTGTTCGTGGTGGATACGCATATCTTGCAAGAAGCCGACATCGACGGAATTGTGCTGGACGCGTCCGGCGCGGTTGCCGACGGAATAGCCCACAGAGCCGAGAAAAATTGCCACTACAACGACCCCAATGAGGATATTTGCGGGATTTTTCCACCATGGCAGAAGGATGGCATCGGACTCTGTATTCATTCGTGCCACGGTAGTAGTCTGAACCCCATGACTACCACCTCTCCAGCAGTTCTTGTTGATCTTATTGCAGTGCCGACCGTTCGTTCTCGCGCTATCAGCCGTGATGCGGTCTTAGTAGTTGGTTTTGCACTGTTCACTGCCTTGGCCGCACAGATCACGATTCATCTTGGCTTTACGCCTGTTCCTATGACTGGACAGACATTCGCTGTCTTGGTGAGCGGAAGCGTGTTGGGATGGCGACGTGGTGCTCTGTCGCAGGGTGTGTACTGGGCGATGGGGCTCATCGGACTTCCGTTTTATTCTGGCGGAGACGGTGGGTGGTCGGCCGGAACTGGATCAACGATGGGATACCTCGTCGGATTTATTCTGGCGGCAGCGCTGATTGGATATTTGTCCGAGATGCGCGGGGCCCACAATTACGCCTCGTCTTTTTCAGCGATGGCAATGGGAACTGTTGTGATTTATATTTTTGGTGCTGGATGGCTTGCACATCACATGCATATTCCAATTGCTACCGGGGACGCCAACGCAATTGCTTATGGCGTGACACCATTTCTTGTCGGTGACCTCTTGAAGATGCTTGTTGCAGGTGCAATCGCTCCAACTGCTTGGGCGATTCTTGGTCGCAGCAAAAAGTAAGGAATCGCAGATGGCAGCAGAAATGAATCCGCGCAAAGAATGGGAAGCAGCGTTTGCCGCGAGCAAGGTTCGCGACGAACCCTTCACCACGATGTCCGGAATTGCGCTCGATCCGGTGTACGGACCAGATGATGCAGAGCAACCCGGCGTGTATCCGTACACGCGCGGACCATACGCCTCGATGTATCGTTCCAAACTTTGGACAATGCGCATGTTTGCCGGCTTTGGCACTGCCCAAGACACGAACTGGCGGTTTAAAGAAATCATTCGTGCTGGTGGCGACGGCCTGTCGACGGCATTTGATATGCCAACTCTGCTTGGGCTCGACTCTGATCATGAGATGAGCGACGGAGAAGTTGGTCGATGTGGTGTTGCCATCGACACGTTGGCAGACATGGAAGATCTGTATGACGGAATCGATCTTTCAGAGATCACGACCTCAATGACAATCAATTCTCCTGCTGCAGTGATTTTTGCCATGTTTATTGCTCAGGCAGAGCGAGCAGGAGTCCCGCGTGCAAAGTTGGGCGGAACACTTCAAAACGACATCTTGAAGGAATACCAAGCGCAAAAAGAATTTGTGTTTCCTCCACGTCACAGCATGCGTTTAGTACGTGACACGATCGCATTTGCTACAAACGAGATGCCACGTTGGCACTCAATTTCAATCTCTGGGTACCACATCCGCGAAGCAGGAGCGACTGCTGCCGAGGAACTGGCATTTACGCTGGCCAATGGTTTTGCCTATATTGAGCTTGCGATGCAAGCCGGGTTGCCCATTGATGCTTTTGCGCCACGCCTGTCATTTTTCTTCAATGCACATATTGACTTTTTTGAAGAAATTGCGAAGTATCGCGCAGCACGACGAATCTGGGCGCGTTGGACCAAAGAACGCTATGGCGCAACATCGGAGCGCTCGATGCAGTTACGTTTCCATACGCAGACAGCCGGAGTTTCTCTCACCGCGCAGCAGCCAGAGGTCAATATCGTGCGAACTGCAATCGAAGCGTTAGCTGGGGTCTTGGGTGGCACACAAAGTCTGCACACAAACTCAATGGATGAAGCCCTTGCGTTACCAACAGAGAAGGCGGCGCGTATTGCTTTGCGCACGCAACAAGTCTTGGCGTATGAAACAAATGTTACAAATGTGGCAGACCCACTTGGCGGTTCGTGGTTTGTTGAGTCTTTGACAGACGAGATGGAACGCCAAGCAGAAGCGATTTTTGCCACGATCGATACGTTGGGTGCTGGATCAATGCTCGAAGGAGTTATTCAGGGGATTGAAGACAACTGGTTTCAGGGGCGCATTGCTGACTCTGCCTACATTCAAGAAAAGATGCTGAACGCTGGCGACCGCACCGTTGTGGGCGTGACGCGTTTTCTTGAGGGCAATGACGAAGCAAGTATTGACGTTTTGCAAATCA
>CANLAH010000065.1 GCA_947488685.1 Acidimicrobiaceae bacterium | reverse complement strand
CGCCGCAATGATGAAGACCCGCGAACGAGTCTGCGGGAGTTTTCGAAGCAGGAGTGCAGTGACGCCGCAGATAAGCGCAGAGATCGTTGCTTGATCCCATGTCACCCATTTCATCTAGAGACCCCTCTACAAAACTCTACAGAGAACGTTTCTGTTGAGCGATGTGCAATGAGCAGCAAAGAGCATGGTTGAACCAACACGCCCAGGGCGTGTGATCACAAATGGTGGAGCTGGGGGGAATCGAACCCCCGTCCATCAGACGCTATTTGCCAGTGATACGACCATCCCCGTTGTAATGCTGACGCAACATCATCGACGGGTCGATTGTCTTCTTACGAAAACCGCGTGTCGTCTTTCCGACAAGTCATTGGTCTTGCCCAACGTCAGCGTTCTTTCTCGCCGTCATCCTTCGCTTCTGTTGCCGGGCTGCGATGAATTGGCCCCGTGCGCCATTGCTGGTCACGATGTCTCTCAACTACCTAATGAATTAGGCGGCGAGAGCGAACTGCTCGTTGGCAATTCTGTTTTTTGCCCCGTTTAACGAATCTGAGCAATTCGGGTCGCACGTACGAACAACGAAACTGGTGTCGAAACCTGTCAGCCCCAATGTTTTTGGTGAGACCTTCAGTGTAGCCAGGGGAGCATGGAATATTCCGCGCTATTCCAGAAGGATGACCTCGGTGTTGCGTTTTGCCGCCTTTGCCATCCGTAAATCAGAGGTAATGAGGGGCGTATGGGATTTCTGAGCGAGAAGGACATAGGTTGCGTCATAGGGCGACAGATTCTTGGTCATTGTCCACAACTCGCGCCGATACGCAGACATTGTGAATAACTCAACCTGCAGCCCTTCAAATCGAGTCACGATGCGATGCGCCAGGTTGGTCGAAATGCGCTTTGTGAGGGTGAGTTTTCGAATTCCATTGAGGAATTCGGGAACCAGAATGGCGGGGGCAATGAGATCGTCGTCCAAGACGTCTCGATGGCTGCTGAAATCTTCGGGGAACACCAGCAAGTTGATGAGTGAAGACGCATCCACCGTTTTCAAGGCGCATCTCTTTCGTTGCGCAGTTCATCAATGAAAGATTGACGTTCTTGTGCTGTCGAATTCAGTCCGGTGGGGTGTGCCAACACCTCGTCAAGCCACTGAGTGTGTGATCGACGACGAAGATCTCGCGTGATTGCTTCAAGGATGACATCACCAATACCGCATTTTTGTAATTCAGCGATGTGGCGAAGTTGATTATGAAGTTCTTGGGGGACGTTCTTGACTTGAATGGCAGGCATATCTAGAAGATAGCATGCTTGCAGCATGCCCGTGGAGTGTTTCATGCCTGAATGTGTGTTGCGCGCAACTGGTTTTGGCTAAATCATGCCTTTGCGTTGACGACCAAGAGCTTTTTGCATCTCCCGCTGCGAATCGCGCTCGGCAATTGCATTGCGCTTATCGGGAGCCTTGCGTCCTTTTGCAAGCGCAAGTTCTACCTTGACTCGTCCGCCTACTAAACGAAGCGAGAGTGGCACAAGCGACAAGCGCTCGCGCGCAATGCGCTCCCCAAGACGATCAATTTCTGAACGATTGAGTAACAATTTGCGAGAACGATCTGGGTCGTGAGCGCCCGTTCCAACAGCAAATCGATATGGCGGAATATGCACTCCATCAAGCCATATCTCGTGGTCAAGCACCCGCGCGTAGGCGTCGACGATTTGTACCTGTCCAGAACGAAGGCTTTTGACTTCGCTTCCGAGCAGCACAATTCCGGCCTCGACGACATCCAGGATGCTGTAGTCGTGGCGTGCTTTGCGATTGCTCGCTAATACGGTGTCGGGTGTTGTAGTCATAGAGCAAACGGAGCGTACAGGTAGCCTGTGGTGTCTATGTCAGGTGCATTCCTTCGCGGCGAACTTCATGTCCCAACACTTGCCCTCAGGCAAATGATCGCCCATGCCTATGACTGTTACCCATATGAGGCGTGTGGGCTCTTGGTGGGGGATGCCACGGCGCGACGCGCGGTGCGTTTTGTGCCCACCACAAATGTGGCCGCGAGTGCTCGTATTTACACAATTGATGCCAAGGAGCATCTTGTTGCCGAGCGCGCCGCAGAGGCAGATGGCCTAGAGATCATCGGCGTGGTGCACAGTCACACCCATTCTGAGCCGTACCCCAGCCCGACTGATGTGGCGCAAGCTCCGGACCCAGAATGGTCCTACATCATCGTCAGCCTCAAGCGCGGCTTGCCCGAAACCCGCAGTTATCGGCTCGTGAACGGCACAATTGCTGAAGAAACTCTGGTTCCCGTCTAGGCAAGCGCCCGTTAAAGGGTTACAATTATGACAGGATTCGTCGGGATTAGCCCGAGACCAGAAAGTGCCCACAATGTCAATCGCAGACCTCCATCGCCGCGGTGGTTCAGTGTTTGTGTTGCAGGGCGCACTCGATCTGATCGGCAATACGCCACTCGTTGATGTCTCGGTGTTGTCACCTAATCCAAATGTACGCATTGTCGCCAAATTAGAAAATCAAAATCCTTTTGGCTCAGTCAAAGATCGCATTGCAAAGGCAATGATCTTGGACGCAGAAAAATCTGGTCGGCTTGTGCCCGGACAACGAATCATTGAGCCGTCATCTGGCAACACCGGAATCGCTCTCGCCGCCATTGCCAAGATGAAGGGGTATCCCATCACCATCGTGATGCCAACTTCAGTGAGTATCGAACGTCGTCAGATGCTCGAGGTGTTTGGTGCTGACATTATTTTTACGCCAGGCAAAGAAGGCTCTAACGGCGCAGTTCATCGCGCGCAAGAACTTGCAGAGCAACACCCAGAATGGTGCTTCTTGTATCAGTACGCCAACGACGCAAATCCTCGCGCGCACTACGAAACAACTGGTCCAGAAATTTTCAGAGACTGCCCAGAGATCACGCACTTTGTCGCGGGTCTTGGCACGAGCGGAACCCTCATGGGAGTCGGACGTTATCTCAAAGAACAAAATCCAGACATCAAAGTCATTGCAGTAGAACCTCCACTTGGCGAACAAGTAGAAGGTTTGCGCAACCTTGATGACGGATACATTCCACCAGTATTTGACAACTGGCACGGACGCGATCTGCTTGATCGCAAACGAGTTGTGCGTCCACGCGAATCAATTGAGTGGACAAGGCGTCTTGTGCAGGAGTGCGGAATCTTTTCTGGCATCTCAGCAGGTGCATCACTCGCTGGCGCGGTCAAAGTAGCGAGTGAAATAGAAGAAGGAACCATCGTATTTATCGTGTGTGATGGTGGCTGGAAGTATCTCTCGACAGGCGCATACACAGAAGACCTTGATGTAGCCGAACAAAACGCTGAAAAGATCATCTACTTCTAAATAGCTCTATTGGCGTAGCCTGATGTGATGGCTTCTGGTGTAACGCGCCCAATCGGCATGTTCGATTCAGGTTTTGGTGGACTCACGGTTGCTCGTGCCGTTATTGATCTACTACCAGCAGAAGATCTGGTGTACATCGGAGACACTGGTCGGTATCCGTATGGTCCAAAACCAGCAGCAGAAGTACGTGGATACGCCCACGAACTGGCCTGGAGTCTGGTGCGTGATTTTGACGTCAAGGCGATTGTCATTGCCTGTAATACAGCGGCATCGGTTGCGTTTGAAGAACTCGCAGCAGAACTTCCTGTTCCGATCATTAGCGTCATCGAGCCAGGCGCGCACGCACTGTCTTTGACGACTCGAAATAAAAAAGTCGGAGTCATCGGAACAGTTGGCACTATTGCATCAGGTGCATATCAACGCGCGTTGGCACAGGCTGATCCAGCACTGCAACTCACGGCGACTGCGTGCCCTGGATTTGTCGAATTTGTCGAACGCGGCACAACGTCTGGAGATGAAGTTGCAATTTTGGCTGAGGCACTTTTGGCCCCCGTTCGAGACGCCGGAGTAGATGCTTTGCTGTTGGGGTGTACGCATTATCCATATCTGTCGCGAGTGATCGCCGACGTCATGGGACCAGACGTAGTTCTTGTGAGCAGTGGTGATGAAACAGCGTTCGCACTGGCGGCCTTATTGACCAAAGCAAATAGTCGTCAAGAAACAGGGCGCACGGGCATACATCAGTTCTTGTCTTCTGGGGATGTGCAATGGTTTGCCGATCTAGGCAGACGATTACTTGGTCCCGAACTTGCGAATGCACAACAATGGACAACTGGAGGAATAACAACATGACACGCCCCGACGGAAGAGCAAACGATCAATTGCGCCCAATGACATTTGAGCGTGATTTTACGGAGATGTCAGCAGGAAGTGTGCTGGTGAGTTTTGGTAAGACACGCGTGTTGTGCACTGCGTCCATTGACGAAGACGTACCGCGCTGGATGAAAGGAAGTGGCAAGGGTTGGGTGAGCGCTGAATATTCGATGTTGCCAGGCTCGTCTCCTGAGCGAGTCGATCGAGAAGCAGCAAAAGGCAAGCAGAGTGGCCGAACCGTTGAAATTCAGCGGCTCATTGGTCGGTCATTGCGGGCTGCATGTGACATGTCGGTGTTGGGCGAGCGGCAGTTGCTCGTGGACTGTGATGTGTTGCAAGCAGATGGCGGAACACGCACTGCAAGTATTTGTGGCGGATTCTTGGCACTGCACGATGCCGTGACGCGCCTCATTCAAAATGGCCGCATCGCTGCCAATCCACTGCATTCATATTGCGCTGCAATCTCCGTCGGAATCTGTTCGGGTGTCCCTGTGCTTGATCTTCCGTACGTCGAAGACAGTTCTGCCGAGGTTGACATGAACGTTGTGATGCTCAAGTCAATGACCGGAGCAGAGCCACGTTTTGTTGAGGTACAAGGCACAGCAGAAGGAATGGCGTTTTCTCGCAGCGAATTAGATTCTTTGCTCGGTCTGGCATCAGCAGGATTAGAGCACATCTTTGACTTGCAAGCGCAGTTAATGGCAGTCGCTCCGCCTCGGCGGGCAGAACTTTTTCGTAAACAGTGACACAACCACTCATGGTGTTGGTGTGCGCATCAGCAAACGTGCACAAGGTAGAAGAAATGAATGCACTGCTGACAGACATTGTGCATCTCGTGCCACGACCTGCAGAACTAGGTGAAGTACACGAGACCGGTTCAACACTCTTGGAAAATGCTGTCATCAAGGCAGAGGCTGTTGCGGCTTTTGCTCACGCTGACGCTATTGCTGATGACACCGGTTTAGAAGTAGATGCTCTCGATGGTGCTCCCGGGGTGTGGAGTGCTCGATTTGCCGGAGAACCACAGAGTGATGCGCGCAACCGTGCGTTATTGCTGGAGCGCCTTGATGGAATCGTCAACAGGTCGGCGCGATTTCGTACTGTGTTGGCGATTGTTCGTGCTGACGGAACTGTGATTCACGCCGATGGAACATGTAACGGAACAATTGCTTTAACAGAGCGCGGCGATAACGGATTTGGTTATGACTCGGTGTTTATTCCCAACGACGGTGATGGTCGTACATTTGCAGAACTCTCAAGCGACGAAAAAAATGCAATGTCTCACAGGGCACGTGCGGTAGTTGCCTTGCGAGAACTATTACCAACCCCGTAGGTCGATTGGCCATTGGTCGATCACGGCATCACCGTCAATAACAAATGCGGTGGAATGCATTGACATTGTGGGGTCGATGTGACCGGGTGTGACTCGAATCTGATCACCGATGCTCGGGAAACTGACTCTGTCTGATGGCGAAAATGTGATGTGCTCATCGGAGCAGAACCACACCTTGTGTTGATCAATGCTCGGGTCGCCGTGGTCCATGCCAAGAGCTTTGAGACCAACATCAACAACTGCCCATTCAGGACTCACTGAAATCACGGTGCCAAGCACCCACATTGCTTGGTGAAAAGGTAATCCAAGTTGGGAGTAATACGTGTCCATGAGCGCATAGCTGCCAGTTTGGACTTCATTCACAACGGTGCCGTCGTACATATCAAATGTTCCGGTGCCACCGGCCGACACGATGTCTCCACCAACACGCAAACTTGCGTCAGCAAGGATCTGCATCGCCTCGTGCACTTTGTCTCGGCGTTCTTGTTTGTCAGCAACCATCATGAGATGACCTTCATAGCCCATTACTCCGCGAACCTCTACGCCTAATGAGCGTGCTAAATCAGCAAGTCGCGGTGCGTCGTCGACTGAGCAACCACAGCGTGGCAAACCAACATTGATGTCGATCAAAACATTGGCGATGCCTGCTCGAGCGGCAGCGCGAACAGTGTCTTGTGAGTCAACGGCAACAGTTACGCGAGTGGTGTCTTGTGCGCGAGCCATTTGTGCGAGCCGTTGGGGATCGAGAACTTCATTTGCCAACAAGAGATCGGCACCCACTCCAGCAGAAGCCATTCCGATGACTTCACGCGGGGTTGCACACGTAAACGCGGTGTGACCTGCGTCTTGTTGAAGTCGCGCCAATGATGTGCACTTGTGCGCTTTGACATGCGGGCGCAATGCAGTTGCAGGGTGCAGCGTTGCCATGTGCGTGATGTTGTTGCGCAGAATTGCTGCATCGATGACGACCGCAGGGGTCGGCAAATCAGCGATGTTCATAGTGCCGGCGGTGGGACTCGAACCCACAACACCCAGGTCCTAAACCTGGTGCCTCTGCCAATTGGGCCACGCCGGCAAGACACCACAGGGTACAGGCGCAACACAAGCCAACTGCAACGCGCAAAGTGTCCCTTCTAGATGCCAATGCTGGCAGAATGCAGGGTATGACATCTACAACGCTGCATGACGAACTTGATTCAGGGGTTCTAGAGGATCAACTTGGGCTTGCAGATCGCGTGGTGGACGCAGAGTCTCTTGAAAACAGTGTGCAACGCTTCGCTCAACAACACATCGTTCTGCCCACATTTGGTGAACTTGCGGATCCGTCGCGAATCCCTGCATCAATCGTTCAAGGTGTAGACAAAGACGCGGCCGACCCCCGCAACTTGTTCAGAGTGCATTGGTACAACGACATGGACGGAAATCGTGTCGATGTTCCGGCGCATGTTGTATTGCCACCGTCGCTCACTGGAGTCGACAGCCCCATCATCGTGATGTTTGGCGATCGGTTCCCGATGATTACAGCGCACAAAGTTCTTGCTGCGTATTCATGTTTTACTCCCAGGGTGATTACCGGGCAGTTTGACCCCACTCGCCATCGCGCCGTGTGGCCATCAACTGGCAACTATGCCCGCGGTGGTATTGCTATCAGCACGCTCATGGGTTCGCGCGGAGTTGCGGTTCTCCCGGCAGGCATGTCACAAGAACGTTTTGACTGGCTTGACAAATGGGTAGTTGATCCTTCTGACATCGTGCGCACGGCCGGCACCGAGAGCAATGTCAAGGAAATCTATGACGCATGTAATGAAATGGCGAAGGACCCCGGAAATTTCATTCTGAATCAATTTTGTGAATTCGGTAATCATCTCGGACACTACGAAGTCACAGGGCGTGCTCTTGCTCATGTCTTTGAACATGTCAAAGCCAACGGCTTTGCCGATATTCGATTGGCTGCATTTACGTCAGCCACAGGATCCGGTGGAACAATCGCTGCAGGTGATCGTCTCAAAGATCTCTACGGAACAAAAATCGTGGCTGTTGAGGCGCTCGAATGCCCAACGATGCTCGAGAATGGTTTTGGTGAGCACAACATTCAGGGAATCGGCGACAAGCACATTCCACTGATTCAAAACATCACAAACACAGATGTTGTCGTGGCAGTCTCCGACCATGTCACAGATGAGTTAGATGTTGTTTTCAATTCTCCAGAGGGGCAGAAGTTTTTGATCGAGACCAAAGGTTTCACCCCTGAACTCGTTGAAACACTTACACACTTTGGTTTTTCAGCAATATGCAATATTGTTGCAGCAATCAAAACCGCAAAGTTGCTTAATCTTGGCGCAAATGATGCCTTGATTACGATTGCGACTGACGGAAGCGTGCTGTATCCGAGCGAACGTAAAAAAACTATGGCACGACTATTTGCAAGTGGTTTCTCGACGCAAGATGCGAAGCGTCTCTACGATACGCATCTTGTAAATATCGACACTGACAACATGATTGATTGCACTGATCGCGATCGTAACCGCATCTTTAATTTGGGCTACTACACATGGGTCGAGCAGCAAGGCACACCGTTCGATGTGTTTGAAGCGCGCAGGTCGCAGAGTTTTTGGCGCGGACTGCGGCGCTATACCCCTATTTGGGATGAGCTCATTCAAGACTTCAATGCGCGAGTTGCCAGCGTTGGCTGAAAATAAGCCAAGCGAATGACCCCCACATCACCGCACATTCTCGGAGCAGAATTTGTCTGTGCTGTGTGCCATGCAGTGGTCGATCTAGATTCGACACTCATCTTTTCGTGTCCTCATGTGTCAGATTCGGACAAGCGGCACGTATTGCATATTCGCGAGGAGATTCAACCGTTGCGATCAATCACTGACCCAAATCCTTTTATCGCATTTCGCAATCACCTAGCGGTAGATGCTTTTGGCGCCAGAGTCGGCATTAGCGAGCAGGATCGCATCAAAATAATCAGGACAACTAATCAACAGATTGAGCAGATTTGCGGAACTGGTTTTATCTCAACTCCCATTACCCGTCAAGATCGTCTGTCAGACGCACTTGGATTTTCTGCATCTGGAGGAGTGTGGGTAAAGGACGAAACACACAACGTTGCCGGATCACAAAAGGCTCGCCATCTCTTTAGCACGCTGTTGTATTTGTTGATGTCAGAACATGCTGGCAGGGTGCCATGGTCTTTTCCTGAGCAGCGTCCTGCACTTGCAATTGCATCGTGCGGTAATGCAGCAATTGCAGCAGCCACGTTGGCGCGCGCAGTGGAGTGGCCAATAACTGTGTTTGTTCCAGTATCCGCATCAAAAACGGTCTTAGACACACTGCATGGCTTGAATACAACAGTGCAAGAGTGTCAACGCCGAGAGCATGATCCACCTGGCGACCCGTGCATCCATCGTTTTCGAGAAGCAGTCGCCGCTGGTGCAATACCATTTAGTGTGCAAGGTACAGAGAATGCGTGGTGCCTCGATGGTGGGCGCACGATTGGCTGGGAGATTGCGGCTGATTTAGATTTTGTAATGGATCGAATGTATGTGCAAGTCGGCGGTGGGGCATTTGCATCGTGTGTCGGATCTGCATTTAAGACGGCCGGCATTCATCCGCGATTACATGCAGTGCAGACAAGCGGATGCGCACCATTGTCTCGAGCATGGGACGCAGCAATTGAAAACGGTAGCGCGCGCGATGCAGGTGCGCGATGGGCTGAATGCATGTGGCCTTGGGAACAAGAGCCACATTCTCTCGCTGACGGAATCTTGGACGACGAAACATATGACTGGATCAGTGTTTTAAATGCAATGGCTGATACTGGTGGTCATCCGATTGTTGCTGATGAGATGTGTGTTGTGAGGGCCCATGAGATGGCTCACGAATTTACAGATATTGATGTCAGCCCTACCGGGGCTGCTGGTCTGGCTGGACTCCTCGAGAACCGTTCACACGTGGCAGACAATGAAAGAGTTGCGGTGATATTTAGTGGCGTGACGCGCTAGTGCAAGAAGCTCACTTGCTTGGCGTGCGCGAGACTTCATTTATTTTGCCAGTTTCAACGTCATAGACAAATCCACGAATATGATCTTTTGCTTGCAAGAATGGAGAGTGGTGAAGTCGGTTCATGCTCTGGCGAACACTGTCAAACGGATCGCTGAAATTCTCTAGGCTCCACGATGGCCTGATGCCACATTCGCGTTCGAGTTCTGATTTGAACTCGTCGCCCTGAACAGTTTGTAGACCACAGTTGGTGTGATGTATCAACAAGATTTCTTGAGTGTTGAGCAAACGTTGTGACACCACGAGAGAACGAATGACATCGTCTGTTAC
>CANLAH010000064.1 GCA_947488685.1 Acidimicrobiaceae bacterium | reverse complement strand
AGCTCTTAGAAGAAGACGGATATGTCGTGGCATCAATTCCTAACATCGCTCACGGTGATGTGCGGCTTACGATGTTGGAAGGAAACTTCCCATACGCAGAAAGTGGGTTGCTTGACAAGACCCACCTGCAGTTTTTTACCAGATCATCCGTCAAGGAGTTGTTCAACAACAATGGCTTTGATATTGCAGAGATTTATCACACTGTTGTTGCGCTGGGGCAAACAGAATTGCAGGTAAATCTTTCTTCGTTTGACAAAGACATTGTAGACTACGTTCGCAACGCAAAAGATAGTAACGTCTACCAGTTTATTATTAAAGCATTTCCTAAACCAGGAGTGAAAATGACTAGTGTGCAACCTTCTGAAAACTCTCGTCCGTTGAGCGATATTCCAGCAGATGAAATACAACTTGAACTTGGATTGTTGAAAAAGAAAATGCGAATTCTTGAAAATGACAAGGTCGTTCTTGAAAATGACAAGGTCGTTCTTGAAAATGACAAGGTCGTTCTTGAAAATTCTAATAGGAATTCTCAGTCTCAACTCACACTTGCGACTCTCACAAATCGTGATTACGCAATTGGGCTTTCAGCAGAACTTGCCGAGTTCAAAGCACGCGACCAAATCGCCGCACGAGATCTCCTCGTTGCAACAGACGCCTTGCGTACGGAGATGACTAAAGGTTACGAAACCGGAGAATCACTCGTTGCTGAGATGACCAGAGCCCACGTAGCAGAAACACTTGTCTTGAAACTTCAAGCAGAAGTTGCCAACATCCAACGACTAAAGAATGAACTAGATGCTCTACGCCAATCACGAGCTTTCAAAATTGGTCGCACCATCACAGCACCCATGCGACTACTCCGTCGAATCTTTTCATAGTCCAATGGTGCCACCTCTTTTTTCCATCATTACGCCAGTCTTTAATCCACCGGTCAACGCATTGCGCGAGTGCATCGACTCTGTTTTGGGCCAAACGTACCCCAGCTGGGAATGGTGTATCACTGACGATGGATCTTCAGATCAAGAGATCCTTAACCTTCTTAGAGAGGCATCAAATAGTGATCCTAGAATTTCTGTCCAGTACCGCGATACGAACGGTGGAATTGTCGCAGCGTCAAACGACTCACTCTCAGTGGCAACCGGAACATTCGTTGCCTTTCTTGATCATGATGGCTGCCTTCACGCAGATGCGTTAGCGCAAGTTGACATCGCAATTAATGCGTACAGTGACGTCGACTACATCTATACAGATGAGGACAAAATAACTGAAAAAGGCGAACATTACGATGTCTTTTTAAAGCCTGACTGGTCACCAGAAAGGTTACGTGGGCAAAACTACTGCTCACATCTGTCAGTCGCACGTAGGGATCTCGTCGCAACAGTTGGTGGATTACGTGCCGGATTTGAGGGCTCGCAAGATTACGATCTCATTTTGCGAATAACAGAACAAGCGCGTCGAATTGTTCATATTCCAGAAGTTCTTTATCATTGTTTAGCAATTGCTGGCACAAAGCTGAGCCCGAACAATCATGCCAGTCATGCGCCTCTCACTGCAGAAAAAGCACTCACTGAGTATCTTGCACGTTGCGGCATTGCAGGTTCAGTTTCGACGACCACATGGGGTTATCACAAGATTTCTCGTAGTCTCAGTGATTCCCCACTAGTCAGCATCATCATCCCGACATGCGGTACAGAAAAAGTCATCTTCGGGGGTTCTCGGATACTGGTAGTAGAACTCCTGCGATCAATTATTTCAAGATCAACTTACACAAACATTGAAATTGTCATTGTCGCCGACTCACACACTCCACAAACCGTGTTTGACGAATTAGCCGCTATTAGCGGGACAACTGTCAAGATTGTTCAATACAGCAAACCATTTAATTTCTCTGAGAAGTGCAATATCGGATTCGCACACTCTGAAGGTGAAGTCATCTTGCTGCTCAATGACGACATGGAAATAATTTCACCTGACTGGCTTGAGACAATGCTCGGACATGTGCTTGAAACTGATGTTGGGATGGTCGGCCCAATGCTCTTGCTTGAAGATAGCCGCATCCAAAGTGCTTCTCATTCCAATACACCAACGCCGCACAGCTACGGGTCTGGGCATTCCTCGCACGAACCAGGTGAGTTTGGGATTCTTGCAGTCGCTCGCGAGTGCAGTGGCGTGACCGGTGCTGCAGCAATGATCCGCCGAGATGTTTTTAATGAAGTTGGTGGATTAAGTTTGCAGTTTCCAAATTGCTTTAATGACATTGACCTTGCTTTTAAGATTCTGAGCGCTGGATATCGAATTATTTGGACTCCACATGCGCGCCTGTATCATTTCGAATCAGCATCGCGAAACTCGACTGTTGACAAGAGGGAACTTGAAATGATCAAGAACCGTTGGGGGCAGCTTTTCGATGACGACAGGTTTTGCAGAATCAGCACTTTTATATAAGGACAACAATCAAGCCCTTCGTTTCAGAGAGTTATCCACAGGGAGAATTTGGCGGAGAGGGTGGGATTTGAACCCACGGTCCGCTTTAACACGGACAACGCCTTAGCAGGGCGCCCCATTCGGCCACTCTGGCACCTCTCCTGGGAAGACTCTGCAGTGTATCCCCACGATTGCAATACGCAGTCTTCACATGTGTGGACTTGTTGGGTTGTTTATTGACCCATTCAGCGAGGCTAGTGTTGTTTTATTCGGCGCCACCGAAGGGGCCGACCAAAAGGGAGAACACATACATGAAGAAATTCATCAAAATTGCCACGGTCGTAACCGCGGCAGCACTCATTTTCGCAGCCTGCGGAAGTGATAGCGACAGTGCAACAGACACCACAATGGCTGAAGCAACAGACACCACAATGGCTGAAGCAACAAGTGAGGCGTTTACGTTCACCAACTTCACACCCTTCGAAGGTGGCACCGTTGTTAATTGTGCACCTGCAGATGGCGGTCCAATAAAAGCAGCATGGGTCTACGTTGGCCCGATCAACGATGGTGGATGGACACAGACACACGATGCCGGTCGCAACTACGTGCAAGAGCAACTTGGCGACAAAGTCATCACCACCTACAAGGAAAATGTTCCTGAAGGTCCACAAGTGGAGATCGTCATTGACGACCTTGTCAAAGATGGCAACACCATTATCTTTGGAACATCTTTTGGTTTCCAAGATGCATTTATTGCTTCGGCCGAAAAATATCCTAATGTCTGCTTTGAATTCGCAACTGGTTACACCCAGAAGAACAACGTTTCACAGTTTTACGGAGCATCTGAGGACACAAAGTATCTCTCTGGTATTGCAGCAGGCGCAGAAGCACCTGAGGGCGCCGAGATTGGCGTTGTTGCACCGTTTGCAATCCCCGAAGTGATTCGTGGAATCAACGGCTTCGTACTTGGTGTTCAAAAAGTCAACCCAACTGCGACTGTCAAAGTTGTTTGGACAAACACTTGGTTCGATCCAGCAATTGAGCGTAAGGCAGCAGAGTCACTGATCTCCGCCGGAGTCAAGGCAATCGCCTCGTTCCAAGACTCGCCAGCTACAGGTGAAGCTGCAAAAGTCAAAGGCATCGGCTGGGTCGGATATGACTCAGACCAGAGCGTGGCTTTCAAAGACATCTGGCTGACAGCGTCTACATATGACTGGGGCCCATACGAACTAGCCAAGATTCAAGCAGTAATCGATGGTACGTGGATTTCAGGTGACTATTACGGGAACCTGAGCGACAACTTCATCAGCATTGCAAACTATGGCTCCAAGGTCACACAAGAGACCAAGGACCTCATTGCATCGGAGCGTGAGCGCCTCACACAAGCTCCGTCGGCTGAATTCACTGGTCCGATCACCGCTCAAGACGGAACTGTCAAGATCGCCGAAGGAGCACTTCCTACATACGGCGAACTTATGAGCATGGACTACCAAATCAAGGGAATTACAACAGATCTTCCACAAAAATAATCTGAGTTTCCGTAGATTTATTGTCGAGAGGGTGAGCCAATCTGGTTCACCCTCTCTTCATTTTCTATAGTCGTATCAACCATTAAGGGGCACCGTTGATCAGCGATAATATTGATTCCAAACTCACCGTCACCATGAATGGAATCGTCAAACGATTCCCCGGCGTTGTGGCGAACGATGGTGTCAATTTTGAGGCTCGTGCTGGTGAAGTGCATGCCTTGCTTGGTGAGAACGGTGCCGGAAAATCAACTCTGTCTAATGTTCTTACTGGTCTGTATCGACCAGATGAAGGAACCGTCTCACTCAATGACGAAATCGTTCACTTTGATAGCCCGCGCATCGCACTTGAGCGTGGCATTGGCATGGTGCATCAACACTTCCGCCTTGTGAATTCTTTTACGGTTGCCGAAAACATCATTTTGGGCGAGCGATCCTCCAGTCTTTTCATGGATACTTCTGCTGCTGTTGAGCGCATCTCGGCACTCGCAACTCAATACGGAATTGCAGTAGATCCCAGCGCGCGGATTTGGCAATTATCTGTAGGTGAACAGCAGCGTGTCGAAATCTTAAAAGCTCTCTACCACGGAGCAAAAGTGCTGATTCTTGATGAACCAACCGCAGTACTGACGCCACAAGAAGCAGACTCACTGTTTAGGGTCTTGCGCAGCATGGTTGCTGAAGGACGAACAGTCATTTTTATTTCGCACAAACTTGACGAAGTGATGGCAGTTGCTGATCGCATCACAGTTTTGCGGGCTGGAAAGACCGTCAGCACCATTGAGTGTGCCACTACTACAACTCGTGATCTTGCCCGACTAATGGTTGGGCGCGATGTGGTGTTTAATCGTGTTATTCGTGCCAATCATGCCGAACCCAACAACATCGTCTTGCAAGTCTCAAATATTGATGCAACAGATGATCGTGGTGGCCAGGCATTGAAATCAATTTCTCTGACTGTCGGAAAATCTGAAATCGTCGCTATTGCTGGTGTTGCTGGCAATGGCCAACGTGAACTAGCCGAAGTTATCGGTGGTATGCGCCCTTCCACACGCGGTACCATCGCAGTAAATAACGAAGTCGTGCCAAACGGCCGAGTCCGCAAAGCGATGACTGCAGGTGTATCGCATGTGCCTGAGGATCGTTTACATACTGGCCTCGTGGCTGACCATTCAGTAGAGGACAACCTTATTCTCAAGTCTTATCGTGGTGCACCGATTTCAAAAATGTCAGTCTTGCGCCGTCGCGTAATCCGTGCTCAGGCAAAAGAAACCATCGAAAAATACGACGTCAAAACACCAGACACCATCACCCCTATTCGCTTGCTCTCTGGTGGAAACGTGCAAAAAGTTCTCCTTGCTCGTGAGTTCGATTCATTGCCATCTGTGATGGTGGTGTCGTCGCCCACACGTGGTCTTGATGTGGGTGCAATCGAAAATGTGCGCAAGCGGTTAGTTGATGCAGCCGACTCTGGCGTTGGTGTGTTGCTCATTAGTGAAGATCTTGAAGAAATATTTGCGCTAGCAGACCGCATCTTGGTCATGTACGAAGGATCTATTGTTGGAAATATTCCAGCCGCCGAAGCAAACCGCGAATCAATTGGTCTATTAATGGGCGGTGGCTCACTTTCTGCGGAGAACAACTAGTGCAATCACCGCTTCGTCTTGAGCGCCGTCTCACGCAGCCCAAATGGCTGAACTGGGGTGTGCCCCTGTTGTCGCTGCTTGGTGCGCTCATTTTGGGCGGCATTGTTCTTTTTGCTACCGGCAAGAACCCCATCTCTGTGTACGCGCGCATTGTTGAACGAGGATTTGCATCAACCGACGCATTTAGCCGCACACTTATTTCAGCAACACCGTTTGCCTTCACTGGATTAGCAGCATCAGTTGCCTTCCGTATGGGTCTGATCAACATCGGCGGAGAAGGCCAACTGTACCTCGGCACAATTGGAGCAGCATTTGCTGGCATTGCTTTCCAAGATCAACCCACTGCCGTCATCATCGCCACCATGATTATTTTCGGCATGTTGTTTGGTGGTGCCTGGGCTGCCATTGTCGGAATCCTCAAGGCCAAGTTTTCAACAAATGAAATCATCACTTCGTTGATGCTGAACTATGTTGCCGCTATTTTCCTTGACTACCTAATTTTCAATAGCAGCTCATATTGGCGTGATCCAAAATCGTATGGCTTCCCCACAGGAAAGCGATTGATCAAAAATGCCTACTGGAATGACATCAGCATCGGTTCCATTGAAATACCTTTCGGCTTCGTTGTTGCCGTAGTTGCTGCAGTCATTGTGTGGTTTTTATATAACCGAACTCGCTTTGGTTACGAAGTTGGAGTGATTGCATCATCTCCCAACGCAGCACGATATGCGGGTATTCGTGCCCGCTGGAAGATCATTACAGTCATGGCACTTTCGGGTGCTCTCGCTGGGCTCGGAGGTGCAAGCGACGTAGGAGACTTCCGCCATGTCCTCGATGCAAAAGGTGTTCAAATTTCTGGCTATGGCTACACCGGCATTGTGGTGGCCGCACTCGCACGGCTTAATCCCCTTAGTGCGATTTTTGTTGCCGTGTTTCTTGGTGGTTTATCTAACGCTGGCTACGCCTTGCAAGGGCCTGACTTCCCCAGTGGTCTTGTGGGCACACTTCAGGGACTTATTTTGTTCACGGCGGTGGCGGGTGAAATTCTGACTCGCTATCGCATAAAACGACAGAACACCATTGCTGACGGAGTCATTGTATGAACAACAACATCTTGGTAATTATTTTGGCGTCAGGTGTGTTTTATGGAACTCCACTATTTTTTGCGGCCTTAGGTGAACTTTTTACCGAGCGCAGTGGAGTTCTCAACCTTGGCGTGGAGGGAATGATGCTGATGGGTGGTGTCTCAGCAGTGTGGGCGTCACAACACATTCCCGGCACATCCTGGTTCGTTGTGCTCTGTTCTATTCTTATCGGAGCATTTGCTGGTGCATTAGTGGCTGCACTGCACGCCTTCTTGTGCGTCACATTACGCACCAATCAAACTGTGGCGGGACTCTCCATCACAATTTTTGCTGGTGCATTGGGTTTGTCGAGCTACTTCGCCAACGTATGGGATGTGGCATCTGAAACAGTGAAGCATCCCATCCGCATTCTGAATCCAGGTGGGCTCGCCGACACACCAATCGTGGGACCCATCTTGTTTCATCAAACAATCCTCACCTACCTCTCGTGGGTGTTGTGCGTGCTATCTGTTGTGTACTTGTTCCGCACTCGCACGGGTCTCAAGTTGCGGTCTGTTGGTGAGTCGCCACAGACTGCTGATGCAGTCGGAATCAACGTGGCAAAATACCGCTACATTCACACAATTCTTGGTGGCGCACTCGCAGGTGTTGGTGGCACGTACTACAGCCTCACCATTGTGCCGCAATGGGTTGATGGCGTAACAAAAGGTGCTGGCTGGATTGCTATTGCGCTTGTCATCTTTGGTTTCTGGCGCCCCGATCTCACCTTGCTTGGTGCATACCTTTTTGGTGCACTGCAATCGCTGGGACTCACCTTAAAGTCACGCAACATCCAAATCAACGGCAGCATCCTCGACGCAATGCCATTCATCATGACAGTGCTGGTATTAGTGATTGTTTCGGGTGGCTGGGCACATAAACGCTTGCGTGCTCCTGCCGCATTAGGGGTTCCATACGAACGCGAAGAGCGCTGACATATGTCAACCGTGTTAACAAATGAATCCACTGGTCTTGCACGGGCGTGGCATCCAGTCATGCGTGCAGCAGATCTTGGTAACGAGCCTGTTCGCGTACAACTGATCGGCGATCCGTGGGTGATTGTGCGCCTGAACGGCCAGATCAGCGCATTTTTAGATCGTTGCCCGCATCGCAATGCTCGACTGAGTGATGGCACCGTTGTGGATTCAACGTTGCAATGCGCGTATCACGGCTGGAGATTTGGCGAGACAGGTGCGTGCGCACTGATTCCGGCACTCGGTGCCGGAGCCACAACTCCACCTACTGCCAACATCGCTCCGATTCGCGTACAAGTAAAATACGACCTGATCTGGATTGCGCCCCAAGAACCCTTGTGTGACATTTTGCCGATTGCGGCATGGGATGACCCTGAACTCACGAAAGTATGGATGCCACCCATTGTGTTTGGGGCATCTGCTGCGCAATTCATTGACAATTTTTTGGACATCACACATTTTCCATTTATCCACCTCGGAACTTTTGGTACAAAAGATGACGAAACTATTGATGGATTCGATCTAGCAAAAGACACAGACCCGTGGGGCTTCACGTTGCTTCGTGATCACATGATTGCCAACAAGATGGACCCCAAAGTTGGCACTGGCGAGCATCCGCTCGTGCAACCACGCTCAATGCGTTATGACTTTCGGGCACCGTTCACGTCTGCTCTGCAACTTCATCTCACAATGACTGGTATGCGAAATGTGATTGCATCGTTCTGTCAACCCATTGACATGAATACCAGTTGCCTGTATCAAGTAATGATCCGCAACGACGTGCATAACGACGACGACTACGCCAGAGCAATTGCATTTCAGACTGCAGTTTTTGACGAAGACCTTAAGATCATCGAATACCTCTACGACAAGGCGATACCGCTTAGTGGCGGACAAACTCACACCAAGGCAGACCGCAACACTGTCGAGTTTCGGCGCATTATGTCAAAGTTGCTGTCGGCAACGTAACGAGTTAGACGTTGACGTCAATGCGCTCAAACAAATTGACATCAATTAAACCAAGATCAGTAATACGCAAGTCTGGGATAACTGACAATCCCAAAAATGACAGCGTCATAAATGGCGCATCTAATGTGATGCCCATTGTGTGTGCAGCTTCGATAACCGTGTCAAGTTGAGCCGCCACCACTAGCAACGGTTGATCGCTAATCAGCCCACACACTGGCAGCGCAATTTCAGCAATCACTTGGCCATCTACAACAACCACTTGTCCACCACCAATTGCTGCAACGCGAGCGATAGCAACAGCCATATCGCGCGGTCCAGATTCGTCGCGAGCACCCACCACCATGATGTTGTGCGCGTCGTGAGCAACAGTCGAAGCAATCGCACCGCGCTGCATTCCGTAGCCAGACACGTATCCGAGTCCGATACGTCCTGTTCCTTTATGGCGCTCAACAACGGCGATACGCGCGATATCGATTGCTGCATCATTGACATTTAATTGCAGCGCCGCAGTGCGCACAGTTCCGGATTGAACGCCGATCACATTGGCTATTCCAGACGGTGGTGGTGTAATTGTGAGTTCAGCAGCAGTTGGCAAATGATGAAGATTGATGCGGTTATACAAGGACTTTGGTGGTGATACGTCTGGCACAACACCTTCAACAATCACTCCATTGCGCGCCACTACCCGACCGCGTTGTAACACCATTGACGGTTTGAAATTTTTCATGGTGTCAAACACAACAACATCTGCTTGGTATCCGGGCCCAAGTGAACCAAGATGAAAAAAGTTGTGATACATGGCTGGGTAATACGACGCCACACAAAATGCATCAATCTCACTGAGGCCTTCTTGCACTGCCAGACGAATGCAGTGATTGAGATGGCCTTCGTCGCGCAACAGATCTGGCTCGCGATCATCTGTACAAAATGATGTTGCAGTTGTGCCATGTGTCAGCACTGTCGGAAGCAGCCGAACCAAATCTTGGCTAACCGAACCCTGACGCAAAAACACCCACATTCCCTTTTGGCGTTTTTCATGGGCTTCTTCTAGTCCAAAAACTTCGTGGTCACTTTCTATTCCTGCTGCCAAATACGCATCGAGTTGAGCACCGCGCAGACCAGGCGCATGACCATCAACTTTGCGCCAATTTGCTGCTGCGATTATTTCTCTAAACATCGGGTCGCCGTTAATCACGGCCGGGTAGTTCATAACTTCGGCAACGCCAATGGCACCGAACTCCATAATCAAATCGCGTACTTCTTTGACAGTAAACGCAGCACCAGCAGATGCAAATGGAGACTCTGGCACACACGACGACGCAGCCACACCAAAAGTAA
>CANLAH010000063.1 GCA_947488685.1 Acidimicrobiaceae bacterium | reverse complement strand
TCGTAGTCTGCGGAGATGTCTGAGGACCCGCTTAATCCACTTCAGCAAGAGGTCATGGACTCGCTCAAAATCCCTGACGACTGGACACCACTTCCGGCGACAGTTGTGACTGACGTAGAAGCACAATTACTCGAAGAACTTGCAGATCTCTCGGATTGGTTTACCGCAGAACAACCATTGCGAGTGAGCAAACATTTGCTGACAACTATTCACGGGTGTGAGGCACATCACATGGCTCAACGCGCCGAGGCCTTTTCTTGGAACATCAATACCGTTCGCGGAACCATGGTGCACAAAGCTGTCGAATTATTGCTCAACTGGAAATCAGAACAGCTCCCGAGTCACATTGTTGACGCTGCTATTACTAGCGTCATCAATAATCCACGCGAGAGTGCTTCTGACTTCGTTGCCAGTCTCTCCGAACCAGAACTCGCCGAGTTGCGTGGTGCTGTCGTCGGGTCGCTCACTAATTTTCTTGAATGTTTTCCGCCCCTCAAACCGCAATGGCGACCAGTTGTCGAACACTCCGCTCGCTATGCCATTCATCACGATTCCATCGTGTTTACCGCACGCATGGACCTCGTCATCGGCCTTCCTGGGCGCAAAGTCATCATCGATCTCAAGACTGGGCGTATAACTGCGACACACCGTGATGATTTACGTTTCTATGCACTCTTGGATACCCTTCGTTCGCGCCAACCACCACGACGTTTGGCCACATACTCGCTTGATGCTGCGCGCCTTGACACCGAAGACGTTTCAGAAGGCGCACTACAGGCCGCAGTACGTCGTACATCACACGGCGTGCGCGCAATGGCAGAACTTGTCACAAAAAAACGAGAACCATTAAAGCGCACCGGAATGCAATGTAAGTGGTGTCCGTTATTGGACACCTGTGAAGAGGGCGCTCAGTTTGTTCGGCAACTCAGTGGTATTGACGATGACGATCTGTAACAAAACATCACTTGTTGTGCGGAGTCATCATTGCAAGCGGTACACCAATTCCTGCTGCACTGCGAATAGTTGAAATAAATCTTCCTTTTTGTGTTGCAGGCTTTGGTGGTGAAGCAAGGTCCCCCAAATCAGCAGCTAGTCCGTAGAGATCCTCGATACTTATTGCGATACCCCATAGTTGGGCAGTCTCTGAAGAAATATGCGGACCAGACACAACCTCAATGATCGTATTTTCAAGACGGTGAAATGCTTGCATGACTCCGTTACCTGCGTCACGCACACGGCGCACTTGGGCACCACACGCATCTTCAATTGCCTTACTCGTGCGTTCAATGTCTGATGTATTCACAACAATGTGATCAAGCAATACGACTTCGGTGTCGCCAATCGCTGACCGCAATGGTGACTGCGGCGCTTGTGCAACGAAAGTGGTAGCGATGCCATCGATGCTGCCTTGAATTGTTGGCGTATCGGGATCGTCAAGCGCAATTGTCCAACTGTGGATTCCGGGCGCGCCGTTATCGCAACGGATCTTTACATTCGAAAGTGCGAATGATTCATGGTCAGTGTCAATACCGAGGTTCTGCCACGGTTGCGTGGTTCCGCCAATAACAAGTTCGACGAGACGAGCCACGACGAAAAGAGGGTCTATCGACTAGCCGCGACCCATGTTTGGTCGTTTGCCATGATTTGCTTTGGAACGACGCATCCGCGCCTTTTTCTTCTTCGTCTTCTTCGACATAAGTCCCTGAGGCTATCGGCTGAGATCGCCTTTCGCCCAAGGCGCAGAGGGCTTTGTCAATCCTGGCCCCTAGACCAGTCTCCAGCGGGCTCGGTTGTCCTTGTAACGAACGCCCTTGGCGCTCAATCGTGAGCATGTATAGGAGCGGCCATTTTTGATGCCGCGTAAACCTGCTGGGGAACAAAAGTCTCCAACTTTGACCACCACCAGAGGGGTGTTTCGAATTTTTAGCGTTGTTGTGGTCCGGGCTTGTGTCGTCGGTGTCACTAACGGGGTGTTTCGAATTTTTAGCGTCGTTGTTGGGGTCACTGTGGTCGTTGTGGTTGTAGAAGTTGTTGTTGTCGGAGTCGTCACCATGAAGCCCATGATCCCCCCGGGGGCAACTGGCCATGCCGCAACACGCAGACCCGCACAGGACGCTGCCAACAAATTACGCACCCGACCAGCCTCGCTTTGATCCATGCTCAAGCCCCATCGGGCCTTAATCGAAATCCAATCCCCGAGATACGTGCAGAGATACGACTCGAGTGGCGGTAACCAATTGGATGGGTCTCTGTCTCCCTTGGATTGGTTGACATTGTCTGTCACCGCTAACAGCGTGCGTGAGTCAGATGTGTCGTTGGCGTACAACTGACGTTGCGCAGTCGTCCAGTTCCATGCTCCACTGTCCCAGGTTTCTTTTAATGCAACGACATGATCAATGTCGAGGTCGAGTGGATCAGTCCATTGCCCGCCGTCATATGGCGACACCCAGTCACCCTCGATGACTTTGCATTTATATGGATCTACCTGTGGCAAAGAAATGCTGTCGCGTTTGAGAACCTGCTGCCGAGAATCGCATCTGTCACCATCAATATCTTTCCAGTGCGGAAATAAATCGCGGTCGTATCCATTTGGATATTCATTTTGCACGGCAATGGCCCGCACTACATCGATTGCATCAAATGTGTTGCCGGCCTGCACGCTTGTGCCTGCCGAAGCACAGACAACTATCCCAGCAAGAGGAAAAATCAATAGTGCGACTCGTCCCGAAAATCCCGAGAATTTACTCACGTTGATGACCTTATCGCTATTTTTCTGGTGATCCGTTCGTCGGGTCCATCAGTTTTGCATGAGAGGAATCCCACCCGGTTTGAGTGCCCCAACGTGGACCTCGCTCTAATGATAAGTCGTTGATTCCGGTTACTGACTCATTGCAGTGCTGACACGCCATCACTGGAACAAAGACCTCTCCACAACTGCCGTGAGTCAGAGAGACTGCTTGCCGATTATCCATGAGCCACTTGTCTCCCCATTTTTTGATCATGCTCATCATGGCAAAAAGATCTTCACCTTTTTCAGTGAGATGGTATTCAAAGCGTTCTGGTTTTTGGTTATAGACAATTTTTTCAAGCACATCTGCCTCGATCAATGTTGACAGCCTGTCGGTCAAAATATTTCGCGCAATACCAAGGTCGGACTGCAAACCTTCAAATCTGGTGACCCCCATGAAGACTGCACGAATGATTAAAAGATTCCAGAACTCGCCAACAACATCGATGGCCTTTGCCGAGCCGCTGTTGAGATGAGCCACGCTCGTACGTTTCATTCTTTAGAACCCTATTGCATTTGATTCACGGGGAGTGACCTCTCGCCCTACTGAGTTCTCGTTGAGTCAAGTAATCGCTGGGGTGGCACCCCTATTTCGGCATCAATCTCAACAAAAATACACTCCCCAGGGCACATCTCCGCCGCCTGCACCACGGCGTTCATGAGGTTCCATGGCACCTCCGCCAATGATCTAGAGCCTCCGGGATCATTAAGACTTCTTCCGACATTGGCTACATAGGCAATCCCATCTTCGAGTTGCACAAAGACATCGGGGCAATGATCAACACATAATCCATCTCCGGTGCAGAGATCTTGGTCAATCCACACGCGCACGATTTATACGATACTTGCTAAGGCAAGATTCTGTCTCCTTGTGCGAGCAACTACAGGTCATAGCCTGCAGGTATGACTACGCCTCCCGTTGCCCCTCGTCGGCCACATCAGCATGCTCGTATCTCTGGTGATGTCAGCGATCCATATGCATGGCTCGTCAATAAAGACGACCCCGAAACGATTTCATATTTAGAGGCGGAGAATACATTTGCCGACACGTGGTTTGCGCCACACCAGGCGACAATCGATGCAATCTTTGCCGAGATCAAAGCTCGCACAAAAGAGGACGACTCTGCTCCCCCTGTACAAAAAGGAAAGTATTGGTACACCACCAGAACTGTCGCCGGAAGCGCATACGCCATTCATTCACGAGGACTAACGAGAGACACCGCCGAAGCAATACTTTTGCTCGATGAAAACCTAGAAGCAGATGGACACGACTATTTCTCATTGAATGCATTCGACATCAGCGCAGATGAGAAATCGCTGGCATGGTCAAGCGACACTGATGGTAGCGAACGCTATACGCTGCGCTTTCGCGACATTTCATCTCAGACAGATCTTCCTGACGTCTTGACTGACACCACATGGGGCGGAACTGCTTGGTCAAGTGATTCCCAATATTTGTTTTATGTCACCCCTGATGAGGCAATGCGCCCACACCAAGTGTGGCGACATGCAATTGGCACGCATCAGTCGGCAGATGTTTTGGTATTTACAGAACCAGACGAAAGATTTTTTGTCGGCATAGAGTTGTCGCGTTCTGAGCAGTGGATCATCATCGAAAGTGCCAGCAAGACATCTAGCGAATCTTGGCTTATTGATGCAAGTGAACCAGTATCAAAAATGCAACTTGTTGCCCAGCGTCAAGATGATGTGGAGTACACAGTCGACCATTGGGGAGACAGTTTTGCCATAGTTACCAACCTTGATGCTCATGATTTTCAGGTCTGCACCGCCCCGACTAAAGATCCTTCAGCGTGGACGACATTTATTTCACACACAGCCGGAAATCGCATCGTACATTTTGATTGTTTTGCTGATTTTGGAGTGATGCAACGTTGGGTAGACGGCCAGCAGCAACTTTATATTGTGCAGCGCAACGGTGAAGTAAAAAATATCGTTGTTGCATCAGAGCCACACGAAGTTGAAATGGACTCTAACCCAGAGTTCAAATGTGCGACTGTCCGCATCAATATGCAGTCGCTTGTGACGCCACCCACAATTCTTGATTACACGGTGGCAGATTCGAGCACGGTTGTGCTCAAGCGTGTCGAGGTTCCAGATGTGGATCTCAGCAACTATGTTGCCACTCGGTCTTGGGCTATCGCCTCTGACGGCGCCCGCATTCCCCTTGACATCGTGCGGCACCGAGACACTCCTGCCGATGGCACTGCTCCGGCGTTGCTCTACGCGTACGGGTCATACGAGTTGTCAACGCCACCTTGGTTTTCGACGGCACGATTGTCGCTCCTTGATCGCGGATGGGTATGGGCTCTCGCTCATCCTCGCGGCGGCGGCGAGATGGGTCGGGGTTGGTATTTAGACGGCAAACTCCTGAACAAACGCAACACATTTACTGACACGATCGCATGCGCGCGTTCACTTGTTGCCACCAAGATTTGTGGTGAAAAAATTGTTCTACGTGGCGGAAGTGCCGGCGGCTTACTTGTGGGAGCGTGTATCAACTTTGAACCGACTCTGTTTCACGCAGCCGTTGCCGAAGTTCCCTTCGTCGATGTCGTATCTTCGATGAGCGACCCTGATCTGCCGCTGACAATTACTGAGTGGGAAGAATGGGGAGACCCGCGTGTTGAACCGTGGGCAAGTTACATGCTGTCGTATTCACCGTATGACAATGTCCAGTCTGTCAAATATCCGGCGCTCTATGTCACTGCAGGACTCAACGACCCGCGAGTGAGTTATCACGAGCCTGCAAAATGGGTGGCGCGACTGCGGCATGATTCACCAACAACGCTTGTCGTTATGAAATGTGAAATGGGTGCTGGACACGGTGGTCCAACCGGTCGATACGAGCGTTGGCGTGATGAAGCGCGCACGCTGACTTTTGTTCTTGCTGCAACTAGCCAATGACTGCGGCAGCAGCCAACAAACCCATCAGAACAATATTTCGCCCCAGGTCTTTTGCTGATGGAGGACGACGCGCACGCGAACCAAAGCAGGCGCATGGCTGTTGACTTCCGCTACGAATACTGACGGCCAAAAATATTGTAAACACCATTAGTAGTGCTGTTGAGATACCCAGCACCAGACTGGAGAGTCCGAAGGCGGTGAGCAAAATTCCAAGCACAAGTTCAAGAATTGGAATTCCTGCAGCCAAAAAGCGCCTGACTCCCTGCGCACGAGCATCAGCGATCCATTGATCCCAACCCAAGATTTTTTGAGCACCTGCGACCGCGAATACTGCGCCAACGACCGCTGCAAATATTCTGCCCATGAGCGCGCCTATTCGGATCGACCGACGCTGGTGACTTTGCCGCCGAAAAAAACCATCGCGTCTGCAGTGGGGTCCGTACTGATGAGGTGTTCAACATGCCCCACCACAAAATAATGATCGCCGACTTCGGTGACCGAATGAATCGTGCAGTCAATCCATGCCAGACAGCCACCAAGAATGGGAGACCCGCTCGGAGCCGCGCTCCAATCGATTCCGGCAAAGCGATTATCTGCTTCTTTGGCAAATTTCCAGCACAACTCAGATTGCGCACTTGACAAAACATTCACACAAAATGAACCACCGGCCTCGATGAGTGGCCACGATGTCGAATTTAGTCCTGGGAAAAAGCCAACAAGTGGTGGGTTGAGTGAAACAGAAGTAAACGAGCCGATCGTGATGCCGTGTGGCTCTGAGTGGGTGTCTAATCCCGTGACCACTACGACAGATGTCGGCACATGGGCAAGCACGGCGCGAAATTGGTCGCTATCAAATGAACTCACCTTGCCACAATAGACAAACGCATCGCGTTCGTGCTGAATCCGACCCACATCACTGCAAAGTCAGAGTCATTCCTTCGGCAGCCACAATGACCTCAAGACCCCCAGAAACTGGCGTTTTGGCAAGTGCGTCAAGCGCAGAGTCGTGACGCAACGGATCATGATGAAACATTGCTAGTCGTTTGGCGCGACATTCTGTTGCCACCGTTATTGCAAAATCGGGCGTGCAGTGACCCCAATTGAACTTATGTTGAAACTCCTCGGGGGTGTACTGAGAGTCGTGAATCAAAAGATCACAATCGTCAACGAGTTCATGTACTGCTTTGATGACGGTGTGCGAACCATCGTACGGTTGCTGATGATCTGACAGATAAGCGACACTGATGCCACCGATCTCTACGCGAAAACCAAGCGTGTTTCCGACGTGAGGAATTTGTCGCGAGCGAACCTTGAACTCCCCGATCGAAAAATCATTGTCAGCAAGATCAATGAATCGAAATGTTCCAGGAAAATTCATGATGCTTAGTGGGAACATCGGTGGTCGGATCATTTCGCCAATCGCAGTGTGCAGAGGAACACCATCTTCTTGGGCGGGTCCATACACATCCAAGATCGCGTCATCGCGCATCATCGGCGCAAAAAATGGCAAGCCCTGCACATGGTCCCAGTGCAGATGTGACAACAGTGCAGTTCCGTGAAACGGCACTTGGCCCTGGCTGATCTCTTGACCAAGATATTGCAAGCCAGTTCCGAGATCAAGAATCAGAGGTTGCTGACCGGCAACGTGTAGTGAAACACACGATGTATTTCCGCCATAGCGGGCTGTCTCTGGACAATGACATGGCGTTGAACCACGAACGCCACGAAACGTCACATCCATGCTCGTTGCCCCCATAGGAACCCACGCTAGACGGAGATCTCCTGTTATCGCTAGTGGATCATGGCGTGACGTGCGTCGCACTGATTGAGATGCTCGGGGGCTGAAGTACTCTTGCCCCATGAACTCAATAAAGACAGGAGTTGTCTCAACTCGAGGTGTGGACTTTAGTTATCTCGAGTGCGGCAATGGCCCGCTTGCTCTGTGCCTTCATGGATTCCCCGATAGCGCCCACACCTGGAGGTACCTGTTGCCAGAGCTCGCTGCCGCAGGGTTTCGTGCCGTTGCGCCGTTTACTCGCGGTTACGCCCCAACGAGTATTCCAGCCGATGGCTATTACCAAACAGGTGCTCTCTCTGCCGATGCAAATGCTCTTCACGAAGTACTCGGCGCAAACTCAGATGCGGTCATCATCGGACATGACTGGGGTGCAATGACCGTCTTTGGTGCTGCCGTGCACGAACCACAACGCTGGCGCAGTGTCGTCGGAATGGCAGTGCCGCCAGGACCAACCGTCGGAGTTGCATTCATGAACAATCTTGCTCAAGTGAAACGCAGTTGGTACATGTTCTTTTTTCAACACGCTCTTTCAGACATTGTCGTCACGGCTAACGACTCAGCATTTATTGACATGCTGTGGGAAGACTGGTCACCAGGATTTGATGGAAGCGCTGATATCGCCCACGTCAAAGATTGTTTGCGCGATCCGGCCAATCTCTCAGCAGCACTCGGGTATTACCGCGCCACACTTGGCGACGCAAAACACGATCCAGCACTCGAGGACATCCAAAATGCAACATCACAAGTTCCTACGCAACCGACGCTCTATCTGCACGGAGTAAACGACGGATGCATGGGTGCAGAAGTTGCTGAATCAACACGATTGTTCTGTCCTACTGTTACCACTCACCTCGTCGAAGACGCTGGCCACTTCTTGCAACTCGAACAACCTGTCGTTGTCAACAAGTTGATTATTGATTGGGTTACGGCAAAGTAAATAACCCTTTGTCATGCTTCAGTAAACCATCCGAAAGAAGAGACTCGATCAACCGCTGAGCGCGTGCAGGGTCGTGTTCGAGTTGCATTGCCTCAACAAGATCTGCATGTGATAGTTCGTTCTTAATCGCGGCCTTCATTGCTCGCCCGCGCGCTTGTCGATCTGATCCTTCGAATCGCGATTGAGGTTTCGAGGTGCCTGCAGTTGCGGGCGCCGGGTCGGGAGAGTCTGGCCCTCCGCGCCACACGCAAATATCTTGCACCACACACTGCGAACACTTTGGCGAACGGGCTACACAAATGCGCGCACCAAAATCCATCATCACTTGGTTCCACTCCCACGACAATCCCATGGGCAGAAGTTCATCAGCACGTTCTTGCAACTCACGTGCTTTTAATGGCACGCCTGTCATGCGAGCGATAATGCGAGCGACATTGGTATCAACGACGGCTACGTCTTGACGGTATGCAAACGACAACACTGCCCGCGCTGTATACGCGCCAACTCCTGGCAACGCCAACATTGCTTCGAGCGTGTCGGGTACTTCGCCGCCATGACGTGCATAAATCATTTGGGCAGATGCTTGCAAATTACGACATCGCCGCGGATACCCCAACCCATTCCATAATGCGAGTGCGTCTCCTAACGATGCCTCTGCTAGCGATTGTGGCGTTGGGAAGCGTTCGATAAATGCTTCATACTTGGGTAAGACGCGTGCCACCGAAGTCTGTTGCAACATCACTTCACTAACAAATACACACCACGCATTACTTGTTCTGCGCCACGGTAGATCGCGTAGTTCACTACTTCCCCACCGTAAAAGTGCAGTGGTGATTTGGTCGTTTAAAGACTCGTTCGACACATGTCTAGGAAGACCACACGTCTTGGCCGTCATGAGGTCGACGACGCTGTGGGGCAAACTCTTTTTTCCAGACCATCACACGACGACGGAAATAACAGACTTCCTTGCCTTCTTGGTTGAAGCCTTTTGTTTCGACAGTCACGATTCCGCGATCGTTTTTTGATTTGCTTTCTTGCACCTCAAGTACTCGCGTTTCTGCATGAATAGTGTCGCCGTGAAAAGTTGGGAACTTGTGCTGCAAGGTCTCTACTTCAAGATTGGCAATTGCTGCACCGCTTACATCAGGAACGCTCATCCCCAAGACAAGTGAATACACTAAATTTCCGACAACCACGTTTCGGCCCTGAACGCTTTGAGCAGCGAACCAATCGTTGGTGTGCAGCGGATGATGATTCATTGTGATCATGCAAAAGAGATGATCGTCGTATTCAGTAATGGTCTTGCCTGGCCAGTGTCGATACACATCACCGACCACGAAGTCTTCTAGGCATCGACCAAAGGGGCGCTCGTATGTTGTCACGACTCTGACGATAGTTCAGGAGACTCGAGACCCCCTGAGTCATCCCCCGAATACTCCAACTCGTCCTTGCTCACCGTTGGTCGCACGAACTGCCCTGTGCGATCTTTGGGCGCAAAACGCTCGACCCAATCAACATTGCTCACCCCTTTGGCGACCTCACGCTTGAGCAGTGCGGGCATAGGTCCGAGCTTCTTCATTCGCTCAATAGAAAACGGCCCAACTCGGAGTGACAAATAGCAAAGCCATCCAACAAGAATGGGCAACCAAAACTGTGCCACTCGATATGACAATACGCTCACTGTGGAAATGGTTCTTGTCAGCCCAAAGCCCACCAATGTAGGAATGTAAATACCTTCCACGATTCCAAGACCACCTGGTGTTATCGGAATCACTGCCATCACATTGGCTAAACCAAAAGCGACGATGAGACCATCGAAGCGAAGCGAACCACCAAACGCGTTAATCATCACCCACAGCGATGCACCATCAAGAATCCAATTGACTGTCGCCCAACCAACAACTCGAATCAACAATTTGCGATCAGCAGCAAGAAGCTCAATACGCATTCCAAGATGTTGCAAAACAT
>CANLAH010000062.1 GCA_947488685.1 Acidimicrobiaceae bacterium | reverse complement strand
GGACACATCACGCTTGAGTTATCCAATGTGGCAAACCTGCCCATCACGCTGTATCCAAATATGAAAATCGGTCAAGTGAGTTTCATGATGATGACCACGCCCGCCGACCAGCCGTATGGCAAAGGTGCGCGCGGATCAAAATATCAAGGACAACGCGGTCCGACTCCAAGTCGATATTTTGAAAACTTTAAGTAATTAATTATTCGCCAGCGGTGACAACTGGCGATTGTTGCTCACGAAATAGTCGCTCACCGTTTTCGAGCGCATCCAGAACATGGATAGCAATGTCTGCGACTTTGACGTCGCTTTCTTCTTTGCCTGCTGCCTTTACTCCATCGTCCATCATGATGTAGCAAAACGGACACGCCGTTGCCACGCGTGTGGCACCAGTGCTGATCGCTTCTTGGGCGCGCTCATCGTTGACCTTGGTTCCGATACTTTCTTCCATCCACATTCGTGCACCGCCAGCACCGCAGCACATTCCTTTTGTGCCGTTGCGTGGCATCTCAATGATTTGCAAGCCTTTGATTGAGCCAACCACTTTTCGTGGGGCGATATAGATGTCGTTGTGTCGACCCAAGTAGCACGAGTCGTGATACGTGATGCGGTCATCTAATGAAGCGTTGCGCATGTCAAGTTGTCCGCTATCAATGAGTTGTTCTAACAACTGACTGTGATGGATGACTTCGTAGTTGCCGCCAAGTTGAGGGTATTCATTAGCCAGAGTGTTGAAGCAATGTGGGCATTGTGTGATGATCTTGCGAACACCCATGCCGTTGAGCATTTCAACGTTGGGCATTGCCAACATCTGAAACAGATACTCATTACCGCTTCGGCGTGCACTGTCGCCCGTACACATTTCGCTTGGTCCAAGAATTGCTACATCGATGCCCGCGCGCTTCAATAACTTTGCCATTGACTGCGTTACTTTTTTATTTTTGTCATCGAAACTTCCGGCACAACCGACCCAGTAGAGGTATTCGTGGTTGAACGCCGAGCCGGGATCGATGATGTCTACGTCAAGGTCTTTGGCCCAGTCGCCACGCTCGCCTTGGTTCATTCCCCAAGGGTTTCCTTGGTTTTCCATTGCTCGAAATGCATTACCAAGTTCTGCCGGAAAATCACTTTCCATCAAGGTCAGATAACGACGCATGTCAAGGATCTTGTCCAGAATCTCAATGTTGACAGGACAGATTTCGTCGCATGCTTTGCAACTCGTGCAGGCCCACACTTCTTCGGATGTAATGCGCTCAAAGACTGAGTTGGAGCCGATTGTGATGTCGGCGTCGGTGCCGATGGGTGGCGACACTTTGCCACCTGTTGCATGAGCAGCGGTGGCCGCCATGACTTCACCAACTTTAAGAACAATTTCGCGCGGGTCAAGAGACTTGCCAGTTGCATGCGCTGGACACACACTTGTGCACCGACCACACATCGTGCATGCATCTGTATCAAGAAGTTGTTTCCAAGTAAAATCTTCTACTACTGATGCACCAAATGTTTCGAGTGATGTCTCAGTGAGATTTGGCATTGCCTTCATCGCACCCTTTGGTCGCTCGCGATCTTTGAGATACATATTCAGTGGTGACGTAAAAATATGACGCAACATTGTGATGGGCAAAAGAGCAAGGAACACAATGAAGGAAATGACATGCGTGCTCCACATGATCTGATGCCAGAACTGCAATCTTGAAACCGATGAGCCATTCACCAGTTGCGAAAGGGGATACCCGATGAAGCTCCATTTTTCGTATGACAAGTCAGTTCCGCTTGCTTGCTGCCACGCCATACGAAACATCTCTGATGTAAAGCCTGTGATACCGATTATCAGCATTGTTGCCAAAATGATTGCGTGTTCTGGTTTTGTTTTAATGCGAATTCGATAGGGGCGTTGTACGTATCGGCGCAGTATTGCCCACACCACACCACCAACAAAAACAGCACCTGCTAGATCGCCGATAAAGACATATCCCTGATACACGCCACCGTGCAAGAACTTCAGGCTCTCTGGCATCTGGTGATCGATTTCAAGAACAGTGGTGACGCCAAGCAATACCAAGAACCCGAAATACATCATTGAGTGCATCAAGCCCGCTGCGCTGTCGCGCAGAAGTGTGCGCATGTAGACGCCAGCACGGTAATCAGCAAGTCGCTTCTTTATATTTTTAGGAGTTGTGCGACGACGATCAGGTGCGCCACGCTCCCAGTTGCGCATGCGGTCTGCAAATCGAAATGCACCCCACAGCAACATCGCGGGAATCACGGTGTAAAAAGCAATCTGCAATGGACCAGGGATTCCGACAAAAACTTCGCGCGTCTTTTCGGATGTGCTGTGCCATTTTGTGAACTGCGGGATGATCCCCGACATCACGGTGAAGGCTGCGATTCCGATTCCGAGTCCGATCGAGAGTTGGTACGGACGCAGCCGCTTGGGTGCAGATGTTTCTGGGGTAATAGGAGAAGTGCTCATGGCACTAAGACGCTAGTCGGACGACGCGTCAGCCGTAGTGGGCACGGTCAAGTTCGCGAATACGACCAGCAAGCGCTGCCAATAATTTGTGCGATAGTGCGGGAACTTTTTCGAGGACTCCGTACAAATTGCGTTGGCTAATCACCAACATTTGACATTCTGTATCAGCAGTCACGCTTGCGGTGCGCGGACCATGGTCGAGAAGTGATAGCTCCCCAACAATTGCTCCAGCCCCCACGGTGGCAACTTTTTTGCCGTTGCGGCGCACTGTTGCGGTGCCTTCTAAAATGACGTAGGCCTCGCGACCGGTCTGTCCTTGATCAATGATCAGAGTGCCAGCCTTGACAGTGACTTCGTCAGCAGCCTTGGCAATGCGTTCAAGATCTTTGCCAGAACACGATGCGAAAAGTGAGATATTGCGGAGATGTCCGAGTGATGCTTTCATAGATGCCATGCTCAAAGTGTACGACAGTTTGTATGGCTCTCTCGCAGTAGGGGCTGTTACTTCTGGCTCGTTACGGCTGGCGGGTTGCCTGTCGAGCGACAGCATCGGTCGCCGCCGCAATCGCATCAGCATCGCCGAGGTAGTGGGCCGATTTGACGCTGAGGTCATCTTGGAGCGCATAGAGGCGAGGAACACCCGTTGGGATGTTGAGCTCTGAGATCTCTGTCTCCGAGATATTTTCCAAAAACATCACCAGTGCACGCAGTGAGTTTCCGTGGGCGGTCATCAGAACGGTCTTTCCGGCTTGCAGTTGAGGCAGTACCTGTTGACGAAAGTACGGAATCACTCGGGCGACGACATCTTTGAGACATTCTGAGGCGGGCAAATCAGATGGCGCAACATATCGATAGCGCGCATCATTGGCCGGATGCTCTGGGCTCAGGGAGTCAACAGGTGGGGGCGCAATGTCGAAACTGCGTCGCCAGATCTTGGTTTGTGCGTCGCCATGCTGAGCAGTGGTGGCTTTTTTATCAAGTCCTTGAAGGGCGCCGTAGTGACGTTCGTTGAGTTTCCATGACCGTTGCACAGGCAGCCAAACCTGCCCCATTGCAGTGAGAGCAAGGTGTTGCGTGACCACCGCTCGCGTGAGAACTGAGGTATGGGATGCGTCAAACACCAACCCAGATTGGGCCATCGCGACTCCGGCGGCCGTTGCCTCGGCTTCTCCTTGGGCAGTCAGAGGGACGTCATGCCATCCCGTAAAGAGATTGCTCTGGTTCCAGGTACTTTGACCGTGGCGCAATATGACGAAATCTCCAAGCACAGTGCCATCGTAGGACCTCGCCGCCGTCTCTCATTGAATCTTTCGAGGTGTGTCGTGGGCTCGACAAATCTTTAGTCATGTCCACTCAACTTTTCTGCTATTCAAGTTGACATCCTGCAGAACGACCCGTAGCCTTGCGGCACGAGAACACCCCCGTTTCTCGTCACAGCAAGGAGAATACCCATGAGCAAGGCAGTCGGAATCGACCTCGGAACCACTAACTCGGTTGTTTCTGTGTTTGAAGCAGGCGATGCAGTCGTCATCCCCAACTCAGAAGGATCACGCACCACCCCATCAGTAGTGGCTTTTTCTAAGACCGGTGAAGTCCTCGTCGGCGAGGTTGCCAAGCGTCAGGCCATTACCAACCCTGATCGCACGTTCCGCAGCATTAAGCGCCACATGGGCAAAAACTGGAAGTCGCCCGACATTGACGGCAAGACCTACACCGCTCAAGAAATCAGCGCTCGTACCCTCATGAAACTCAAGCGTGATGCCGAGGCGTATCTGGGCACCACTGTGACCCAGGCAGTCATCACTGTTCCGGCATATTTTGACGACGCACAACGCACCGCCACCAAAGAAGCCGGAACAATTGCAGGTCTCGAAGTCTTGCGCATCATTAACGAACCAACCGCTGCCGCTCTTGCATACGGTCTTGAAAAAGGCGCCGAAGACGAAACCATTTTGGTGTTCGACCTTGGTGGCGGAACATTTGACGTCAGCGTGCTCGAAATCGGTGACGGCGTGTTTGAAGTTAAGAGCACTCACGGAGACACCGAGCTTGGTGGAGACGACTGGGACCAACGCATTATTGATTGGCTTGTGCAGCAATTCAAATCTGCGCACGGTGTTGATCTGAGTACAGACCGCATGGCGACACAGAGGCTCAAAGAAGCAGCCGAAAAAGCAAAAATAGAATTGTCACAAGTTGCACAAACGCAAATTAACTTGCCTTTCATTACTGCAAATGCAGACGGACCATTGCACCTTGACGAGTCACTGAGTCGCTCAAAGTTTCAAGAAATGACAGCCGACCTGATCGAGCGTTGTCGCGTGGCATTCGAACAGGCGCTCAAAGATGCGGGCATCACAAAGGGACAACTTCATCACGTCATTTTGGTAGGTGGCTCAACGCGCATGCCAGCCGCTCAAGAATTGGTTTTTAGCCTCACGGGCAAAGAGCCAAACAAGTCGGTTAACCCTGACGAAGTTGTGGCTATTGGCGCTGCAGTGCAAGCCGGAGTACTCAAAGGCGATGTCAAAGATGTGCTTTTGCTCGACGTCACTCCGTTGTCACTAGGTATCGAAACCAAGGGCGGCGTGATGACAAAACTCATCGAACGCAACACCACAATTCCGACGCGACGCACCGAGACATTTACAACTGCCGACGACAACCAGCCATCGGTAGAAATTCACGTCCTTCAAGGCGAACGCGAAATGGCCAGTTACAACAAGACACTCGGAAAATTTCAGCTCGTCGATCTGCCGCCTGCGCAACGCGGAACGCCCCAAATCGAAGTCACCTTTGACATCGATGCCAACGGCATTGTGCACGTGTCGGCAAAAGATCGCGCAACAAGCAAAGAGCAATCAATGACGATTACAGGGCAGTCATCGTATGACAAAGATGAAATCGCCAAGATGGTCAAAGACGCCGAGGTCCATGCCGAAGAAGACCGCACTCGTCGTGCCGAAGCAGAAGTACGCAACAACGCAGATTCGCTTGTGTATCAAACTGAAAAAGTTTTACGCGAGCAAGGTGACAAGGTGACAGAGGAAGAAAAATCCGCTGTAGAAGGACCACTTGCTGATCTGAAAACTGCACTTGCTGGCAACGATGTTGAAGCACTCAAATCAGCAACCGAAGCACTCATTACCGTCAGTCAAGCATTCAGTCAAAAACTGTACGAAGCAGCAGCCCGTGACGAGAATGCCGCCGGCTCATCAGCATCCGGAGCTGGTGCAGTCAATGACGACGACATTGTCGATGCCGAGATCGTCGACGAGCAATAGAGAAACGCTCATGGACGCAGAAATAGTGAACGATCCTCCAAACTCGCAAGAAACGGCGATTGATTCTGACGACATAGGTGAAGCAAGTGTCGAATCAGTTCTGAACGAAGAAATTAACTTAGACATTTTCCACGACGTCGAAGCGCTGTTGGCAGAGCGCGATGAGTTTAAAGACATCGCATTACGTCTGCAGGCAGACTTTGAGAACTATCGCAAGCGCATCACGGCAACGCAAAGCGATGATATCGATCGCGCTACAGGTCGATTAGTAGAAGCGCTTCTTCCCGTTCTTGATGCGTGTGAGGCTGCGTTCGCGCATGGCACAGTCGGTGTAGAACCCGTGTGGTCTGCGCTGATTGGGTGTTTGCAAAAACAAGGTCTAGTTGCGCTCGATCCGCTCAACAAACCATTCGAACCAGAAAGTGCCGAAGCAGTTCTGCACGAAGAAGGTGATGGCGGTGAGTCTGTTGTGACAGAAGTATTGCGCACTGGGTATCAGTGGAAGGGTCGCGTCTTGCGAGCCGCCATGGTCAAGGTCAAAGGCTAACTACGATGGCCGCGCAGCGAGAGTGGTTCGAAAAGGACTACTACGCCGTGCTCGGTGTCTCACAACAGGCGACAGCCAAAGAGATCACAAAGGAATATCGCCGCTTAGCCCGTGAACATCATCCGGACGCCAATGCCGGAAACGAAAAATCCGAAGAACGATTCAAAGAAATCTCTGCGGCATACGACGTGCTCGGAGACGAAAAAAAACGAACCGAATATGACGAAGTACGTCGCTTAGGGCCATCAGGTGGTTTTGGTGGTGCAGGTGCACGCCCTTTTAATTTCGACATGGGAGATGGTTTCGGAGATGCCATCGGCCAAATGTTTGGACGAAGCAAACGCGGAGGTAAAACGACTGGACCACAACGCGGTGCTGATATTGAAGCATCGCTCACGCTCGATTTTGTTGACGCAGTTCGCGGCATCACCACCACGTTGCATCTCACCGCAGACGCGGCGTGCTCAACATGCGCGGGCAGTGGTGCTCGCGCCGGAACGATGCCAAAGGCATGTAGCCAGTGTGGTGGTCGCGGATCAGTTGACGACAACCAAGGATTCTTTTCGTTTTCATCGCCGTGTCCAAGTTGTCGCGGAAGCGGTTCTGTTATCGAGTATCCGTGTGCAACGTGTCGCGGAACCGGAATAGAACACAGACCCAGAGAAGTCAAGTTGCGCATTCCTGCTGGAGTGAGTCATGGTCAACGCATTCGTCTCAAGGGGCGCGGTGCACCTGGTCGCAACAGCGGACCTGCAGGTGATTTGTATGTTGAATGTCATGTCACGACACACGCTCTTTTTGGTCGTGAAGGTCTTAATCTCACTACTCAGGTGCGTGTGTCGTATCCCGAAGCAGTGCTCGGCGCAACAGTACCTGTCTCAACTCTTGAAGGTGCCGCCGTGTCGCTGCGACTCAAGGCAGGCACAACGTCGGGGTCGCGCCATCGTGTAAAAGGTCACGGAATCGTGACCGAAAAAAAGACAGGCGATCTCATTGTTACAGTCGACATAGTGGTTCCCGTAGGGCTATCCGATGAAGAACAATCAGCGGTAGAGGCATTGCATGCAGTGTTACGTTCGCCGCGACAACCAACTGAAAGCGCAGGAACATCATGAGAAATGAGTTGCAAGCGGTGTATGTCATCTCTGTCGCCGCCGAACTAGCAGGGGTGCATCCCCAAACATTGCGCATCTACGAACGTCGTGGTTTGTTACAACCAGCACGCACCACAGGCGGCAATCGTCGATACAGCGAGGCTGACATCAACAGGCTCCATCGCATCGCCGAATTGGCATCACATGGCATGAACCTTGAAGGCATTCGACACGTCATGTCACTCGAAGACGAAGTCGTCAGGCTGCGAGCCGAGATTCAAGAACTTCGTCGCCTTGCCAATGACGCAGTGAGCGATGCCGAACGTCGCACGCGTCGAGACCTAGTACCAATTAGTCAAGCGCTCAGTTTGTTTGGCCAGCGCCCAAGTATTTTTCGTAACGAGTAACCCAATCGACGGAATGCTGACATGACACTCAACCCCAAAAAGTGGACAACGCGCACACAAGAAGCAGTGGCAGCCGCTGTCGAGCTTGCTAAATCTGCTGGCAACCCAGAAGTTACTCCTGATCATCTTCTGCGATGTCTGCTTGATCAACAAGACACTGTCGTGCCTGCAATATTGCAAAAACTCGGGCTAGCGACCGGCATGGTGCGTGACAAAACAGATGACACGATACGCAAGTTAGTGCGCACCCAAGGTGGCAGTGAGCCTCGTATGAGCGGTGAGCTTGTCAATGTTTTTGCTAATGCAGAATCGGTGCGTAAAGACCTGCGAGACGATTTCTTGAGCGTAGAACACATGTTGTTGGCCATGAACAGTCGACTCAACATGGGCAGTGAAGAAATGCTTCAAACACTTCGCGATGTGCGTGGTTCGCACAGAATCACCTCACAAGATCCCGAATCACAATTCGAAGCACTAAAAAAATACGGCACTGATCTGACTGAACGTGCTCGTGCTGGCAAGATCGACCCGGTCATTGGTCGAGATGAAGAAATCCGCCGCGTGATTCAGGTGCTCTCACGGCGCACCAAAAATAATCCTGTACTCATTGGTGAGCCTGGTGTTGGTAAGACCGCAATCGTCGAAGGGCTTGCCCGCCGAATTGCCGATGGTGATGTTCCAGAAGGACTCAAAGATAAAAAGTTAGTCTCGATCGATTTGGCATCAATGGTGGCAGGCGCAAAATATCGGGGTGAGTTTGAAGAACGCCTCAAGGCCGTGCTCAAAGAAATCACCGATGCACAAGGACAAATCATCACTTTCATTGACGAGATCCACACACTTGTAGGCGCTGGTGGTGCCGAAGGCGCAATGGATGCGGGCAACATGATCAAACCAATGCTGGCGCGTGGAGAGTTGCGCATGGTCGGAGCCACCACGCTTGATGAGTATCGCAAATACGTCGAAAAAGATGCTGCGCTGGAGCGCCGTTTTCAGCAGGTGTATGTAGGGGAACCATCAGTCGACGACACGATTGCAATATTGCGCGGTCTCAAAGAGCGCTATGAGGTGCACCATGGTGTGCGTATTCAAGACAGTGCTCTTGTGAGTGCGGCAGTGTTATCAAATCGCTATTTGACGAATCGATTTTTGCCAGACAAAGCCATCGACCTGATGGACGAAGCAGCCAGCAAATTGCGAATTGAAATTGATTCTTTGCCGACGGAGATTGACGTTATTGCGCGGCGTATTTTGCAATTAGAAATTGAGCAGGTGGCGCTTGAAAAAGAAACCGACACGGCGTCTAAAGAGCGTCTGTCAACCCTGCAAGAAGAACTTGAACTTTTGCGTTTGCAAGTTTCAGTCATGAAAGAGCACTGGGAGGGCGAGCGTCAAGCGATTGGCGCGATTCGCACCCTGAAAGAAGAACTTGAGTCATTGCGAACAAGTGCCGAGCGCGAAACGGATCTTGCCAAGGCAGCAGAAATTCAGTACGGCAGAATTCCAGAGTTAGAGCGTCGCATTGTTGAGGCAACAAGCCATCTTGATCAATTGCAGTCAACACAACGAATGCTTAAAGAAGAAGTAGACGCAGAAGACATTGCTGAAGTTGTTTCAAAATGGACAGGAGTCCCGCTGAAGCGACTCATGGAAGGCGAGATGCACAAACTTGTGCAACTCGAATCCGCACTTCATCAACGCGTGATTGGGCAAGACCAAGCAGTCACTGCAGTTGCTAATGCGGTTCGACGCAGTCGTGCTGGTCTGTCTGACCCCAATCGACCAATCGGCTCGTTCATGTTTCTTGGCCCAACAGGCGTTGGCAAAACAGAACTTGCTCGAGCACTTGCCGAGTATTTGTTTGATGACGAAAAAGCAATGGTGCGCATCGACATGGCCGAGTACACAGAAAAGTTTTCGGTGAGTCGCTTGATCGGTGCACCCCCCGGATATGTGGGTTATGACGAAGGCGGACAACTCACCGAAGCCGTTCGACGCCGTCCGTATAGCGTGCTTTTGCTTGACGAAATCGAAAAAGCACACCCTGATATTTTTAATGTATTACTCCAAGTGCTTGACGATGGTCGTCTCACTGACGGGCAGGGTCGCACTGTTGACTTCACCAACGTGGTGCTGATTATGACAAGCAATCTCGCAGGTGAGCCAATCGAATATTTCCGACCAGAGTTTGTTAATCGCATTGACGAAATAGTGCGGTTCCGTTCGCTCACCGCCCAAGATCTTGGTGCAATTGTTGAAATTCAGTTGCAGCACCTTGTTGACCGCATGGCTGATCGGCGTATTGCATTACGCATCACACCTGCTGCTCGTGTTGCATTGGCGACGAAAGGTTTTGATTCAACTTTCGGTGCTCGGCCACTGAAGAGACTGATCCAAACTGAAATCACCAATCGTGCTGCTGTACTGATTCTGGAAGGAAAAGTGAGCGAAGGTGGTGCAATTTTGGTTGACGTAGTTGATGACGCATTAACCCTGGTCGCACAAGACCCGAGTTTTGAAAACGCACAAATCGTCTAGTCAGCAAACCTCAGGCGAATTGCGTTGCCGTGTGCCGCAAAACCCTCATGATCAGAGAGCGCTAATACACTTGACGACATGCGCTTAAGTGCGCGTTCATCCGAACCAGCAATCGCGGTGCGTTTCAAAAATGCGTCGACAGTGATTCCGCTTGAGACATGAGCGAACCCACTGGTGGGAAGAGATGCAGGACAACCAATCACGAAATTGGCTGCACTAAATGGCGTGTGCTGTCCAAGTAAAATTTCACCGGCATTTATCAGTGAGTCCACAAGTTCATCTTGATATTTTTCATCCACAGCCACTTGCAAGTGCTCTGGTGCGTAACGGTTTGCTACCTCGGCGGCCTCGGCGAGCGAGCCCACAAGAATGG
>CANLAH010000061.1 GCA_947488685.1 Acidimicrobiaceae bacterium | reverse complement strand
TAAATAAAGATTTATTCCAGAGTCTCAATCGTGCGAATTCTCAATCATTCGTCGATAGATCCGCTCCAGATCTTCGAAATCCGCAAATTCAATGCCAATACGACCTCTTTTGCCGCTTTGCGTCACCGAAACTGACGTTGATAAAAACTCTCCGAGCAATCTCTCTAGTTCTAAGAGTCCCGGTGGTCGTAGCGCCGTCGTGGTGAGTGGCTTGCCCTCTGCCCCTCGCCCCGTATCTATGCGACCTGAATCACCTTTCACGGCATCTTCAGTTGTACGAACAGACCAGCCACCCTTGACGGCCAACATCGCAATGCGTTCTTGTGACGCACGATCTGGCAGCGCCAAAATCGCTTTGGCATGGCCAGCGCTGAGACGACCGTCTGCCAAGTATCCCTGCACCATGGGGGGCAATGTCAGCAATCGAAGTGAGTTCGTGATTGCCGAACGCCCCTTGCCTACTCGCTTTGCGACTTTTTCGTGAGTCAGACCAAAGTCGTCGACAAGTTGCTGATACGCCGATGATTCTTCGAGCGCGGTGAGATCGGCGCGATGCAGGTTTTCAACCAACGCCTGCTCCACTGACGCCAATTCGTCTGCTTCGCGCACAACGACCGGAACAACACGTAAACCTGCCTGTTGAGCGGCACGCCAACGGCGTTCTCCGGCAATCAATTGAAATGTCTTGTCATCTTTTTGCCGCACAAGCAGGGGCTGCAAGACGCCAATCTCCTTGATAGACGCGGCTAATTCGGCCAGCGCAGCCTCGTCGAAATGGGCTCGGGGCTGGTGAGGATTGGGTTCGATGCTCCCAACAGGCACCTCTCGAAGTGCTGATTCAGGCAATACGCCCGCAGGAGCCAGCACGGGCGAAGGCGTCTGTGTTGCTGTGGTTTGGTTTTTGGGCTCTTGGGGAATGAGATGACCCAGTCCCCTACCTAATCCGCGGCGTGCGACCATGGCTTAACTCCTTTGCAATTTTTCGATAGGCCTGAGCCCCGGGGGAATTGGTGTCAAATTTCAGAATTGATTTACCGTGCGCTGGCGCCTCAGCCAGACGAACATTGCGGGGGACGGCAGTCGTAAAAACCTTCTTACCAAAGGTGTTGCGCAGATCTGCCTCGACTTCTTTGGACAGTTTGGTTGCTTGCTGCATGGTGAGCAAGAAGTGTCCGACATCCAGCGATGGATTGATATTGGCCTGCACCTGCTCAACAATCGAGAGTAAATCCCGCACTCCCTCGAGGGCGTAGTACTCACATTGCACAGGGGCCAAAATGGTTGAAGCGGCAGCAAAAGCATTGACGGTGAGTAGCCCAAGCGTGGGTGGGCAGTCAATCAAGATGTAGTCAAAATCACCAGCAACCGCGTCAATTGACCTCCGCAACAGGGTCTGGGGGAATGCATACTTCTGATTTGACCCCACCAACATCGCAGCATCCGCTAGATCCATGTCTGACGGAGCAATAAAGAGATTCTTTTCGGCGGTGGGCTCAATACAGTTCTCCAGCGGATCAGTCCCCAGCAGCACATTGGACATTGTTAATTCCAGCTGGCTCGTGTCCACATTGAGCCCCGAGGAGGCATTGCCTTGGGGGTCAAAGTCCACGACAAGTGTTCGAAACCCACGTTCGGCAAGCGCAGCACCAAGATTGACCACCGTGGTGGTCTTGCCAACGCCACCCTTTTGGTTGGCAACAGCGATAATGACGGCTGTTTCGCTCATATTCAATACTCCTGCCTTTTGCTCCACGTCAGAACCGTGTTCGCACCTTCAGTATTCTAGAGGCGCAATTTTGCGGTCTCGGGGATGTTTCAAGAGTATTCCATACAGATGTTCCACCTGATTGTTCCACGTGGAACATCCGTTCCCGGGGCGTCCGTCAGGTCCTAATGTTCCACGTGGAACATAGCGATCCCTGGCAAATACTGGGGTTCAGCGAATCCCAGCCGTTCCAGCACCTCGGGGGACCACCTCGCTCGCTGAGGCGTAGGTGGTTCGGACACAACCATTAGACCGCCAGTCGCCAATAGTGGGCGAGCGGCCTCCAGAGTATCTGCGGGGCTTCCAAAGCCCCGACTCACCACAGCGCCGTATACACCTTTGTGCGCAGTTTCACGCGCCATCGCCTGAGTCGTCGTGCACAAGACCGTGACATGGTTGTCCAACCCCAGTGCGGTGACTCCCCGCTGTAAAGCATCAATTCGTGTCTGGCGCCGATCGACCAAGGTCAGGGCAAGGTCAGGACGGGCTTGGGCAATGATCAGCCCAGGAATTCCAGCCCCTGTCCCAATATCGACAACTCTGCCTGTCACCCCTGCCAATGCAGGCACAAACTGCTGGGCGTGGGCGATGACATCAGCAATTGGGCGGTCGCCGAGAACTCCGAGACGTTGTGCCTCTTCAAGAACATCAGCAAGGGTCCGCCGTGCTTGTGTCACGACTGTCAGTCCTTAGGGGGCTATGGCGGGCTCAACAACCACACGGCGTTGAGCATCTTCGCCCTGTGAGCGAGTTGTGACACCTTCGAACTCGGCCAACGAATCATGCACGATCTTGCGATCGGCTGACATCATCGGTTCAAGCATGCGTGCCTCACCCGATTCTTTCACCTCTTGGGCGACTTTTGCCGCAAAGCGACTCAGTGCCTCACGACGACGTTCGCGGTATCCGGCAATGTCAATGCGCAAACGTGTGACCTGATCGCCGAGTCGGCGCTGACTCACCACTCGCGTGAGATCCTGAATAGCCAACAATGTGGCTCCGCGAGGACCAACCATCAGACCCAACTCGTCACCGTCAACTGTGACTTCGATGTCTTCTTCTACTCGCTTGACAGCCACGGAACCCTTATAACCAAAGGACTCAATCATGCCGGTCAAGAAAATTGCGGCTGCTTCGCCCACTTTGTCGGGGTCAACGGGCGGGCGATCTGTTGTATCGCGTTCGGCTGGCCGTTCGCGGGTGCGACTTGGCGACGCACTTCTTGAACGCTCCTTTTTAGGCCCGTCGTTTGTGCGTCCGGCTGACGACTCTTTGCGCTTATCGGCGCTGGCCCGTGGTCTGCGCTCTGGCTTACCGCGCATAATTGCTGGTCGAACTCGCGCGCGAACGCGGGCTTCTCCTCGCGTACGGCCAAATAATCCTGCTTTTGGTTCTTCGACCACTTCGAATTCAGCGTCGTCTTCTGCAATACCTAACTGATCAAGTGCAACGCTTTTTGCTTCTGCAACTGATGTTCCTGTTGTTTCTACCCATTCCATCGTTATGTCCTGTTCTATTATTCGCCAGATTTATCGCGCCGAACGTTGCCGCTGCGATTTTTACCTGGGGGAGTCGGCCGGTTCGGCCGTCCGCTCGGGGTTGGTCGGTTCTTGGGCGGTGTCACCCGCTTGCTCACAATCGGCGCCGAAGTTGGGCCGTCGAGATCTTTTTTAGTTGATTTATCGTTCTTTGAAGCATTTTTGCCGCTGTCATCAGTCATCTCGCGAGCAGTCGTGCTCGCCGCTTGGGCCTGTCGGCCAATGGAGTCATCGTGGCCATAAAATCGACGAGTGATGTAGTACTGCTGAATAATGCGCACGATCGCTTGTGTCATGTAATAGATCACCAAACTCGTCGGCAAAAATACTTGAAACAGTGCAAATGCCACTGGCATGTATTGCATAATTTTTGCTTGCGTATCGGACATTGTCGGGCTCGTTGCTCGACTAGCAATCATTTTTTGCTGCACCAAAAACAGGCCTGCCATCGCCACCACCAACAGCACGTACCACAACCCGTGAGCAAAGTTGTCAGACAATGCCTTGGCAGGAGAAACTGCCAAATCCAGGCCAAAAGAATTCATCTTAAATGAGCCCTTCAGCGATGTGTATAGCTCCGATGTCTTGGAGATGTATTGCGGTAAAAATCCATCACCAGACTGCTTTGTCAGCCCTTGAAGCACCCGAAACATAATGAAAAACACGGGCATTTGAGCCAACAAAGGTAGGCAAGAAGCGAGCGGATTCACCTTGTGCTCTTGGTACAACTTCATCATTTCTTCGTTGAGTTTTTGCCGATCACCCTTGTGCTGATTCTGCAGTTTTTTCATCTCGGGTTGCAGGCGTTGCATCTCGAGCATGCCTTTGGTGCTCTTCAATGTGAGCGGTGTGATGAGCAACATAATTGCAACTGCAACGAGTGCGATTGCGATTGCATAACTACTTGTCCATGCAAAAAAAGTGGCGACTAACCAGGCTGCGGCTTGAAACATAATTTGCCTTTCTTAGAGACTCTCGCTTGGAACTGAACACGAAACGCTGTGCTCGTGGGCGAAAGGAACTGGGTCGTACCCGGATTTACCAAACGGCCGACACCGCAGCAATCGACACGCTGCGAGCCACAGGCCGCGCTTGGTTCCGTGTTCGGCAACCGCTTCTAAGGCATACGACGAACATGACGGATAAAAGCGACATGGAGATGGGCGACCTTGTCGAGCCTGCTGGTACCACCTGATTGCTCGCGATAGCCGATGCGCCATCGGAGTCACGACTGACTCGCTTTCGCGTGACACGATTGCGCGATATTTTCCACTGCTGTGGCCAACTGCTGAGCAGTCGCTTTTGTTGCCTGCGGACTTGCTCCAAAAACATAAAACCCTGGCTGTAGAAGGTTTTCATGGGTTTTGAGCAACACCCTCAACTGGCGACGGAGCCGATTACGGCGAACGGCGACGCCCACATGTTTGCCGAGGGCATACCCCACATGGGGATGGGTTAACGAAGAATCAAGAAGCATGGTGCAAGACAATGGCCCAGAACGAAAATGGGCTCCTTCGTGACGAACTCGCACGAAGGCGCTCCGGCTCTGAATGCGCCCGATCAAGCGCTCAGGCGGTGACGGCCCTTGGCACGGCGCGACTTGAGGATGGCACGACCTGCGCGGGTGCTCATACGATGTCGGAACCCATGCTTACGGGATCTGCGGCGGTTGTTTGGTTGAAAGGTGCGCTTCATGGCGGATCCTTGTACTGGGCCCCCGGAGGGGCAATGGCGGACAAATTCTTTGTGCTCCTAGTGGTAACCCACGCGAGAAGCAGTCGGGTCAGGCTACGGTTCACAAACACCCGTCGGCAACCTGCCAATCAATGTTGCCCGAGATCTTGTTGGCGGCGGGCACAGAGTTTGCGCTCAGTTTTTAGTGTTGTCCACAGCCTGTTATGGTCGTGAGTCCTACAGCGATTGTAGGGAGCCCATCCACACCCTGTGGATAGTGCTGTGGACGGAAAAGAGGCGCCGTGAGCGATCATGAATCAGTGTGGAGCGCCACGCAACAACTTTTAAAAGCACAAGTTTCTGAGGGCGTGTGGTTCTCAACATTCAATGATGTTGTTGCACTTGCGAGTGATGAATCATCGTTGCGTTTGCAGGTTCCTAATGCGCATGTGCGCGACCGCATTGTGTCTCGTTATCGCCCACTTGTTTTAGATGCACTTGATGAAATTGGTGAGAGCGATCGCACCCTTGTTGTTGAGGTTGGCGAATCCCAAGACAGTACAAATGATTCCTCGACGCAGGTGGCTATTGACAGCGAGGCGCTGAGTCCAGAAACCATCAAAAAACCCAGTCAGGGCAAGGGATTAGCGGTCGGACTCAACCCTCGTTACACCTTTGACACGTTTGTTAAAGGAGCCTCAAACCAGTTCGCATTGGCTGCTGCTTTGCGTGTTGCCGAAACACCTGGCCGCTCATATAACCCACTTTTTATCTACGGCTCTGCAGGTCTTGGCAAGACACATCTCTTGCAAGCAATCGGCTGGTATGTGCATGCGCATTACGCACATCATGAAGTTCGCTACGTCTCAACAGAAACTTTTTTGAATGAATACGTTGACGCGATTCGCACCAACACAACAACAGCGTTCAAGCGTCGCTACCGCGACGTCGACGTCTTGTTGATTGACGACATTCAATTTATGGAAGGCAAAGAAGGACTCCAGGAGGAGTTCTTCCACACCTTCAACAGCCTCCACGGGGCAAATAAGCAGATTGTCATCTCGTCCGACCGGGTGCCTGACGCCATCCCCACGCTGGAAGATCGTCTGCGTGGTCGGTTTCGGTGGGGTCTCATCACCGACATCCAGCCGCCAGACATGGAAACCCGTTTGGCCATTTTGCGCAACAAGACCGAGCGCGACAACACCCCATTGCCGGCGGATGTCCTGGAGTTCATTGCGTCCAACATCACGTCCAACATTCGTGAACTCGAAGGTGCCCTCATTCGAGTTGCTGCATACGCACACCTCACCCGTGAGCCAGCAACTGTCGCAATGGCCCAAACCCAGCTCACCGACTTGCTCACCGTGCGGGCGCCAAAACACCGCACCGATGAAGAACTCCTGACCGAAATTTCGTTGTATATGGGCTTTTCAGTTGAAGCGATGAAGGGCAAGAGTCGCCAACGCCCATTGGTGTCGGCGCGCCAGAGCGCAATGTACATTTTTCGCGAACTCACTGAGTTGAGCTACCCAGCGATTGCTCGGTTGTTTGGTGGCCGAGACCACACCACAATTATTCATGGTGTTGACAAAACACAACGCCTCATGCGCGAGCGCAAGCAGGTGTACGACCAGGTCACCGACATCATCGCCAAACTAAAGGCCTAGGCGTGACCGCTGTGCATAACGTGGGGTTGTTGTTGTGGAGTTGTTGTGGAGGGATGCTTGTTGTCACACGGTTGTACACATTGAGGCAAATTACACGCGTCGTAGATGTGTTTTGTTGTGGTTTTTCGTGCACACCCGTTTTTCATCAATCACAAGGGTTTTAAGCCCCTTTTCCACAATCCACAGCCCTTATTACAGTTATTATTCATTAGACACCCACCACTGTTTATAACCCACACAGACCGAGAGACCCATGAAATTTCGCAGCGAACAAGCAGAGCTCTCCGAAGCACTTGGGGCTTTGGCACGAATCGCATCATCTCGAGGATCAGCATCACCAGCACTCGCCGGAATTCGTTTTGTATTACAAGACGATGTGCTCACATTGTCAAGTACCGACCTAGATCTCTCTTTGCAATTCACCATTGCGGTCGGCGGCGAAAGAAACGGCGACGGACTCATCGGCGCAACTCTCATCAACGACATTGTGCGCTCACTACCGAGCGGAAAAGTCACTCTTGATCTTGGTGCAGATTCAGCCAACATCACAGGTGTCAAAGCACAATTCAGCGTGCCGGTAATGAACGCCATAGATTTCCCCCGAAACGTGCCGGCGTCGGCAAACCCTGTCTCAATGAAAGCAGCCGTGTTGGGTCATGCGTTGGCCCAAGTTGTTGGTGCAGCAAGCAAAGAGCCAGCCAAACAACACCTCACCGCAGTGCAGTTGTCCGCCGGGGAAACCGGTTTATGCATGGCCGCCACGGACAGTTATCGGATGGCGATCAAGAATCTTCCAGGAGTTGATGTCTTAACGTTTGGCCAGTCGTATCTGATTCCGAGTCGAGCGCTGCGCGAACTACAGCGGCTGCTTGAAGCCAACGAAGACATCGCAATCCGATTCGGAGAAATAGACACAACTTTTGAAACACCGAGGTTGCAACTCACAACACGATTAATCAACGCCAACTTTCCAAACGTGCAATCGTTTATAAAACCTGTGTACGCCAACAAGTTCACAACTCCGCGCGAACCACTTATCGAAGCATTGCGGCGCAGCCGAGTTTTGGCTCGCGAAAACACGCCAGTCAAACTCACAATGGGTGCCGACGGAATGCGCATTGAAGTACAAACAAACGATCAAGGAACCAGCACCGAAGACGTTGAAGGCCAAATGGTCGGCGCAGAACTCACCGCCGGATTCAACCCCGACTACGTGCGCGAAGGCATCGAGGCGACAGTGGGGGATGAAATAACAATTGAGATGAACGAGCCGAATCAACCCGCAGTTATTCGCGGTGTTGGCGACGACACGTTCACGTATTTGTTGATGCCACAACGCGTTTGAGCCAGGGTGGTGCCCGGTGCTGATCTACCGCATTGAACTCATTGATTTTCGGGTGTATAAACACGCCATTATTGAGATTGAGCCTGGCGTCACGGCTGTGATTGGGCGCAACGCGCAAGGCAAAACAAGTCTGGCCGAAGCGATGAGTTACCTAGCGACACTTGAAAGTTTTCGGGGTGTGCCTAACGACGCTCTGGTTCGTCTTGGTGCCGACACGGCATACATCAGAGCAAATATTCGGCATGACGACGGGCGCGAAGTATTAGTTGAAGCAGAGATAAATCGAAGCGGTAGAAATCGAGTGCAGGTGAACAAACAGCGCCTTGCTCGCGTGCGTGATTTACTCGGAGTTGTTCGCACGACAGTGTTTGCGCCAAGCGATCTGCAACTTGTGTACGAAGGACCAACACAGCGACGCCAATTGCTTGACGATGCATTAGTTGCGCTATCAACACACAACGACGGATTGCGTTTAGAAGTCGACCGCATCGTGCGTCAACGAAATGTTTTACTCAAACAATCAGGTGGGCGCATGAGTGCCGACATCGCAAGCACTCTTGATGTGTGGGACGAAAAATTTGTCGAAGTAGGCACTCGCCTTGGTGAAGCACGCGCTCGGCTGGTAGCCCAAGTCACGCCCTATGTGTGCGAGGCATATGAGGTGCTGGCAGGTGAACCGACCCGAGTTGATCTTGCATACGAGCCAGAATGGCGAACCATCGGCCTGGGGCCTGCCCTGCTGGCCTCACGTAACGACGACGTGCGCCGTGGCATCAGCACGGTGGGTCCGCACCGCGACGACCTGGTACTTGGCATTAACGGCATGCCAGCGCGCTCTCACGCCTCACAGGGCGAATGCCGGACACTTACCCTGGCAATTCGCCTGGGCGTCCACCGTCTCATCACACAGCACGTAGGGGCGGCGCCCTTGTTGGTGCTTGACGATGTCCTGTCCGAGCTCGATCCAAGCCGCAGCACAGCGCTCTTGAGGCATTTGCCAGCGGGTCAGGTGATTATTACAACAGCCAGCGCACTGCCAGAAGCAGCCCACCCCGATGCCATGATCACGATAGAAAACGGCGAAGTAGTGACATCAATCAAGATTGCCAAATAACCACCATCATGACAAGCCAAAAACCAACACCTAAAGATCCGCGATTATTGGGCAATGTTCTCAATGCCATGATGAAGCGCCTGAAGTCTGCCGATGTCGAAATCGTTGGCGGAGTTTTTGGTCGTTGGCGCGAAGTCGTTGGCGAGTCAATTGCCGACAATGTGACACCCGTGCGCATTGAAGGAAAAAAACTCACGGTTGAAGTCGCTGATCAGGCATGGGCAACACAACTGCGTTTCCTCGAAAAAGATCTGCTGCACACACTTCATCAACACTTCGGAGATGCCATCGAAAGTATTGATATTCGAGTGCGCCGCTACCGCTAAACACCACTTCAAATTGCTAGGATATACAACCGATGGCTGCGACAAAAAAAGCACCTTCCAAGACCCCTTCTGCCGAATACAACGCAGCAGATATTCAGGTTCTTGAAGGTCTCGATCCCGTAAGAAAACGACCCGGAATGTACATCGGGTCGACCGGGCTCACGGGGCTACATCACCTCATCTGGGAAGTCGTCGACAACTCAATCGACGAAGCAATGGCAGGCTTTTGTACGCGAATTGTGGTGACTTTGTCGCCCGATGGCGGGTGCATGGTCGAAGACAATGGTCGCGGTGTTCCTGTCGATCCATACCCAAGCGGCCCACACAAAGGCAAGAGCGCTGTCGAAGTTGTTCTCACCGTGCTGCACGCCGGTGGCAAGTTTGGTGGCGAGGGCTACAAAGTGTCTGGCGGGTTGCACGGTGTTGGCGTCAGCGTGGTGAATGCGCTGTCTTCGCAACTTGTGATCGAAGTTGATCGTGGCGGAAAACGCTATAGCCAAACATTTCTTGACGGCGGAAAACCAAAAGCAAAATTGGCAATGACAGGCGATACCCCAGCGCGTGGTCGCAAGACCGGAACAACCGTCAAGTTCTGGCCGGACCCTACCGTATTTGAAGCAGAAGGCACAGAGTTTGTGGCGCGAACAGTGCTTGAACGTTTGCAAACGATGGCATTTCTCAACAAGGGAATCGAAGTCATTTTTAACGACGAGCGTGTCGACAAAGAACAAAGCGTCACTTTCCAATACAAAGGCGGCATCGTCGATTTCGTGCGCCATCTCAATGTTTCTAAAGAAGCACTTTTCACCAAAATTGCACACTACGAAGAACGTGAAGATGCCGAAAACCAAGAACTCGACATCGCCCTGCAGTGGAACACCGGGTATTACGAGGGCATTCACGGTTATGCCAACGGCATCTCCACCACAGAAGGCGGAATGCATGTCGAAGGCTTCAAGACAGCCCTCACATCCGTGATCAATAAATATGCCAAAGACCGAGGCGCACTCAAAGAAAAAGACGACAATCTCCTAGGGGAAGACATCCGCGAGGGCATCACGGCCATCATTTCGGTGAGGCTCGGCGAGCCTCAGTTTGAAGGCCAAACCAAAGCCAAGTTGGGCAACGTGGCAATGCGTTCGTTCGTGCAAAAAGCCACCAATAAGTGTTTGGCTGAATGGCTCGAAGAAAACCCAGCCGAGGCAAACCGAATCATCAAAAAAGCAGTTGCTGCAGCACAGGCCAGACTTGCTGCAAAAAATGCTCGCAACGCTGTACGTCGCAAAACTGCACTCGCTGGTGCTGGCATGCCAGACAAACTCAAAGACTGCAGCAGCAAAGATCCCGCCGAGGGCGAACTCTTCATTGTTGAGGGCGACAGTGCTGGCGGTACCGCAGTTGACGCACGTGATCCACGAACACAAGCGATCCTTCCGATTCGCGGAAAAATTCTTAACGTC
>CANLAH010000060.1 GCA_947488685.1 Acidimicrobiaceae bacterium | reverse complement strand
ACTTTGTCGAACACTGGAACCTTGGGCTTGATGACCTCATCGTCAACGCCGCCAACGAGTGCTACTCGTCTGCAGGCATCGCCAAAGATGCTGTTGATGCGTATTGGCTAGGCACTGCACAAGGCGGGATGAGTGGCATCACTCTTGCTCGCCCACTGCAATTGCAAAACAAGCCCGTCACCCGTGTTGAAAATTACTGTGCGACAGGGAGCGAAGCACTGCGCCAAGCTGCATACGCAGTGGCAAGCGGTGCATACGACGTCGCGATGGCTCTCGGAGTAGAAAAAACCAAGGACAGCGGTTTTCAAGGACTCAACGCAACTCCCCCTCCCAATGACGGAACAGGACGCACGCTTACTGCTGCTGCAATGTTTTCAATGGTGGCACCTGCATACGCCAACAAATTTGGAGTCGATGCGACTGAACTTCGCGAAGCCATTGCTCGTGTTGCCTGGAAAAACCATTACAACGGCGCACGCAACTCCCGGGCGCAGTTTCGTAAAGAAGTTTCAATGGACACAATTAAGAATTCGCCCAAGATGGCCGGAGACCTTGGTCTCTTTGATTGTGCCGGTGTTGCTGATGGTGCTGCCGCTGCAATCGTGTGTCGCGCCCAAGATGCGCACAAGTACACAGATAAACCCCTCTACATCAAGGCACTTTCATTTGTAGCTGGCAACGGATCTGGGCTCACTGACCCGACTTATGACTACACCACATTTCCAGAAATAGCAGCGTGTGCTGTTGACGCATATGCGCAAGCCGGAGTGACAAATCCGAGTGCTGAGATCGCCCTCGCAGAAGTGCATGATTGCTTCACAATTACCGAGTTGGTATTGATGGAAGATCTGCTGTTTAGCGAACGCGGAACCGCATGGCAAGATATTCTCAATGGTCGATTCGACCTCAACGGACAACTTCCCGTTAACCCTGATGGTGGTCTCAAGTCCTTTGGTCATCCCGTTGGCGCATCTGGCTTGCGGATGATGTTTGAAGCATGGCTGCAATTGCGTGGCGAGGCTGGCCCAGAAAGACAAATCAACACAGACCGCACCTTGGCGCTGACACATAATTTGGGTGGATATCCAGGTGAGATGGTGTCGTTCATCTCGATTCTTGGAAGTCAGTTGGGCTGAGTAGATTTGAAGTGCCCACTTGGGCCACACGTCAGGAGAAACAATGTCAACCACTCCAACCGAGGATCGAGCACTCATCATTGAACTTCTCAACGCGTATTCATTTGCGTTGCTAGACCGCAATTGGGATGCATGGTTAGCAACATTCACCCCAGATGGCCACGCTGATTACACAACAGCGGGCGGAATCGCCGGAACACCTGCTCAGGCTGCCGAATGGTTACAAAATACATTTGGCATGTTTGATGTCACGTCAAGTCAAGCCAGCAATGCAATCGTCACGTTTACGGGCAACGATTCAGCCAGCGTGCGATCAATGTACAAAATGGTGATGCGTATTCCTGGTGACACACCCACCTACATGGAAGCCAACGGTTGGTATCAAGACAAAGTCGTGCGCACCAAAGACGGCTGGAGAATCGCCGACCGCTTCGAGCACATTCTCTACGTACGCTGACATGCCGCTTCCGTCTAAACGCAACCCGCAAGACATTGCATCTTCTCTTGAGGCATGGTTCACCGACAAGTTCAAGCATCCCTGCTCAATCCAAGATGTCGGCATTCCCACCGGAACTGGAATGAGCAGCGAAACGATTTTGTTCACCTTGCATCATGATGGTCTTGTAGAGCCAATGGTTGCGCGCATTCGCCCAAGCATGCAGGACTGGCCCGTGTTTCCGGTCTATGACCTAGACGCCCAAGTGCAGGCCATGCAACTCGTTGCTGCTCGCTCTCAAGTTCCCGTCCCAACAATTCGATTTATTGAAAAATCAGAAGACCTCTTAGGTGATCCATTTTTTGTGATGGATCGTGTGAACGGTGATGCACCACCAGACATGATGCCCTACACCTTTGGTGGCAGCATCCTTGATGATTTCTCGCCAACAGAACTGCGTGATCTCCAACGAAACTCTGTCAATATCTTGGCTCAACTTCACGCCATGCCACTCGATGGAGCCGACACTTCATTTGCTGCGCCACACAGCAACAATCCCCTACAACGTCTCTTACAAGAACAACGTGATTATTACGATTGGGCTCGCAATAACATCGTCTACCCAACCATTGAGGCTGCGTTTGACTGGCTCGTAGCAAACATGCCCACTAATCCTGGACCCACTGTGTTGTCGTGGGGAGATGCACGCATCGGCAATATTCTTTACAATCGCTCCGTACCCGTGGCAGTGCTCGATTGGGAAATGGTTAATCTCGGGCCTGCCGGAATCGATGTTGGTTGGATGTCGTTTATGCATCGCTTTTTTCAAAATCTTGCAGTCAACTACGGAATGGCTGGGTTTCCTGATTTCATGCTTCCCGCCGATGTACTCGCTGACTACGTAGCCGCAGGTGGATTCGACATCGGTGATTTGCATTGGTACGAGGTGTACGGCGCAATGCGATTTGCTGCTATCTCGATTCGAACATCAGGAAGACAGATTGCCTACGGTGAAGCAGTTCAACCAGATGATCCAGAGGATCTGATCATGCACAAAGACCTTCTGATTCAAATGATTTTGTAACTTACTGAATTGTATTCTTGGCAGGAAAAGCTAGATCAAAAAGCCCGCACTGGACGCACGTAGTTGGTGTCCCTCTTGGAGAGGTTGAGTTGACCCCCGTAGCCGAGAGTCTGATACCACGCGGTGAGCGCGGCGTCCTCAGAAGAACTCCAATGGTAGCCAGCGGCAATACTCCATGAGATTCCAGCGGTTGTGCCGGTTACGGCGGTGTTATTGCCTGAGCCTATGCAGGTTTCTAGGGAGAACTTAACTCCAATACGGCCTTTGAAGAACGCAAAACACAAAGCGTCGAGTTCTTTGCGTGATGGCAAGAACCAGTCAGTCTTGTTACCCCCGTTATAAGTTGCAGCGATACTTGCAGCACTTGCTGAGTTGTCAGCGCCTTTGCAGCCTTGACTAGTAATCACGTTGGTATTGGCTCGTCCTGTTCCGATCTCAAGGCTTGCTGTTCGCTCGGTATCCGTCATCACAGAAGTGCCGTGGCAACCCCACTGTACCCTGATGGTTGGTGTCCATGTAGAAGGTGTTGTTCCGTTTGCTATTGCTGCTTCGAGATATGTGCATGTTGGTGCAGATGTTGCGTTGGGATCTTCTCCACATGCAAATGGCGTGGGCGCCACATAGAACACAATGCCGCCACCAGGACCAATGTCTCTTACCTGATAGGTCTTAGGGATTGTCGTGGTTGTGGTCTGAGGGATTGTCGTGGTTGCTGTGGTTGCTGGCGTGTTTGGAGCAACAGTTGGCGTGGTTACATCTTCAATCACTTGAGTGACGATCTTGTCATCTGGAATCTTGGTATCAGCCAAGTCTTTGTTGTCAGCGACAACAGGTGCCTCTGGTGTTGCGACTTGAGTGGAGTCAAGTGCAGGTGTTGGTTGAGTTGCACCGGGCTCGATGGCAGTTGTGGATGCAACAACTGCAGGAGGTAATGGTTGTGTTGCTTGCCAGAGTTTTTTCTTCTTAATAACACCACAGACCCAGACAATCTTTGACTTCTTGCGAATCGCTCCAGGCTTGGTGCAAGGTTGGGCTTTGCCTTTGGCTTTCATGGTGGCATACCACAGTGATCCTGTGTTTGTCTTGGCACAGACAACTGATTGTTTGGAGACCTTGGTGACTTGACCAGGCTTCGTGCAAGGTGTTGCCACAACAAGAGCAGCATTGCGAGTTGTTGATGACGTGTCTCCAGAGGAGACGAGTACGCCTACTCCAACAAGTAGAGCAAGGGCCACGATGCCGGCGATGATTTTGTTAGACAAGAACTGGTTCATGAGGACTCCTTGAATCTGAAGGTGCCTTCACCATAGGGCATATCGAACGGGATTACTGCTCAGGGTTGCTGGGTATGGGCTGCGGGGCGTCGACCTGAACGCCGGTCAAGAGGCCCTCGTCTCTGAATTAGTGGCCGGCTCTGTAAGACTCTCTTGGTTATGAAAATTCGTATTGGCTATGGACTCGGTGTTCGCACCACGCTGAATGATCACGGATTCCTTGACGTCGTTGATGCGCTTGAGGGCTTGCACTTCGACAGTTTGTGGCTGAGCGAGCGCATTGGTGGCGAAGCGCCAGATCCGCTTGTTGCCATGTCGATGGCGGCTGGGCGCACCAGCAAACTCAAATTCGGAATGAGTGTGATGGTGCTTCCTGGGCGTAATCCGATTGTGCTGGCAAAAGAGCTCGCAACATTAGATCGCATGTCTCGCGGTCGCTTGTTGCCCGCATTTGGATTAGGTGTCGCCGATCCGCATGAACAACAAGCATTTGGTGTTGAACGCTCTCAACGAGCACGCATCTTCAACGAGGCAATCGAGGTCATGCGCCAATGCTGGACACAAGATGCAGTTACGTTTCACGGTGAACATTTCCATTACGACAACTTGCGAGTGCAGCCAAAACCACTCCAACAGCCACCAGATATTTGGTTGGGCGGAATTGCGCCAAGCGAACTCAAACGAATCGGTCGACTTGCCGACGGTTGGTTGCCATCATTTGTGACCCCAGAAGATGCTGCTGCTGGATGGAACACCATTACCGCAGTTGCTGCTGAGCATGATCGCGTCATTGATCCTGAACACTTTGGTGTGTTGTTGCCCTATGCGCATGCACAACTACCAGATGCTCTTCTTGCAGGTCTAAAGGCGCGACGACCAGACCTTGATGATGTCAACACGCTCGTGCCTCAGGGCTGGGATCAACTTGTCACTGTGATTAATCAGTTCATCGCAATCGGCGCGAGCAAGTTTGTTGTTCTGCCAATTATTGAGCCAACATCACCAACAGAGTGGGTCCGTCACCTTGAAGAGTCTGCTCAGGTTTTGCTACCGCTTGAGAACTAAGAGTCAGTTATTTACGCGATGGTTTGCGGAAATTTGTCACTAGATCGATAAGCAGCCGCGTTCCGAATGCGGTAGCTCCGCGATTACGCCATCCTTCGTCACTCCGAACGTCCATTGTTCCGGCAATATCAAGGTGTGCCCATGGCACATCTGCGACGAACTCTCTCAAAAACAGCGCTGCGGTAATTGAACCGGCACCACCACCACTGGTGACGTTGCGCATATCTGCGACGACAGAGTCGAGACCTTTTTTGTAGTCATCAATTAAGGGCAATTGCCAGACGGGTTCATCGGTGCGCGTCGCCGACGCCTTGACTTGCTCAATGAAGGACTGATTGTTGCCCATGACTCCGGCAACTTTTTCTCCGATGGCAACAATGATCGCGCCTGTCAGCGTTGCAATGTCAACAATTGCGTCTGGCTTTGACTCGGCAGCAAGGGATAATCCATCTGCCAAAATAAGACGGCCCTCTGCATCAGTGTTGTGGATTTCTACCGTTTTGCCATTGCGCATTGTTAAGACATCGCCGAGTTTGAGCGCACCGCCAGAAGGCATGTTGTCTGTGCACATCAAATACGCAGTTACCTTGGTTTTGCATTTCAGCGATGCAAGAGTGCTCATCGTTGCCAACACAGCAGCGGCACCGCTCATATCCATCTTCATGATGGCATGCGAGTCGTTGCTCGGCTTCAGGCTGATTCCGCCTGAGTCATACATCACGCCTTTGCCCACCAGCACAATCTTTGCGCCAGAGCCCGCTGGTGCGTAGTCGAGTTTCACCATGCGTGGCGGTTCGACGCTTCCCTTGTTGACGCCGATCATTCCGCCGCAACCCATTGCTTTGAGTTGGTCCCGGTTATATACGGTGACGGTGAGTCCTGTTGATTGCGCAATCTCGACTGCTTTGTCTGCAAACATTTTTGCAGTCAGATACGCGGGCGGCATGTTGGCAAAGTCGCGGGCCTGACACACGGCGTCAGCAATAACTTTTCCGCGTTCGGCTCCCGCTTTAGTTGCAGCAGATGTCGCGTCCGTCGCAACCAATGTGAGCGACGACAACTTGGCCGAGAAATCTTTGTCGTTCTTTAGTGCTCCGTACCGATGTGTTGCGAGTGTGATTCCTTCGACTACTGCTTGTGCTGCTGTTTTGCGATTCATTTTTGAGATACCAGCCAATGTCGTGGCGAGTGACACATTTTTTTTGGCTGCACGGGCTAATGCGGCAGCGATCAAACGCATCGATGACTCATCAATTGATGCGACGTCACCGACTCCGATCAAAATACGCACTGCATTCGAACGGCCAGCGGGTGCGAGCACAAGTGTTTGTTCGCGCTTTCCCTCAAACCCGATTGACTTCAGCGCTGCGCGCGAGAGTCCGACAGATGCGGGTATCGGACCATCTGATCCGACAGGGATGCCGACAGCATCAACCTTGGCTGGAATTGAACGAGAAACATTAAATGCGATTGTCATGTCAGCAACGCTAGACGGTCTCGCCTATACAGAACGGACGGGGCGCGATGTGCCTTCTTGCCAACGAGCCATTGTCCACAATAAGTCAGACAAACGATTGAGATACGGCACAACTTGGGACGGTGGTGGTGCCGCTGAAAAAGAGTGTCGTTCTGCGCGACGTACCACGGTGCGAGCGAGGTCAAGCCATGCTGCGACAGGATGTTCTCCTGGCACAACAAACTCTGTCGGCGGATCGAACCGAGTATCAAGGTCGTCGATGATGGCCTCGAGCCGTAACACCATCTCTGCAGAGACAGAACTTTTATCCGGAACCAACTTGGTTCGGTTTACGGGCAGTGTGGCCAACTCAGCCATTAACACCCAGAGTTCACGCATAATCGAGACGCAAATTTCGTCACACTCCGTGCCATGCCCGGCAGCAATTCGAACCAGTCCCATGACTGCTTGTGCTTCGTCCACTGCCCCGTAGGCACGCGGTAGTTCGCTGTCCTTAGCAACACGGCCTCCGTAGAAGAGTCCAGTAGTTCCGTCGTCACCCTCTCGGGTGTAAATGCGATCACGTGCCATACCACTGTGACGATAGACGCAGCAGGCGCATTTTGCGTATCTATACAGACAAAAACTTTCTCTTTCCACTATCGTTAAAGGGTCATGCCACGCCAGCCATACCTTGATGCCGTTCAGGAGCGCGTCATAGTTTTTGACGGCGCCTTTGGAACCTTTGTCCAAGACCTCGATCTCGGACCAGACGACTTTGGTGGACCATCTCTTGAGGGTTGTAATGAAATGCTCTGCGATACCAGGCCCGATGTCATCGAGTCGATGCATAATGCGTTTCTTGAAGTCGGTGTTGACGTGCTCGAGACAGCAAGTTTTGGATCGTTTAGCACGGTTCTCGCGGAGTACAACATCGCTGATCGCGCCTATGACCTCAACGTCAAAGCAGCCTCCATCGCACGACGAGTCGCCAGTGACTACGAAACAGATGGTCGCCCCCGATACGTGGCTGGTTCGATGGGCCCCGGAACAAAACTTCCGAGCCTCGGACACATCACATTTACCGATTTGCGCAGCACCTATGAAGAACAGGCACGCGGCCTACTTGACGGAGGCATCGACTTATTCTTAATTGAAACCTGCATGGACCTATTGCAGATCAAAGCAGCGATGCAGGCATGTCGTATGGCGATGACATCAGTTGGCCGACAGGTTCCGTTGCAAGTACAAGTCACAATGGAAACAACCGGACGCATGTTGGTAGGAACAGAAATTGGCGCTGCTGTGAGTGCATTATCTGCGATGAAGCCCGATGTCCTTGGCATCAACTGCGCCACTGGTCCGTCAGAAATGCAAGAGCACCTGCGTTATCTCAGCAAGTATTGTTCTCTCCCAATCAGCGTGCTGCCTAACGCTGGATTGCCAAGCATCGTTGACGGCAAGACACATTACGATCTCACCCCTGCTCAGTTGGCTGAGTTTCATCGTCACCATGTCACGGATTTGGGCATCGGAATCGTCGGCGGTTGTTGCGGAACCACTCCTGAGCATTTGCGTCAGGTTGTAGAGGCTGTTCGTGGCCTTGCGCCGATGCAAAGAACAACTGAGATCGAGCCAAGCGTGACATCTCTCTACTCTCCAGTCACGATCGAACAAGAAAACAGCGTGCTCATTATTGGCGAGCGAACAAATGCAAATGGCTCTCGGGCTTTTCGTGATGCAATGTTGCGCCAAGACTGGGACACGTGTTCCAAGATTGCAACTGATCAAATTCGCGAGGGCGCACATGTGCTTGATGTCTGCGTCGACTATGTCGGACGCGATGGCCAAGAAGACATGAACGAGATTGTTTCGCGCTTCGCTACACAAGCAAGCGTTCCCCTTGTCATTGACAGCACCGAATCAGCGGTGATGGAAGTCGCCTTGCAACATGTCGGCGGTAGGGCCATTCTCAACTCAGCCAACCTTGAAGATGGCGAGGGACCAGGTAGTCGCCTTGACAGAGTGTTCGGACTCGCTCGTGACTACGGCGCAGCAGTTATTTGTCTACTCATTGACGAAGTCGGACAAGCCCGCGACGTGGAATGGAAAATGGAAATTGCACATCGCATTCACACCATTGCCACCACACAATATGGTCTCTCCGCAAGTGATCTGATCTTTGACGCACTTACATTCCCTCTCAGCACAGGCGAAGACGACCTACGTCGCGATGCAATGGCAACAATGGATGCGATTCGCCGCATTAAGGCAGAAATTCCCGGTGCCTATACCACGCTCGGTGTGAGCAATGTCAGTTTCGGACTAAACCCCGCCAGTCGCCAAGTACTCAACAGTGTGTTCTTGCATGAGTCACAAATTGCAGGACTCGATAGCGCCATCGTGCACTCATCCAAAATTATCCCACTTGCTCGTATACCCGAAGAACAAAAACAAGTTTGTCTTGACCTGATTTATGATCGTCGCACGCCCGACTACGACCCGGTAAAAAAACTCCTTGAAATATTTGCCGACATCACGCTTGTCAAAGCAGAAAAAGAAGACCGATCCGACTGGACCGTCGAACAAATACTTCGAAGCCGTATTATTGATGGTGACCGAGAAGGTCTCACCACCGACCTCGACACTGCAATGAGTCAAGGCATTACGCCCCTAGACATCATCAATAACATCTTGCTTGACGGCATGCGCGAAGTTGGTGAACTTTTTGGTTCTGGCCAGATGCAATTGCCGTTCGTGCTCCAAAGTGCTCAAACCATGAAAGCGGCCGTCAGCCATCTTGAACAGTTTATGGAAAAAAGCGCCAGCAATGCCAAAGGCGTATTGGTGCTAGCAACAGTCAAAGGCGATGTTCATGACATTGGCAAAAACTTGGTTGACATTATCTGCACCAATAACGGTTATGACGTGCACAACATCGGCATCAAAGTCTCAATCACTGACATGGTGGCCAAGGTCAAAGAAGTCGGTGCAGATGCAATAGGGATGAGTGGCCTTCTCGTCAAGAGCACACTCATCATGCGCGAAAACCTTCAAGAACTTAATTCGCTTGGCCTGTCGCATGTACCAGTGTTGTTGGGCGGAGCGGCTCTCACTCGCACCTATGTCGAGCGTGACCTGCGCGAAATTTATGAAGGCCGTTTGTTCTACGGCAAAGATGCTTTTGAAGGTCTCAGCACACTTGACCGTCTGATGGACATCAAGAAATCTGGTGATGACAGTGCAGATGACGGCCGGGTGCCGACAGTGCGAATGATTCCAAAACGAGAAAAAGTTGAAGATTCTGAACTTAATCTTCCAGCTCGATCGCCCGAAGCAGAAACCGACAACACAGTCTTTGTTCCACCCTTTCTTGGATCAAAAGTGGTTAAGGGAATTGCGTTGGACGACATTGCTGCGTACATCAACGAGACAGCACTTTTTCGTAATCAATGGCAGTTTCGACCAGAAAAAAATGAAACAGACGAACAATTTAAAGAGCGACTGCGTCCAATGTTGCGCGAACAACTCGCAGCCGCTAAAGCCTCTGGAGTCCTGGTTCCGCAATTGGTCTATGGATATTTCCCAGTCAACGGTGACGGGAATGAACTCGTGGTCTGGACAGACGAAACGCGCACTACGGAGCGCACCCGTTTTGCATACCCTCGCCAAAAAGTAGAGCCGTATTTGTGTATTGCTGATTTCTTTCGACCTATTTCTTCGGGCGAAATTGACTATGCAGCATTTCACATCGTCACCATGGGCGCCACCGTCAGTGAAAAAGCAGCGGAGTTATTTGCCGCTAATGAATACCAAAAATACTTAGAGCTACACGGAATCGGTGTTGAGATGGCTGAAGCACTTGCCGAATACTGGCACCATCGCATTCGTAGCGAGTGGGGATTTGTCAATGAAGACGGACCAACAATTGCCGGGCTCTTCCGCCAGCAGTATCGCAGTGGGCGTTATTCATGGGGATACCCTGCGTGCCCCGATCTAGAAGACAATGCGCGAGTGGCAGAACTACTTGAAGCGGGTCGTTTGGGAATAGAAGTGAGTGAAGAAACCGGATGGCAATATCAGCCTGAACAAACAACGTCAGCGATTATTTGCCACCACCCCAAGGCAAAATACTTTGTAGCTCGCTGATCACCGTTGGCGCTCTTAAAAAATTACTGTGGCTGCGACTGCGCCCACGTGGCCGCTAACACCGAGTAATGCCCGCCGAGTGCAATGAGCTCGTCATGCGTGCCGAACTCTGTTACCTGCGCATCACTAACGACTGCAATTCTGTCGGCTCGGCGCACGGTTGACAATCTGTGGGCAACCACTACCACGGTGCGACCTTGCATTAGTTTTTCAAGCGCTCGTTCGATGTCATGCTCGGTTCCAGGATCAAGGTTTGATGTCGCTTCATCAAGCACCAAGACAGCGGGGTCAATAAGTGCCGCTCTAGACA
>CANLAH010000059.1 GCA_947488685.1 Acidimicrobiaceae bacterium | reverse complement strand
TCTCGACAATCAATTCAGGATTAGATGTCAACTTGATGAAAGCATCTTGGTCAGTTGTCGGAAGACCAGGGTTACTGTTCGCCATTAGTGGCTTTGTCAAAAACCAACGCTTCTTTGATAATTTGTTTTTACCGCAGACAGAAAAGATGCCATTTTGTTTCCGTGTGATTCCTAATTTTGCACAGATCCATTTCTTTTCCTGAAATACTGGATACCAGATGTTTTTTGGTGACAGAGCAGCACACACAACTGATTGCTTAGAGACCTTGGTGACTTGACCAGGCTTCGCGCAAGGCGTTCCCACAACGAGGGCAGCATTGCGAGTTGTTGTCGACGTGTCTCCAGAGGAGATGAGTACGCCAACTCCCACAAGTAGAGCAAGGGCCACAATGCCGGCGATGATTTTGTTGGATAAGAACTGATTCATGAGGACTTCCTAAATCTGAAGGTACCTTCACCATAGGGCATACTGGACGGGATTACTGCTCAGGGTTGCTGGGTATGGGTTTTGAGCAGGCCCATGTATGACTGAGCAGGAGCAAGGCTGGATCTCAAAAAAAATTTTCTGCCTGACGGCAGAGAAGATTTAAACAGAAAAATAGGATAATTTATTTAAAAGCCCGCACTGGATGCACGAAGATCGTGTGGTACTTCGCGTAGGGGACCTGAGACCCGTTATTGAAGTACTGCTCCCACGCGCCGCCGTTTAAGGCCTCAGAAGAACTCCAATAGATGCCAACGGCAAAACTCCATGAGATTCCATTGGTTGTGCCTGACACAGGGTCGCCGTTACCTGAGCCCTTGCAATTGTCTATGGAGTTCCAAGATCCACTTCTAGTAAGTCCAGTGCCTCCCTTAAAGAACTCATGACATAAAGCGTCGAGTTCTTTGCGTGATGGCAAAAACCAGTCGGTCTTGCCACCACCGTTATAGGCCGCAGCAATACTTGCAGCAATCGCTGGACTGCTACAAGTATTCTCAGTAATCATTTTGGTATTAGCTCGTCCTCTGCCGATCTCAAGACTTGCTGTTCGCTGGTCATCTGTCATCACATCGGTACCAAAGCAGGCCCACGCTGTCAGAGCGGTTGGTGTCCATGTAGAAGTTGCTGTTCCTTTTGCTATTGCTGCTTCGAGATATTTGCAATTTGTCGCAGGTGTTGCGTTGAGATCTTCTCCACATGTAAATGTCGTGGGTGCCACATAGAACACGATGCCGCCACCAGGACCAATGTCTCGCAGGTCGCAAGTTCCGCCTTCTGCGCACGTCTTGGGGGTTGTTGTGGTTGTTGTGGTTGTTGTGCTTGGTGTGCTTGTGGTTGTTGTGGGTGTCAGAGTTGTCCCGGTTGTGGCTGCTGGAGTTGTCTCGGTTGTGGCTGCTGGAGTTGTCTCGGTTGTGGCTGCAATAGTTGTCCCGGTTCTGGCTGCAATAGTTGTCCCGGTTGTGGCTGCTGGAGTTATCGGCGTTGTTGGGGAAGTCTCGACAATAAATTCAGGATTTTTTGTCAACTTGATGAAAGCCTCTTGCTCAGTTGTTGGAAGCCCAGGGTTACTCTTCGCCATTAGTGGCTTTGTCAAAAACCAACGCTTCTTTGATGATTTATTTTTACCGCATACAGAAAAGATGCCATTTTGTTTCCGTGTGATTCCTAATTTTGCACAGATCCATTTCTTTTCCTTAAATATTGGATACCAAATGTTTTTTGGTTTCAGAGCAGCACAGACAACTGATTGTTTGGACACCTTGGTGACTTGACCAGGCTTAGTGCAAGGTTTTGCCGCAACAAGAGCTGCATTGCGAGTTGTTGACGATGTGTCTCCAGATGAGATAAGTACGCCAACTCCGACGAGTAGAGCAAGAGCCACAATGCCGGCGATGATTTTGTTAGACAAGAACTGATTCATGAGGACTTCCCGTCTCTGAAGGTACCTTCACCATAGGGCATATCGGACGGGATTACTGCTCAGGGTCGCTGGGTATGGCCTGCGGGGCGGAATGCACATAAAAACGCTGTTGTCGCAGAAAACCCATACAGGGGTGGGTAATGCCTGATTGACGACCTAGTGCTGCGGGAGCCAAAGAGTTATCCCGCAGTTAGCCTGTCACAACTATGAAAGAGCCGTTCGACATCAACGGTCCCCTGCGCATCGCATACCTCACGTATCGAGGCAAGCCCCACGTGGGCGGACAGGGCGTGTACACCCGTCATCTCACTAAAGCACTCGTTGACCTTGGTCACAGCGTTGAAGTCTTTGGTGGTCAGCCGTATCCAGTTCTGGACCCTCGAGTGCCACTACATAAGTTGCCGAGCCTAGATATTTTCAATGATCAATATCCCGGTCGCGTGCCGGCATATTGGGAACTCAAAAATTGGCCAGACGTGTTGGAGACTCTGCAATACATGGCCGGAACTTTTAGTGAGCCACTTGCATTTAGTAAACGCGCGAAACGAGCGTTGGCTCTGCGCCTCGATGATTTCGATCTTGTGCATGACAACCAGTGTCTGGGTTACGACATTTTAAAAATTGAAAAAATGATTCCGACAATCGTTACTTTGCATCATCCCATCACCAAGGATCGCGAACTTGAGATGAACCATGCACCAAATTGGCGCAAGCGTCGTTCGATTGGGCGCTGGTACAACTTTGTCAAGATGCAAGGAAAAGTTGCGAGCAAATTGCCACGCATTGTGGTGGTGAGCGAAAACAGTATTGCTGACATCAACACCGACATGGGCGTGTCATTAGATCGCATGCGCTTGGTGCCTGTTGGCGTCGATCCCGATCTCTTTAAGCCGCTCGCTCATATTCAGCGCGAGCCTGGTCGTCTCATCACGACTGCATCTGCAGACGTTGCGCTGAAAGGATTGTCCTACTTGTTAGAGGCACTCGCAAAGTTGCGCACAGAGCGAGATGTTCGACTTACCATTATCGGCAAGGCTCGACAAGGTGCAAGTGCTGATCTAATTACAGCGCTTGGACTGAGCGACTGCATTGACTTTGTGTCTGGAGTTACCGATGAACGAATTGTCGAGTTGTACGCACAAGCAGAACTTGCAGTCGTACCGAGTCTGTATGAGGGTTTTAGTTTGCCTGCTATCGAAGCAATGGCAACTGGTACATGTCTTGTCGCAACAGATGGTGGTGCGCTACCCGAAGTTACTGGGGCCGACAACGACACGGTTCTTGGATGCAAAGCCGGTGATGCAGACGGACTTGCTGCGGCAATCCGTCGCGGGCTTGATGATGCCGAATTACGACAACGCATCGGTGCTGCCGGACGACAACGCGTAACAGAACGCTGGAGCTGGAAACATTGTGCCGCTCTGACGGTTGATCAATACCGCGAGGTTCTTGCGATGCCACATAATCAACGCAAAATTGCCGCACGAGCGCAGAAGCAGGGTAATTAAATGTTGACGCTTCGTTTCGACCGTTTAGGACTACAGCCAGGTGACATGTTTTTAGATGCTGGGGCTGGGTTTGGCCGTCACGCGTACGAAGCCGCCCGTCAAGGTGCAACCGTGTTTGCCCTTGATTACGCCCAAGACGAAGTCATGACAACTCGCGCCACATTTGCCGCCATGTCTGCTGCTCATGAAATCAGCGAAGACAAATTCGGTGGCGCACTTCGTGGTGATGCAACAAGACTTCCGTTCGCTGACAATACCTTTGATTGCGTGGTTACTTCAGAAGTACTCGAACACATTCAGGACGATGTCACTGCAATCTCAGAACTTGTTCGTGTTCTCAAACCAGGTGGCTCGCTTGGCGTGACCGTTCCGACATGGTGGCCAGAAAAAGTAAACTGGATGTTGTCAGAGCAGTATCACGCCCCAATTAGCAAGGGCGGACATGTGCGAATTTATAGCGCTACAGAGCTCAAAGCGAAGTTGCGCTCTGCTGGACTCACGGTGCGCGGTAGTCATCACGCGCACGCTTTGCATTCACCATACTGGTGGCTACGTTGCGCAGTTGGGCCTGCAAATGATGCAAATAAGGCTGTTGCAACATATAAACGGTTTCTGGAATGGGACATTATTAAAGCCCCGAAGTCGACGCGCCTTGCAGATCGACTTCTTAACCCATTGCTTGGCAAGAGTTACGTTGTCTATTCCACTAAAAAAATTAACGACAAGGTTGGAGCAACATCGTGATTAATCAACAACCTATGCCCCACTTGTCCGGTATTTTGAGCACAGCCGATCTTTCGCGCACTGCAGATTCCATCCAGAACCTGCAACTCAAAAACGGAATGATCCCGTGGTATCCCAACGGTCACTGCGATCCGTGGAACCACGTCGAAACTGCAATGGCTCTCGATGTAATGGGTCGACATGATGCGGCCGCGCTCGCCTATGACTGGCTCGCAAATATTCAGCGTCCAGACGGAAGCTGGCACAACTATTACAACACTGACGGAAGCATTGAAGACCACAAACTTGATAGCAATGTCACTGCATATGTGGCTGCTGGTGTCTGGCACCACTTGTTGTGCACACAAGATAGAGCGCGCGTTGCGACATGGTGGCCGATGGTGCGCGATGCACTCAACTTTGTAATGTCGCTTAAGCGCTTTAACGGAACAATCCTTTGGGCACGCGAAGTAGACAGCAAGCCCTGGGACTACGCGTTGCTCACAGGCTGTTCAAGTATTCGTCATGCCCTACGGTGCGGAGTAGCGCTTGGCGACTCACTGGGCGAACCACAACCAGAGTGGATGGCAACCGCTGACATGATTGACGATGTCATCGCTCATGACTTGAGTGCTTTCGAGCCAAAAGAGCGTTGGGCCATGGACTGGTACTACCCAGTTCTGACCGGATCACTCACGGGTGCTGCTGCAAAGGCTCGACTGGCCCAAGGGTGGGACAAGTTTGTTCTTGACGATCGTGGCGTGCGATGTGTTCATGACGAGCAGTGGGTCACTGCTGCCGAAACTGCAGAGTGCGCGATTGCTCATTGCGCGGCAGGCGATCGCGAGACTGCAAAAGAATTGTTGTTATGGACAATGCCCCATCGTCGAGATGATGGTGCTTATTGGACCGGGATTGTGTATCCAGCACTACCAGAGAAAACTATTGTGCATTTTCCGGCGGATGAATACAGTGCCTATACCGCTGCGGCCATTATTTTGGCAGCAGATGCGATCAGTCACGGATCACGTGCATCACGAGTGTTTACGTCTTCTGTAGCACGCGCAACGAACCCGTTGCACTGACCTCAACAAATAGCCCGCTCTCGATGGCTGGGAGATAGATGTTTTCAAATGGAGGCCTTCCGCCGTCTGCTGGATTCTCAAACACATCGTGGATTGCCAGTATTCCGCCACGCAAAACACGCGGTGTCCAACCTAGATAGTCGCGGGTTGCGGGTTCAGTGCCGTGCCCTCCGTCAATGAACAAAAAAGCCAACGGCGTCGACCAATGCTGAGCAATTGTTGCCGAGTCACCAACCATCGTGACAACCACATCAGATAAACCTGCATCCAAAATCGTGCTGCGAAAAAATGGCAGCGTATCCATGCGGCCAGTTCTGCTATCAACCAACGATGTGTCGTGCCATTCCCACCCAGGTTGGTTTTCTTCACTTCCGAAATGATGATCTACTGCAAATAGAGTTCGCTGGGTGTGACGCGCAGCAGCACCGAGCCAAATCGTTGAGCGACCACAATACGAACCAACCTCAACAAATGGTGCATCGGCGACATTATGGGCGGCGCGTACGGCAGCGTCGTAGAGTGCATCGCCTTCTTCTTGCGGCATGAATCCGTTCGCCGCCAACGCGTGACGTCGAAGAACAGGATCAATCACCAAGTATCCCAGTGAATAATGCTTTCTGCTGGTGGGCGCGCAGCAGGGCGGAACTCAGTTCCCTTTGTATAAGCAAGTGGGGACAAACTGAATTGCTGCACTGTGTCAAAAGGTATTCCTAAAATATCGGCGGCTTGTTGCTCCATAAACAGATGCACTGTTGTCCATGCTGTGCCCAAACCGCGAGCACGTGCGGCCAACATGAAACTCCACATTGCCGGAACGATGTTTGCTGCGAGTGATGCAGCCACCATTCCTGGAAGATTGTCGGTGCGTGCTCCGGTGTTGCATGCAAGAACCAAGACGGGGGCATCGCCCATGTGTTCTCCTAAGAAATCCGCAGAGTCTGCAGACCGTTGTTGCTGGGCGTTTCCTGTCGCATCTCCCTTGTCAATCGAGCGAATGTACGTGCCATCCATTTGGGAGTAAATCGCGTAACAATCTCGATAAAGATCGCCAAGTGCTTTGCGCTTCTGGGCATCTCGTACGATGACAAATTGCATCGACATGCTGTTTGAGCCCGAAGGCGATTGCATTGCGATATCGACGCATTCACGGATGAGATGTTCTTCGACGGGGCGAGAAAAATCAAGCCTTTTGCGCACCGCACGGGTGGTGGTGAGCAACTGATCTGGGTTAAGTGGTAGAAGTGTCATGCGACGACCCTACTATGGGTGAATGCCTAGCGCCCTTGACGATCTCGTTACCTTGCTTGACCTTGAGCCCATTGAAGTCAATATTTTTCGTGGTGTGTCCCCACAGGAAAACAGACAGCGAGTCTTTGGTGGCCAGGTCGCAGGACAATCTCTGGTCGCGGCTGCCCGCACAGTAGATGACCCTGCCCGTCAGGTGCACTCGCTGCATTCATATTTTTTGCGCCCTGGCGACCCCAACGCACCAATCTTGTACCAGGTCGACCGACTGCGAGATGGTCGAAGTTTTACAACTCGCGGAGTTGTGGCAATACAACACGGCGAAGTTATTTTTAACTTGCAAGCAAGTTTTCATGCCTTTGAGCCAGGACTAGAGCATCAGATTCCGATGCCTCTCAACGTGCCTGCCCCAGAGTCACTTCCAGACTTTAAAGAACGTATGGCTCCGCATAAACATCTCATCGGAGATTGGTATGACGCCCCCCGCCCTATTGATCTTCGTTACGTCAGCGAAGACCCTTTCAGTAGATCCGGAACAGCGTCGCCCGGTCAGCAGGTGTGGCTACGCGCAGATGGCAAATTGTCAGACGACCCCGTGTTGCACGCCTGTATTGCCACGTATGCCAGCGACATGACGTTGCTTGACACCACACTTTTGCCACACGGACTCGGCTGGAACGACGAAGGCGTTCAGATGGCGAGCCTCGATCACGCAATGTGGTTTCACCGTCCATTTCGTGCAGACGATTGGCTGTTATATGACCAGTCATCAATTAGCACATCTAATTCACGCGGCTTAGCAGGCGGATCTATTTTCACTAGCGATGGCCAACTCGCAGTCACCGTGGTACAAGAAGGACTCACGCGGCTTCGTCGCTCATGAAATTTTTTTCATCGCTTCTTCTCGCACTGGTTGCATTCCCCGCAGCAAGTAATTCACAAGTTCGAGCCACGGTAGTGCTGACTGTTGCTACACCCCTTGCAATAGTTGAGCGTCGCGTCGATGAGAATGCTGCATACATTGTGTCTCGTCCTGGACGCGTTCTTCGATGGGAATACAACACTAAAAAAGTGTCCACCGTTCTTAATATTTCGTCACTTACTACAACCGGAAGCGAACGTGGGCTACTTGGCCTTGCTTTTCGTGGAGATTTTGCGTACATCAACTACACCAATACGAACGGACACACCGTTATCGCAGAGTACGCGGTTAACAAGTCAGGAATATTCCGTGCGTCTTCGCGTCGTGAATTGATTACCATTCAGCAGCCCTACGCCAACCACAATGGTGGCGACATCGTCACTGGCCCAGACAATATGTTGTACATCGGCATGGGAGATGGTGGCTCAGGCGGAGATCCCGAACGCAATGCACTTAACACCTCATCACTGTTGGGCAAAATGCTGCGCATCGACCCAACCCGAACAAGTTCGAAGCCATACACAATTCCCGCTGACAATCCGTTCGTAGGCGTTAAAGGTGCACGTCCAGAGATCTGGTCGATTGGTCTACGTAATCCGTGGCGATTCTCATTTGATGATGACAAAAATCTCTGGGTTGCAGATGTTGGACAAAATAAATGGGAAGAGATCAACCTTGCCCAAACAAAAAATGCACTTCCGGGTGGCCGAGGGAGCAATTTTGGCTGGAGCGCCTACGAGGGCAAGCACCGTTTCAATTCAGACCAGACTGCCCCAGCGTCTGTAATGCCCATCTATGAATATGCGCATGGTTCTGATGGCTGTTCTGTGAGCGGTGGCGTCAGGGTGAGCAAGACACACCCGATAGTGGCACTACGCGACAAGTATCTTTTCAGTGATTTTTGCTCCGGAGTGCTGAAGGGGCTGCAACTTCAAGGAACCAAACTCATTCGGTCAAGTGACTTGGTGAAAAAACTTGGCAGTGTTGTTGCAGTGCAACAAACCTCGCGCGGAATCTATGTCCTTGCGTTCGATGGCAAAATCTATTCAATTACCGCCGGGAACCCATAAACATTCCGCGTAGTGACTGATAGTTCTCAATGCAATGCCCGGCGCCGAGCACAACGGCCTCAAGTGGCTGTGATGACATCAGAACCGGAACCGATGTTTCGCGAGAAATTCGATCAGCAAGTCCGCGCAGCATTCCGCCGCCGCCAACAAGATAGATTCCGCGACTGATGAAGTCCTGCGCAAGTTCTGGTGGAGCCTTTGACAGGCATCGTTTGACAGACAGCACGATTGCAGCAACTGGTTCTTCAATAGCGAATCGTACTTCTTCTGCTGTTAATCGCACAGTCTTTGGTAATCCAGACACCAAGTCGCGACCGCGAATATCAGCACTCTGATCTTGTGCTGATGGTTCTGCTGAGCCGATATGAATTTTTATTTCTTCGGCAGTGCGCTCACCAATTGCAACACCGTGTTCGCGTCGCACGTAGCTTTGGATTGTTGCATCAATATCAAAACTTCCGACACGCACTGCTTCGAGTGCAACGACGCCACCCAAACTGATCACTGCGGTCTCGCTGGTGCCACCACCAATATCAATAATCATGTTGCCGACCGGTTCGTCAATAGGCAAGTTGGCACCAATTGCAGCGGCCATTGGTTGCTCGATCAATTGTGCATCAGACGCCCCTGCTCTGCGGGTTGCGTCGGTGACTGCTCGTCTTTCTACTTCGGTAATTGCGGACGGAACACAAATCACCACTTTGGGTCGTGTAAATCGCGACACACCGACACGCTGCAGCAACAAGCGAATCATTCGTTCAGTGATATCAAAGTCGGTGATTGCCCCACCACGCAGCGGTCTCACGGCCACGATATAACTAGGTGTTCGACCGATCATGTCCCAGGCTTCGTGGCCAGTAGCCAACACTTCGCCTGATTTGCGGTTGACCGCTATCACGGAGGGCTCATTGAGCACGATTCCGCGGCCCTTCATATATACGAGAGTATTTGCTGTTCCGAGGTCGATTGCGAGGTCACGTGCCATTATCTGTACTGCCCTCTATTTGAATCATTGTCATTACGCACTATTGAATCACGCCGCGCCTGGGGAGAGAGTGCATCAATGTGGCGATGAAAAGCCGAGATGCCGTCATCAATGCGAGTCTTGCGAAAATCTAAAAAAATCAATACAAGCAGAACGACGCCACATATGGCTGCACACAGACCAAATATCACTGGCAAGATCCCCAAGGCAATCATCGGTTCGTATTCTCGATCGCATCAGTTGCAATCGCACTATTTGTAGAGTGCTGAGATTTCACATTCTCAGGGGCAACAACATCGTGTGCACCTGTCCCCCAATCAGAACCACCTGTCCAGTGTTCCTTTTTCCAGATCGGAGCAGATTCTTTGAGTGCATCAATCGCAAAACGAGCCGCCTCGAAGGCCATGTCGCGATGTGGGGCTGATACAACGGTCAGCACTGACGATTCACCGAGTGACAATGTTCCGAGACGATGCAACAACGCAACTCGTCCAACTGCTGACCACCGTTTGCGCAATTCTGTCACGATGTCATCAAATTTTTTGACGACTTCTGCTTCGAAAGCTTCGTATGTCAGCGCAGTCACATCGTCGCGTCCATCGGCATGATCTCGAACGATTCCAGAAAACACGACAACCGCTCCGCACTGCGGCAAGATGGCCCACTCATAGGCCTCTTGGATTGGCAGAGGTTCATTGCTAATAGCACACCAATTATTGTCAATACTGGTCGCCTGCACAGGTACATCGTAGTGTGCCAATGCCAAAGAGACTTGATTGCCGACGAGACTTGACGGCAATTTGGAACTATTGTTCACCTTCTATGGAAAGCAGTGACAACGACAAAGATGCTTGCGTTGCACCTCCGCCGCTGAACAGCCGCACATGGCGCCATCCCACCGAAATCGCTGATGCCCAAAGACAAGTCGAACAATGCCTAGCCAATATTATTGCGCCGCGACCGATGTCTCAAGAGGCGCCATAGCAACGTCACAACGCTGACAATCACCATCACGCTCGCGATGAGGCCAATCTCTTGGCGTCGTTTGGCGCTCAGCCCGTCAAAAAACGAGCCCTCTGTTCCTTCAACGTAGGCCTCTTCATTTGTGACTTGCGGAATCCAGCCGAGTTGCTTGAGACGATCATTCGACACCACCCACGAAAAACGCGAGTACGACCGCAAGCCAGGCGGAATTGGTCCGCGCTCGGCGCGCCAACGCATCGCGTCAACCCACTCAACAGCAAAACGCGGTAGACGCAACTGCAACGGCCGTGCCGCTAACTTACGCAGGCGTTCTCCGCTAATGGCGCCGTCTGGCGACACATTGAAAACACCGTCCGGACACTTCTTGCAGCAGATCTCAATAGCAGTATCTAAATCAGAAGAGTTTAAGAATTGTGCGGCAGGCAAACTCAATGACATCTCGCTTCCGGCTGCTTGAGCAAGTGCTGCGACTAACGAACTCGTTGATCCGCGAGTGACTACCGGAACTGGTCGCAGAATCGTAGAAGAGCGACCACTCACAGCGCTGCGCCAGTCTTCGACTAGGGCTT
>CANLAH010000058.1 GCA_947488685.1 Acidimicrobiaceae bacterium | reverse complement strand
CAATAATTGAGGGAATCTTTACAGGCCTGTATTGGGATGCCACAGCACAGCGAACTCGGCTTGCAATGTCGTCATCTGCGGTGAGTGATTTTTCTGGAATGTGGACAAATGTGATGCTGTTGGGGCTTCTTAAATTACTTGAGGCGTTGATGACTGCACCTCACGGATCTGTCGTCAATTATCAGGGGATCGAACAGAACTTTGATCCGATATTTGTTGACACCGAGCCAGAGAAGCGTGCGTATGAAACAACGGTCGGACCTATTGGCCAGTATGCAGTTGAGACTGCTATTCAGATACTGAACGCAACGCACCCCAGTGGCATTACTGGCGCAGACGTCACCGGTGCTGCTGTGTGGGCATCAATCATGCAGATTGGGCACGATCCACGACCAGAAGAGGTTGAACTTTTAGGAATGATCTGCCATGTATCGGCAATCGACCATGAAGGAGACGGCGAGCCGCTCGTTCTGCAAGAACCACCAGAGGAAAATTACGGGAAAATCGTGTCCACCTTGATGCATGACAACTGGTGGCAGGGTTCGTTGCGGTGTTGGCAAAATGATCCTCGCCACTCGCATGTAGCAAATGAAATTATCCAGATTTGGCCCGAGGCCCACCATGAGTGGGTGCGGCTGCTCAATAGTCAATGATTATCGACGTCCAGTTCAATCAAGGTTCGTGTTCGTGGTCGTCGTTGGTTGAGGCCACGCATGTCGCTGAGCAATCGGGTTTTCACACTGTTTGGGTGTTAGATCATTTTTCTGGCGCAATCTTTGGCTCAGATTCGATGAAAGAATGTTTCACCACACTGGGGGCACTCGCTGCAGTGACACACTCTGTCAACATTGGTGCGTTGGTGGCTAATGTGGCCAACCGAAGTGCTGGTCTGTTGGCACTCGCTGCAACATCAGTGCATGAAATTTCAGATGGACGTTTTATCCTCGGTGTCGGTGCCGGAGCATCTCCGCGCAGTACGTTTGCTGCCGAGCAACACGTGTTGGGTAACCCAGTAGAACCAGTTCTGGCGCGACGCCACGAGAGAGTGGTTGAGACGCTCACCAGTCTGCGCCAAATATGGGGGCCACAACGAGATGAAAAGTTTCGGGGCTTTGCGCAACCCAAGACTTCAATTCCTGTAATTGTTGGCGTGAATAGCGTTTCTTTGGCGCGGATTGCTGGTCAACACTCAGATGGTGTCAATGTGTGGGCATTGCACCCACAGCGAATCGACATCATTGCGGCGGCGCGTCAGGCGTCAAAAGACCGAACAGGTTTTATTCTCTCTGTGTGGGTCAAATGGGATGACGCGCTTCTTGACCCCGGTCATCCACAACGTGTGCAGTGGCAAAATGAAGGCGTGAATCGCATTGTGTTGCAGTGCAGTGGCGCGCCTGATGTAAAGGCTCTTGCAGCAGCAGCGCAGTTCTTGCTGTAGTTACAAAGTTGCTTCGACAGAACGCGCAGCAGTGTGCCAGCGTTGTGCCTTGATCAAGATATATGCCACGCATGGACCGATGATGAGGTTGGGGAGAGCCACTATCGGATCATGAACAGTGATACCAAAGATGAGCCACGAGATAGATGATGTCAAAGTAATGCGGTAGCTGATGACGGAGATGCCATGCAGGCTGTGTGTGTTGATGACATGGAGTGTCTGGGGCAAGATGCCAGAAGTGCTGACCACAATGGCTACCCAGCCAACTGTGGCAACAGAAACCGAATGAGCCGCAAAAGCAATCAAAATTCCGATGATGTACGCAGCAAGAATATGCGACCGTGCCATTTTTTTGTGACGAGCAAGTTGCCAACAGATCAATGATCCCGCCACCAAGAATGAAAAGTTACTGATATAAATCGGTGGCCGGTGTTTGAATGCCCCGTAGGTCATCCAGAGAATTGAGCCAATCAGGCTGTAGAGACTTCCCAGTGTTGATAGACCATGCGTTGAGTCCTCTTTAAATACTCGCCACACCTGTGGCCAGATAAACGAGAGACTGACAAGAAGACACCACGTGCCAAGAACCCAGGTCACCGACATGACTAGCGCTCGTGGCTTGGGACGTGGCGAACATATTCATCGGTGATCAAGGGAGATGACATGATGAAATCAGCCGTGGCACGATTGCACGCAACAGGAATATTCCAGACAACAGCAATTCGCAGTAACGCCTTGATGTCGGGGTCGTGGGGCTGTGGTTCTAGTGGATCCCAAAAAAACAACAAAACATCAACATCGCCTTCAGCAATGCGCGCTCCAATTTGTTGGTCACCACCGAGAGGGCCACTGCGGAGTCTTTCTACGCTCAGGCCAGTTTGATCGGATACAAGTTTTCCGGTCGTTCCGGTGCCAACGAGAGTGTGGAGGGCGAGTTGGTCGCGATGGTGTTCAACCCACTCAAGCAACTCATCTTTCATGTTGTCATGAGCGACCAGTGCAATGACCTTATGTTTGGGGCTGACGAGTTCGTGTTTGGTCACACTCCTATTGTGACCGATATAAGTAAATAGAACGCGTCTTTTGGATGAAAAATCTAGAGAACGAAATTAACAAGTTTGCCGACAACGACAATTGTTTTTGTGGGGGTGGCACTACCAATGGCGGCAGTTACCTTGTCGTCTGCCATGGCTGCTGCAAGCAGGTCGTCGCGAGACATGCCAACTGCGACCACAATACGAGAGCGAACCTTGCCGTTAACTTGGACAGGGATCTCGACGGTTTCAGAGGCCAGCAGGCGTGGATCAGCAACAGGAAATGGTTCAAATGTGATTGAGGTGCTGTGTCCGAGCAGCGCCCAGATCTCTTCAGCAAGATGTGGGCATAACGGCGAGAGCATCTGCGCCATCGGAGTAATCACTCCAACCGGTGCGTGGTGTCCAGAATTGACAAATTGAGTGAGATCATTATTGAGTTCAATCAGTTTTGAAATAGCCGTATTAAATCGCAACGCCTCCATATCGGCAGCGACTCCTGAGATGCATTTGTGTAATTGGCGAAGCAAGATCTCTGGCACGGCATCTTGAGACACAGTGAGTAGTCCAGTATCTTCGTCAATGACATTGCGCCACAGTCTTTGCAAGAAACGTTGCATCCCGACAACATCGCGAGTGTTCCATGGTCTGCTTGCCTCGAGCGGGCCCATTGCCATCTCATAGAGACGAAAAGTATCAGCACCGTATTCGTCGTACATCTCGTCTGGGGTGACGATGTTCTTGAGGCTCTTGCCCATTTTGCCGTATTCACGATGTACTTTTTCATCAGCATGAAAAAATGAGCCATCTTGTTCTTTGACTTCCTCAGCAGGAACAGTTTGCCCGCGATCATCGCGATACGCGTATGCCTGAATGTAGCCCTGATTAAACAAGCGATGAAATGGCTCTTCGCTCGAGACGTGACCAAGGTCGTGCAGTACTTTGTGCCAAAAACGCGCATAGAGCAAATGCAGTACGGCATGTTCGACTCCGCCAACATAAAGATCAACACCGCCTGTATGGCCTGCAGATGATGGTCCCATCCAGTATTTTTCAACTTCTGGGTCAACGAAGAATTGATCATTGGTGGGGTCGAGGTATCGCAGTTCGTACCAACATGAGCCTGCCCATTGCGGCATGACATTGACCTCGCGACGGTATGTGCGCGGGCCATCTCCAAGGTCAAGTGTGGTTGTCACCCAATCAGTGACTCGCGCCAGCGGGGGGACAGGGTCCGAAGTGCTGTCCATCGGATCGAGTGATTGCGGAGAGAAGTCGGCAAGTTCTGGAAGTAGCACAGGCAACATCGACTCCGGTATGTCGTGAGCAAGGCCGTCTTCGTCGTACACAATCGGGAAAGGTTCGCCCCAATACCGTTGTCGTGAAAAAAGCCAGTCACGCAATCGATACGTGACAGTTGCTTCTCCAAGATTGCGATCGGAGAGCCAAGCATTCATCAGGCTTTTTGCGTCATTGATCGAGCGTTGGCCGTTGAGAGAAAGCGAATCATTGGCGCTGTTGACATACGTTCCTTCGCCGACAAATGCACTTGGCCATGTTGAGCAATCGTTGCTTGGGGCGATGTGATGCGCATCGAACCATGCATCCGCTGGCATTTGTGTTGCCACAATTGAAAGATGAAACTGTCGAGCAAATTCAAAGTCTCGCTGGTCACCACTTGGAACAGCCATGATTGCTCCTGTTCCGTAGCCCATCAACACGTAGTCGGCAATCCAAATCGGAATCGGCTGATTGGTAACAGGATTGACCGCAAACGAACCAGTGAACACACCAGTTTTGGCGCGTGAATCGTCTTGACGGTCGGTATCAGTTGTCGTGCTTGCTTGGGCAATGTAAGCCGTGACGGATTCGCGTTGCTCTGTGGTGCTGAGTGCTTCGACGAGAGGATGCTCTGGGGATAGAACAATAAACGTGGCACCAAATAATGTGTCTGGACGCGTTGTAAAAACATTGATCTCGCCAGCCGATGACGAGAACGAGACACGAGCGCCTTCGCTCCTGCCGATCCAGTTGCGCTGCATCAATTTGATTGGCTCTGGCCAGTCAAGTCTTTCAAGGTCTTCAAGCAGACGGTCGGAGAACAAAGATATTCGCATGGTCCATTGGCGCATATTGCGACGAAAGACTGGATAATTGCCAATGTCGCTGCGGCCGTCAGCGGTGACTTCTTCGTTGGCCAAAATTGTTCCAAGACCCGGGCACCAGTTGACCGGAGCATCCGACAAGTAGGCCAGCCTGTACGCATCTGTCTCAAGAGATTTTTGAGCCGGAGTCATTGTGTTCCATGCGTCACCAGAAGCAGTACTGCGCTCACCAGACACGAACTGAGCAATGAGTTCATTGATGTGTCGCGCCCGACTAATAGAAGGATCGAACCAGGCGTTATAGATCTGCAGGAAAATCCATTGTGTCCATTTATAAAACTCTTCGTCTGTTGTGCAGATACTGCGTCGTTCGTCATGGCCAAGACCAAGACGGCGCAGTTGGCGACGCATGTTTGCAATATTGGCGTTGGTGTTGACACGTGGATGAATGCCCGTGCTGATGGCGTGCTGCTCCGCAGGTAATCCAAAACTGTCATATCCAAGCGCGTGTAAAACGTTGTATCCCTGCATCCGCTTGAATCGTGCGTACACATCAGTGCCGATGTAACCAAGTGGATGTCCGACGTGGAGTCCCGCGCCAGAGGGATACGGAAACATATCGAGTACGAAAAGCTTGGCGCGATTGGCGACGCCAGCGGGATCAGCGAGTGGTCCAGCTGGATTAGGCGCGTCAAATGTGTGGTTGTCTTGCCAATAGTTTTGCCAGCGTTGTTCGATGCCAGCAGCGAGTGCAGCCGTGTAGCGGTGTGCCGGAATGGAGCCCGCAAAGTCGGGGGGCTGAGGAGACGTCATAGCCTCTCTATCGTAGGTCTCATGGCGCAGAGTTCGCTCTCATTGGCGCATCTGTAGGTACCGTAGAGATGTGACAAAACAGAATCCGCGATCTCGACAACGCCAGCCCAAGGGCGGAACATCGCACGGATACCCTCGTGCGGCGCGTTTGTCCCAAGTCTTACGTGAAATCATCGCCGACGAACTCATCCGCATTGACGACGAACGACTCGATCTCGTCTCGGTGACCTCTATTGATGTGGACAGCGAGATGAATCGGGCGATTGTGTTCTATGACTCGATGTCCGGAGAAGAAGGCGATGCTGCAATTCAAGAAGCACTCGGTGAGCATCGGGCTCGTATTCAGGCGTCAATCAATCGCCAGATGCATGCCCGCAAAACACCCGTGTTGTCATTTAAGCCGGACGAAGTTATTCGTGGGGCTGAACGAATTGAAGAACTGCTCCGAATCAGGCCACTTGACGCCAATAATAATCCCATTGCGCCTCAAGCAGACGACGAAGCGAATGGCACGGCGTAAACCACCCACGGTGCATGGGCTCGTCGTTGTAGACAAGCCAGCAGGCATGACAAGCCACGATGTCGTTGCGCAATTACGAAAGTCGCTTAAAGAAAAGCGTGTCGGACATGCTGGCACGCTTGACCCAGATGCAACAGGAGTTTTGGTTGTCGGAGTTGGCAACGCCACGCGATTGATGCGCTTCATGAGCGGCATGGACAAGGAATACGTCGCCCAGATTGTCTTCGGATCAGAAACGGACACCCTTGATAGTGCTGGCGCCGTGACGCAGACCTATGCAATGTCGCCACCAGATCTTGTTGAGACACAACGCATTATCGATGCGCAATTTATTGGCGATATTTTGCAGATACCTCCGATGGTGTCTGCTCTGCGAGTGGACGGAAAACGTCTTCATCAGTTGGCACGCGAAGGAATTGAAGTTGATCGCGCGCCACGCCCCGTGCACGTGCATGAATTTAACGTGAGTGCAACGGCCGACCCAATGGTGCTGCAGGCAACAGTGAGATGTGGGTCTGGCACATACATTCGTTCGTTGGGCGCTGATCTTGGAACAGCACTCGGTGGCGGTGCACATATTCGAGCGCTGCAACGTACAAGTGTGGGTCCGTTTGGTTTATCTGACGCATGTTCGCTCGATCAGCCAGTATTACAAAATGTTTTGACAGCCGTGCGCGAGATGGAGCAAGTGACTCTTGACGCTGACGGCATCGACAATGTGCTGTATGGACGACCGTTGCCGTCGTGGGATGGCACTGGCCCGTGGGCAATTCTCAACGAGGCTGGTGAGTTGATTGCGGTGTATGAAAAATGGAAGAACGATTTAGCAAAACCAACAGTCGTGTTTGGCGGCAGGTAGGTTCTGTAGCAATGCAAGTTATTACTGATCTCACGGTATGCGCATGGCCTGGGGAGCGAAGCGTTCTCACGATCGGGGCGTATGACGGAGTTCACTTGGGACATCTTGCTGTAATCGAACAAGTCAAATCGCGCGCCGCAGAGTTGCACGCCAAAAGTGTGGTCGTCACTTTTGATCGTCATCCTGCAAGTGTGGTGCGACCAGAATCGGCCCCGTTGTTGCTGTCAAATCTCGATCAGCGCCTCGAGCTTCTAGAAGCAACGGGCATTGATGCCGTTGTTGTGGTGTCTTTTGATGACGCGCAGGCCCACGAGACTCCTGTCGATTTTGTTCGCAGAGTTCTCGTAGATGCACTCGCTGCCAAGGCTGTCATTGTCGGGAGCGATTTTCATTTCGGATATATGAGACAGGGAAACCTCACGCTTTTGCATGAAATGGGTCTACGTCACGACTTTGTATCTGAACCACTCGTTTTGGTCCCGCGCCAAGATGGGATCGATGAACCAATTAGTTCAACGGCAATCCGTCGCGCATTGGCGGGTGGCGAAATCGAAACTGCTCATCGTTTGCTGGGTCGTTTGTACGAGCTTCGAGGCGTGGTGGTGACCGGAGACAAGCGCGGTCGCACAATTGGTTTCCCGACAGCCAATGTCGAGGTGCCCAGGTCAATGTGTATGCCAGCAGATGGCGTATATGCCGCCATCTATACGCGCGCCGATGGCACGGAGTATCGCAGTGCTGTCAATATCGGTCGCCGACCAACGTTTTATACGAACGCAGATCATTCGTTACTTGAGGCATATTTATTTGACTTTGACGGCGATCTCTACGGCGAAGTGGCGTCACTAAAATTCGTTGCCTTCTTGCGCAGTGAGCGCCAGTTTGATGGCATTGACTCGCTGCGTGCTCAACTTGATATTGATATTGAACATGCGCGCAAGGCGCTAGTTACTCACCAGCCGAAACGCTGAACATTTTGTATCCAGTGGTTCGCTGACGAAGCGTGCGCCGCAATGGTGCCACGATTTCTCCGAAGCGACCCTCTGTCATCGCTTGACCGTGGTTTGCACCGGCTGCACGTGAGATGTTTTCATCCATCAGTGTTCCGCCCAGATCATTACAGCCAGCCTGCAGAAGTTGTGCAGCACCTGCAGTTCCGATTTTTACCCACGAGACTTGAACATTGTCAATAAGTCCGTGATATGCAAGGCGCCCGATGGAGTGCATTAACACTGTCTCCCGGAAAGTCGGGCCACGGCGTGCTTTGTGTTGCAGATAAATCGGTGATGCCATGTGCACAAAAGGCAGTGGAATAAATTCTGTAAATCCACCCGTCTCCTTTTGCAGGTCACGAGTGACAATCATGTGACGAGCCCATGATTCCGGGTGTTCAATACTTCCGAACATGATGGTGATGTTTGATTTAAGTCCGATGAGGTGTGCTTGTCGATGGCACTCAAGCCATTCTTCGGTGTTGACTTTGTCGGAGCACAGGATTGCGCGCACTTCGTCGTCAAGAATTTCGGCAGCAGTTCCTGGCAGTGAAGCCAACCCAGCATCTTTGAGGCGTAGCAGATAGTCACGCAATGGTTCTTGGTTGCGCGTGGCTCCTTCGGTCACTTCAAGCGCAGTAAAACCGTGTACGTGCATATCAGGGACTGCTGCTTTCACGGCCCGAGTGACGTCAATGTAATAGTCACCATCAAAGTCAGGGTGAATACCGCCTTGCAATGTGACTTCAGTTGCTCCTAAGACAGCCGCTTCTTGAGCGCGTTGCGCAATGTCATCGAGTGTCAACAAGTACGGCGTGCCCCGTAGGTTGAGGCTTAACGGCCCCTTAGAAAAACCACAGAATCGACATTTGTAGGTGCACACATTTGTGTAGTTGATGTTGCGGTTGTGCACCCAAGTGACGTCGTCTCCCACAACCTCGCGACGTAACTGGTCGGCGTATTGAGCGATCGCACCCACCTCGGGTCCGCGTGCACCAAAAAGTGCAACGATCTCGTCTTGTCCGATTTCTTGACCACTGCGATGCCCTTGGATGATCTCGGCAATTCTGCCCGTTGCTCGTGGGTCCGGATGGGGGATAAGCATCAACGGTTTGACATTGGAGCCCGAGTACCACTGTGTTGACTTGTGCCCGACTAACACAACCTCAGCACCATCTTGTACGACATCAGCAGCAGTTACTTTTTCGGGCCACAATGCACCTGGATCATCACGGCCAAGACCCTCAGCATCACTGCGGTCCATCACGTAAAAACGCAAGGCGTCATCAAGGAAGCGCTCGGGCTGACGAACATATTCTGGATAAATCGTGAGGCGCGAAGCCAAAACATGACCGCGTTGCTCTGTGACTTGTTGCAAGCGTTCAAGCGCGGGCCATGGTCGCTCTGGATTCACATGGTCAGCAGTGACTGGTGAAACACCACCCCAGTCGTCTATGCCAGCATCTAGCAGAGTACCGAAATCGTCTGACAGATTTGGTGGCGCTTGTAAGTGGATACTGGCCGGCAGAAGGATTCGTGCCGCCGCGATTGACCATAAGAACTCATCTTCGGGACAAGCGAGTGAAGACTGCATTGCAGTGCGCGCCTTTGGCAGAAAATTCTGCACGATGACTTCTTGCACGTGACCGTATTGTTGATGCGCAGCAGCAATGAGTGACAATGCTTCGATGCGGTCTGAACGATCTTCTCCGATGCCAACCAAGATTCCGGTTGTAAACGGAATCTGAAGTTCGCCTGCGTGACACAGCGTGTCAATGCGTCGCTGAGACTGTTTATCTGGTGCACCTTTGTGGCAATCCAAATCATCGCGCAACGACTCGAGCATCATCCCTTGTGATGGCGAGACAGATCGCAGCATTTCTAGCTCATCGCGATAGAGCGCACCTGCATTGGCGTGCGGCAAAAGACCAGTCTCCTGCAACACGAGTTTCGCCATGTCGTGCAGATAATGCACGGTGGAATCAAAACCATTTGCACGAAGCCAGTCAGCAGCAATTTCATACCGTAGTTCTGGTCGCTCACCAAGAGTGAAGAGCGCCTCATGACATCCGGTGCGCGCACCTTGACGAGCAATAGCCAAGACATCTTCGGCAGTGAGGTACGGCTTTTCAAGTCGTGCTGGTGGCTGAGCAAATGTGCAGTATCCGCATTTATCGCGACACAACATAGTGAGTGGGATAAATACTTTGGGAGAAAACGTTACGCGTGTCCCAAACTGTGCATCTCTAATCTGACGAGCACGCTGCTGCAGATCTTTTAGTGAGGCATGCTCGACAAAGTCCAGCACAGACGAATCAATAGGGAACGACTGCATGAGTTCGGTACGTGAAAACTGGCTCGACGACACAACACCCTCCAATGGGCTGAGAAACGGATCGGTTATATGCCAGTGCCGGTCGAAATCTCAGCCGTATGTAAGAGGTTCGGTTGAGATCCCCAAGAGACCGTGCACCTTTACCTTATCTCGCCACCATCGACTTAGGTGCTGTCAGACGTCGCCCGAGAGTGCCGAGAACATGGCCCGAACATTGTGGCTGTTCATGGGCACTCGATGACCTGTTCGACTGATGAAACCCAATTGCACACCAGTTGCTGGGTCAAGAACAGTAAAGACCTGCTCATGCCCGTCAGAGTCGACAATGACATCGGTCAGGCGGGGTACTCCAGCAGCATCAAGGGCGTCACGGGTGAACCCTGCATTGAGAACTTCGATCGCTATGTGTTGCACGCCAGAACCGTGTGCGCTGAGTTGGGCTGCAACTGCTGGGTCATCGCCTGGACCAACGAGTACGACTGCAACACCGCCAGCCTCAGCAGACACGATGTTGATGTCGTCAGTTTGTTGAATACGAAATCCCATGTCGGAGAAAAACTTTTGTGCCGCAATCAAGTCAACCACTGCCACAACGACATGGTCAATACGACAGGCAACGGTGTCGAGTTCTGAGCGTACGACAGCATCTGCATTTTTTAGTGGTGCTGGTTCGGCGCGACTGTCTGCAACTTCGATGCGGTGTGTCTCGGCCAGCAATGTGCGAAAGAGATGTTCAGCAAAATCAGCATCAACACCTTGATCAATTGCCCATTGACGTCGAGTCGACAGCACATCACGCACTCGTGCTGGCTGAATAACCGTGGAACCCGTCTCGGCTTTAATGCGAGCGACATCTGCGCAAATGCGCAATCGTCGTGCCAAGAGATCAATGATCGCGTGATCGATGTCGTCGATCTCTGATCGGAGGTTGTCAAGTGATGCCATGTCTATATGTCTAGTCGTGGTTGACGAGTCGCTCAACATGCTTTGCCAGCAC
>CANLAH010000057.1 GCA_947488685.1 Acidimicrobiaceae bacterium | reverse complement strand
GGCACGATTGAGCCAAAATCTTTGACATCCAGGTTTCTTTTGAACATTGACTCAACAAGGTCTCCGATTGGAGCCATGACTGAAATCACAAGAGCGAGCAACAGTATTTCGCTCAGCGAGTTCCATGTATCTGAGCGCGAACCGATCAGCGCCACTGCGACAAATGTTGCAATGGCCCCACCGACAAGACCTTCGACAGTTTTGCCTGGACTCACCCATTCTCGAACAGGAGTGCGCCCGATTGAAGATCCAATCATCAACGCACCAACATCATTAGCGACGACACCAGCCACGATCAAGAACAATGTGTCGGTTCCGATTGAAGACGGCAGTGCTGCATTCGTTGAATACCTTAAGATCAATGCCGCGAAAGATCCGAGAAGTCCAATCCAAACAACAGCCATTGATGTAATCGCCGTATTAGGCATTGGCCCACTCTGCACTCCTTGTGCACCGACAAAACCGATCGAGATTGCAATAAATGCAAACGTCACAACCAATGGCAATGCTGCATCTCCGATCCAGTACGCAGCCAATGGCGCCGAAATACATGCTGCAAGTCCGGCCAGAGTTGCAGGCCTGTATCCCTTTTCTGTGACCTTGCCAAAAAATTCAACTCCAGCGAGTCCCAATATTGCAGTGACAATGAGAAGCACTGCAACCGGTCGCCACATCACAGCGATAATAAATGCGGCCAACAGGATTAATCCTGTCGTCACTGCTGTGGGCATGTCTCGCCCTGTCACACCTCCGCGAGAAGATTTTCTGCGCGCGTTACTTTGACCGCGACGCACCTGTTGTGGTCGTGCTTGACCACCCGTGATGTCATATGACGGGTCAGACGGAATTTCATACGACACATCTTTGGGCTCTGGTCGACGAGCGCGGTCGCCTGTGGGGTCTGTGCCGATCGAGAGTTTTTCTGGGCGTACTGGCGGTTCGGTTCTTTGCTGAAATGTCTCCCACACATTGGCAGACGAATCGTCTCTTGTTTCGGTAAACCTAGGCATCTCGCCCGTTGGAGGTTCAGTCCAATGAGGCAAGTCTCCTGTATCACCGGTCAGTGTGAGTGGCGACTCGTTTGTAGCGTCGTCAGCAAACTGCACCGTTCCAAAGTCTGTTCCAAAGTCTGTTCCATACTCTGGTTCATCTTTGTTGTCTTTTTGATTGTCTTCTTGGCGACGCCAAATGTCATCACTCATATTGATCCCCTTTCGGGAGTGTGTGTGGATGTGTACAACCTATACCTCGAGAAGTTCTTGTTCTTTGCGAGTAAAACCTTTGTCAATCGATTCAACGTGATCGTGCGTCAGTTTTTCTAAATCTTTTTCTGCACGCTCTAATTCATCTTTAGAAATATCGCTGCTCTTTTCTGCAGTCTCTAAACTCTTGCGGACATCTCGGCGCACATTTCGAACCGCGATACGACCATCTTCTGCCATATTTTTCACAACCTTGACAAACTCTTTTCGTCGCTCTTCGGTGAGTGTTGGAAAGTTAATACGAATTACGACGCCATCGTTGTTGGGTTGCAAATTGAGGTCGCTATCACGGATTGCCTTTTCGATCGGCGTCATTGCTCCCTTGTCGTGGGGTTTGATAACGAGCGTTCGCGAATCGGGCACCTGAAAACTTGCGAGTTGCTGAATCGGCACTGGTGATCCGTAGTAGTCAGCCAAGATGCGTTCAACAAGAACGGGAGACGCGCGGCCAGTTCGGACTGAACTGAATTGAGCCTGAACATGCTCTACTGCTTTTTCCATCTTTTCGATGGCCTCTAGCAATGCCTCGTCGATCACCCAACCAGCGTACCTACTGCTTCACCCTTGAGTATGGACTTGACATTGCCTGGCCTCAAAAGGTCAAACACCACAATGGGTAATGAATTGTCCATGCAAAAAGTGATTGCGGTGGAATCCATGACTTTGAGTCCCTTGGTGATCACGTCCATGTGGCTGATTCGGTCGTAGCGAGTTGCAGTTTTATCAAGTTTGGGGTCTGCGGTATAGACCCCATCAACGCCTGAGTGCGTTCCCTTTAAAATCGCTTGCGCATCAATCTCTGCAGCCCGTAAGGCAGCCGCCGTATCGGTTGTAAAGAATGGGTTTCCGGTTCCGCCGGCCAAAATGACGATGCGCCCCTTTTCCATGTGACGTTGCGCGCGGCGCCGGATATAGGGCTCGGCAACTTTGGGCATTTCGACCGCGGTCATCACGCGCGAGTGCTGGCCTGCTCGCTCAAGTGCGTCTTGCAATGCCAAGCCGTTCATCACTGTCGCAATCATTCCCATGTAGTCGGCTTGCGCCTGATCCATTCCTTGACCAGCACCTTTAAGGCCACGCCAAAAGTTTCCGCCGCCGACCACAATGGCGATGTCGACCTCGAGCTCAGCCTTTGTTTCTTTTAGTTCTTGCGCAACTTGTTGAAGAACGGAATTATCAAGACCAAAACCAGTTGGTTCTGCAAGTGCTTCACCCGAAAGTTTGAGCACGACGCGAGACCAGCGTGGTCTTGGATCCATTAGCCGATCTCCACCTGAGCAAAACGGATAATCGTGCCAGCGCCAATAAGTTGAGCGATTGATTGTTTGTCGTCTTTAGCCCACGACTGTTCGAGCAAAACGACGTCTTTGTAAAAACCATTCATGCGACCTTCGACAACCTTGGCAATCGCTTGCTCTGGTTTTCCTTCGTTGCGAGTGAGCACCTCGAGCGTTGCGCGTTCTTTGTCAATGACTTCTTGAGGGATGTCTTGACGATTCAGATACTGAGGTCGTGCAAATGCGATATGTACTGCAACTTCGTGTGCAATGTCTGGCGATGCACCAGACATTTCGACCATAACGCCGTTGACCCCACGTCCACCTTGAATATGGATGTAAGAATCAAGAATGTTTCCGGCTGCCGCATCCATATGGACAACGCGGCCAATCTCAATCTTTTCTTTCAGAGTAATTTTGAGATCTTCAAGTTGTTGATTGCGTTGCGCAACAGCCTCGGCACCAGACGCAATGACGAGTGCAAGAAGTGCATCCGACTCTGCAGTGAAACCTTCGCTCGATGCAACAAAGTCTGTCTCGCACTTGAGGTGCACCATTGCTCCGACGGTGCCTTTGATTGATAGGCCAATGAGACCCTGGGTGTTGTCGCGGTCGTCACGCTTAGCATTGGCCGCTAGGCCTTGTTCGCGCAACCATTGCTTGGCATTTTCGATGTCGCCATCATTTTCTTGAAGTGCCTTTTTGCAATCCATCATTCCGGCGCCGGTGATCTGGCGCAGTGACTGAACTTCTTTTGCGGTAAATGTCGTGCTCACTTATTCTCCTGTAGCGGCTGGTTCGGTAGTCGTTACTTCGGCAGCAGCTGGTTCGGCAGCAAGACGAGCCTCTCGTCCTGCTTGAGCCTCTGCGGCACTTCGTCGAGCATCGGCTTGTTGTTGAGCAAATGCTGCATCTTGTTCTGCGGTACGTGCGACTGGGGCAGCGCCACCAGCAGCAGGATTGCGCTTCTGAGCGATGAAACGTCCCTCGATAACGGCTTCAGCAATCACACGCGCCATCAGATCGTTGGCGCGAATGGCATCATCGTTGCCCGGAATCGGAAACTGAATGAGATCAGGATCAACATTGGTGTCGACGACTGCGATGACTGGAATTTTAAGCTTGTTTGCTTCGGTCACTGCAATGTGCTCTTTGAGCGTGTCGATGACAAACACTGCATTTGGACAACGCGTGAGACCTGAGATACCTGAAAGGTTCTTTTGAAGTTTCTCCAACTCGCGAGTCAACAACAATGCTTCTTTTTTTGGCATTGCTTCGAATTCACCAGAGGTGCGCATTCTTTCGTACTCTTGCATCTTGTTAACGCGCTTTGAAATTGTTTCGAAGTTGGTCAACATGCCGCCCAGCCAACGCTCGTTGACATAGGGCATATTGCATTTTTCAGCAAATGAACGCACGGGATCTTGGGCTTGTTTTTTTGTGCCAACGAACAAGATTGTTCCGCCGTTAGCCACGAGGTCGCGCACGAAGCCATACGCGGTCTCGACGCGCTCGAGCGTCTGATCGAGATTGATGATGTGAATACCATTGCGCTCACCAAAAATGAACTGCTTCATTTTGGGGTTCCAACGGCGTGTTTGATGCCCGAAATGCACTCCGGCTTCGAGCATCTGTCGCATTGAGACGACGGCCATAATAATTTCTCCTCTCCTGCGGTTGAAGGCACACCAACTGGCGCCGAAGCGACCGCAGGTAGTCAATGTGCATGAATTTTTTATTCGTTGTATTTTGGATGACCTGTCATCAGTCAGACATACGTCTACATGACTTCAAGTCGTCTTACAGACTACCCATCTAGGCAGCAATCCTGCTACCTGCTGGTGCCTCTGCCCACCAATCGGGCTCTTGCGCGACCAAAGAACGGGGTCGGGTCGAGGGCCTGGCGACCCCGGCGCACCCCTAGATACAGCACACCATCACCATGCCCCAGGGAATCACCCTTTCTCAGAAGGTCGCCCGTCATTATGGTCATGCCCCGACTATTGGTTCGGTCTGACACACGGCCATATGTCAAGCGCAGACCACATCCAATGTCTTGCACAACGAATTGCGTTCCGGCAACCATGCCAGAAAATGTCACAGTGCCAGTGATTGCGGCACGCACCACCTGGGTTCCCTCGAATCCAATCTCCCATCCGCGATGCCCTGCACAATATTCACACGGCGGTACACGAAAACTTTGCACAAGATGACCACTCACTGGTGCCAAAAGATTCGGCACGCACAACGCAGTAGCGGCGACAAGACTAAACAGCATGGCCACATGTGTGCAGCCACAAAAGGTTTAGGTCATTCCTGCTGCTTGTAGTCGAGAACGTAACTGCAAAACGGCCTTCGTGTGAATCTGAGAGATACGTGCCTCGGTAACGCCGATGACTTCTCCGATTTCTGACAGCGTCAAACCTTCGTCGTAATACAACACCAGCACAGTGCGTTCACGTTCGGGTAATTTGCGAATCTCTGCGCGCATCGTGGTTCGCAATTCATCTTCTTCGAGTGCACGCCCTGGCTGAGTTTCGTTTGTCCCTCTCGCGGGTGATGCCTCTAGCGCAACATGGTCGAGTGGCCCGACAGATCCGGCTGCGATGTCTGATAGCCACGAATGAAACTCGTCAAGAGAAATTTTGAGATGCTCAGCAATCTCTTCGTCATGCGGAACACCACCCGATCTCAACTCAAGATCTCGAATAGCATTTTGAATCTGTTGAGAGTGTGCGCGCACGCTTCGTGGCACCCAGTCAAGCGCACGTAATCCATCAAGAATTGCACCACGAATGCGAGGGATCGAATACGTCTCAAACTTGGCACCTTGTGATGGATCAAACTTGTCTATTGCGCCCATAAGACCAAACACTCCCGCACTCACAAGGTCGGCAGTGTCAACCGATCGTGGTAGACCGGCCGCTAATCGACCTGCGACAAACTTGACAAGCGAGGCGTAGTGAACCACTAACCACTCGCGTGCCGCAGCATCTTTGCCTTCATGCCATGCAAACCAGGCAGAATCAATACTGAATCGAACAGGACGTGTACTCATGCGCGTGGATGAGTCTGCCCATATGCGGTGCGCAATCGCTCCTTGCTGACATGCATATATCGCTGCGTTGTACTGGCGTCAGTGTGTCCAAGTAATTCTTGGATTGATCGTGTATCGGCACCATTGTCCATGAGATGCGTCGCAAATGAATGTCGTAACGCGTGCGGATGTGTGCCAGCAGGCAAACCAATGCGCTCAGCCGCAGCGTCTAAAACGCGCGCAACTTCACGACGACCAATGGGGTTGCCCCGCGACGTCGCGAACAAAACTCTCCCCGTAGCAGGCGACGCAACTTCTTGACGCTCAATGTTCCAGGCTTTCAGGGCGTGTACTGCAGGAACACTTAAAGGAACAATTCGCTCCTTGGAACCTTTTCCGATCACGCGCAACGATGCGTGACCTAGATCGGCGCTCGTCACAGTCAGCGCACAAATTTCAGATACACGCAGTCCGCTGCCGTAAAGAAGTTCCAAGATTGCACTGTCACGCGCGATTCTCCACGGTGGTGCTTGCGTGTCTTGACTTGTGATCACTGCTATTGCCGTGACTTCATCAAGTGGTCGCGGTAGCCGACCCTTCGGGGCAGGTGTGTGCAACCCTTTTGTCGGGTCTTGCTTAATAAGGCCATCACGAAGACACCATGCGTAGTAGCGATGCAGAGATGCAATGCGCCGCGCAATCGTGCGACTTGTAGCTCCGCGGTCATGCATTAATGCAAGATACTCACGAATATGCTCGCGCTCAACATTTTGGGGTTTAGTGACTGGTGTTTGATCAAGAAGCCATTCGGCAAATAGTTCGATGTCGCGTCGATACGCACCACGAGTGTTTGCAGCAGACGAAGTGAGCGTCTTTTCAAATGACCTCAGCAGCCACCGTGGTAGCCGAGCATCGCGTTCTGCGCATTCCCCTTTTGCACTCGTCCCTCTTTGACGAACGGCTTGTGATCCAGTTGAAAAACATTCTGAGCAGTGTTCGGCGTGGGCAACAACCAGTCTTGTTGCTGGCGAGAACCGTCTGTCTTCGCCTTTGCCGGCTGGAAAGTTCTTCACGTGCCAAATAAAGAATGAGCGAATAATCGCTCGACGTTGCTCGACGGTCTCAACGGAGTATCGACGCGTCTCAAGATGTTTGATATATCGCTGTAGGTCTGCCGAACTGATGTCTTGAGGAGATGCGATGGATTGTTCCGACATGTACTCACAAAAATGCGTCAGTTCTGCAGCGCGAGTGGCGCGGGTGGCGTCGACAACACTGAGCGACCGCACAAAACGGGCAAAGGCATACGCCTCGTCTCGTTCGCGAAGACGAGTTGCCGACTTGGCACGTGCTGAGGAAGTCTGCGCACCCATACACAAACGGTACTTGCTGGCGCTGCACCCTTGCTGTTAAAGGCTCCTATTCACGACGGTGAATACGCGACCAATGCCTCCCACCATCCAGATGTCTGCGTGACCCAGCCACTTTGCTCAAGTCGCCCAAGAGCAACTGCTACCGCGAAAACCGATTCTCCGAGGCAGATTGCCAACCAATCGATTGTGCGGGGCTCGCCTACTAACTGACCAAGTACATCGGCGCACAATCCCATGGGAGTCTCTCTTTGGTCAACAAAACCGTGCTGGTGCGATGTATCAAGACCAAGCGCAACCAATACATCATCGACATGCGTTACCGGCGCACATCCGTCTCGCAACAATGCATTGGTTCCTTGCGACGTGTGCAGCGTGGGAGAACCCGGCACTGCCAAAACAGTGACCCCGCGTTTTTCTGCTTCACGCACTGTGATCATTGATCCGCCCGCTTCGGTGGATTCAACCACGACCACGACTTCGCTAATTCCAGCCAAGATGCGATTGCGTAAAGGGAATCGAAAAGCTTCAGGACTCGTGCCTGGTGGAGACTCTGAGATCAGCGCTCCGTGTGACGCCACCCAGTTCCAGAGTTGCACGTGTTCGCGCGGATAGACGACATCAAGTCCAGATGCCACCACTGCAATTGCTTTTCCGGTAGCACCATCGTTAGATGCGCGCTCGACCCCGCGATGTGCGTGCACATCGATGCCTCGTGCTAAGCCAGATACGACAGCGACTCCGAGTGTCGAAAGCTGTTGACCCAACGACGCAGCAAAATGCCGACCAGCCTGCGTTGCTTTTCTGGTGCCGATGATTGCGACGCGTCGTTGCTCTAACGCGTCAAGATTTCCGCGCACAAAAAGAACTGCTGGAGCATCTGGATCGGCCCGCAAAACGCTGGGATATGCGGCATCATGCAATGACACGACCTGTGCCTCGATGGTCATGCAGCGTTCGTACATCTGGCGTGGCAAGCAAGACGACGCTGTTGACCACGCCTGCAAGACATGTGGTTCGAGTGAGGGTGCGACAATTTTATGATGCAAAATTTTGCCCCACACATCACTTGGCGATCCGCGAGTAATGAGCAGACGAAGTCGTCGGTGGGTTTGCAAAGGCAACGACGCCAATGCTGCGGCATACGCCCACTCTGGTGGATCAGAAGTCATCGATACGACCCTGCTTCGTGTGGACGAACCAATGCAGACCGCATTCGCAATGCAATGTCAACATGATCTCGGTCGACATCATTGTCATTAGCAAGATCTGCGAGCGTGCGTGCCACGCGACGAATTCTGTGGTATCCGCGACCTGTGAGAATTCCTTTTTCTAGTTCTGCATGCAGCAACGCGCGCGCTTGGGTAGTGATGGCAGCAAAGATGTCTAGTTGGTCATGCAACAACAAAGCATTGGGGCATCCTTGTCTATCAACGGCGCGGTTGCGTGCCGCCAACACACGCGCTGCAACGAGAGCAGTCGATTCTCCCCCGCCAGCATGCACAAGTGCATCGGCGGAGGGTCGGTCGACATGCACACACAAGTCGAAACGATCTATTAGTGGTCCAGAAAAACGTCGTTGATACCGACGATGATCTGAGTCTGTGCATCTGCACATTCCGGGCCTGATGTCTCCGCATGGACACGGATTGCTTGCCCCTACGAGCAAAAATTTGGCTGGCATGGTGAGTGAATGACGCGCCCGTGACAAACGGATCACACCTTCTTCGAGCGGTTGTCGCAACGCATCTAACACTGTGGGAGCAAACTCACCCATCTCGTCTAAAAACAAAACGCCGCCACTCGCCAAACTGACTTCGCCAGGTCGCATGTAACTGCTGCCACCGCCCACCATTGCCACCATTGATGCACTGTGATGCGGAGACCGAAACGGAGGCGATGTGCGCAGCGCTCCAGCAGATTCGACTCCTGCTGCGCTGAACACCATGGCACTTGCCAACGCATCTTCATGTGTTAGCGCTGGCAAGATACCCGGCAAGCGTCGAGCCAACATTGATTTTCCGGCTCCTGGCGGACCAACCAGCAGCAAGTGATGCATGCCTGTTGCTGAGACTTCTAAGGCATTTCGCGCCCACGCCTGGCCGCTGACTTCGGCCAAGTCCGCAACCACACACACATCTTCTTGCTCTTCAATCTGGGTGATTGATGGCCATGCATCGTCGCCCCGCAGGCATCTCACAAGATGCGCCAAAGTATCGACCGCACGTAATTGACGAGGTGATGCGATGAGTGCTTCAGCATGGTTTCCGGGTGAAACCACGACATCATGCATCGCCACTGCAGACACCATTGGGGCGGCACCAGCAACGGTTCGCAACGATCCGTCCAGACCAAGCTCTGCTAAAAATGCGTGCGCTTCAATAGATTCTTGACTCAAGACATCTTGTGCCACGAGCAGTGCCACTGCGATTGCAAGGTCAGCAGCAGCGCCACCTTTGCGTTCTCCTGCTCCAGCCAAATTGACAGTGATACGTCGATTTGGCCACGGCAGTTCTGATGAGAGCAACGCGGCTCGAACACGGTCGCGTGACTCACGACAAGATTCGTCTGGGAGTCCGACCACCGTAAACCCAGGTATTCCAACTCCAACGTGTACTTCAACAACGAGTGGGTGTCCCTGGGCCCCAAGAAGCGCTGCGGTTTTGACGGCGGCATACATGTGAAACCCCTTTTGCTCGTGTGTGGCTGTGAGAATAAGAAGATGTGTACGCGTCGACTGGGTGTTCTGGCAACAGTCACGGCATTTTGTTTGCTCACCTTTGCGGCATGCAGCCCATCACGGACCGGAACCAACTTCTGTCGCGTTCTGCAAAAAGAGATGCCTGAGATTGGAATGTCAATAGCCACGCAAGCAGAGGTTTCGGCAATGGTCACTCGCTATCAAAAACTTCTTGATGCTGCGCCACTCGCCATTGAAAGTGATTTCGAAGTTCTCACCAACTTGTTAAAAAAATCTGCGCAAGTAGACCCATCAGATCCCAAAAGCATTCAAGAGGTAGCAGACCTTGCTTACGCTGCGAACAAATCAGCGCTTGCTGTTTCTGCCTGGACCAAAGACACGTGCGCTGTTGATATTTCTTTGGGAGTCAATATCGATCCACCTCGAGTGGCTCCTCCGACAACAATTGCCCCATCAACAACTCTTTTAGAGACCACGACGACCAGCGCAGTTCAGACAACTACTGTGCCAACAACAGTGACAACAACAGTGCCGTAATTCGGCAACCTGCAATTTGAGGATCTAGCGAATTTCTCCGCGCTTCACAATTACTTTGTCAACAAGACCATAGGTCTGGGCTTCTTCGGCGACGAACCAACGATCGCGCTCACTATCGGCCTGGATCTGTTCTACTGGTTTTCCGCTGTGCTGAGCGATCAGTTCTGCCATGCGATGTTTGACGTAGGCAAGTTGTTGTGCCTGAATTTCGATGTCGGCTGCAGGACCACGCAAACCTGCGAGCGGTTGGTGCATCATGATTCGAGCATTCGGCAATGTGTAACGCTTGCCAGCCGCGCCAGCAGTGAGCAAGAACTGTCCCATTGATGCAGCAAGACCCATGCATACGGTTGCAACATCGCAACTCACAAACTGCATCGTGTCGTAGATGGCCATGCCGGCCGTAACAGATCCGCCAGGACTGTTGATGTAAAGCCAGATGTCAGCGTCGGCGTCTTCGCTCTCGAGGTACAGCAACTGCGCACAAATCTGGTTTGCCATGTCATCGTTGACATCTGTTCCCAGCATGATCACACGGTTCTTGAGGAGACGCGTATAAATGTCGGTTCGGCTGTCCATCCCTGTTTCGAGAGCCGATGGCATCACTGGAAAACCTGATTCGGTGGAAATACTCATGGCTTTAGGCTACCCGTAGGTGGCATCAGAGCCTTGGTCTTGCCACAATAGAGATGTGACAGACCGCGAGAAGTTTTCCCCCAATGCTGCCGAACTCATCCAAAACAACGCCGAGTTTGTGGCGGCCTTCGGCGACCAAGGGCTAGCCCTTGCGCCCCGTCGCAAGCTTGCCATCGTGGCGTGCATGGATAGCCGGATGGACATATTTCAGATGTTGGGCCTTCATCATGGCGACGCGCACATTATTCGCAACGCGGGTGGCGTAGTAACAGACGATGTCATTCGTTCTCTCGTGGTGTCACAACGTTTGCTCAACACTCAAGAAATCTTGTTGATACATCACACCAACTGTGGTCTACAAACTGTTCAGGGCGACGAGTTCAAATCAGAAC
>CANLAH010000056.1 GCA_947488685.1 Acidimicrobiaceae bacterium | reverse complement strand
GCCGTGCCCCCGGGCACACGGTGCCAACATTGCTCAAGGGTGTAGGCGACACGCACGGCTCTCATTCTGACCGCTCCCGACCTACGCTTGCACTCATGTCGTCATTCTGGACCAATCGCCCTGTTCTTGTTACTGGTGGACATGGGTTCTTGGGCCGTGTCGTAGTGCAACTTTTAGAGTCGGCCGGAGCCACGGTTTTTGCACCCACGCATCAAGCCTATGACCTCACCGTGCCAGGTGTGTCAGAAAAAATGCTGGCCAACTATGCGCCAACACACGTCATTCATCTCGCGGCTCGCGTGGGCGGTATTGGCTACAACCAAGTGGCTCCTGCACCGTTGTATTTCGACAACTTGATGATGGGCACTCACGTGATTGAGGCAGCACGCACATCTGGTGTAGAAAAAACGGTATTACTCGGGACAGTCTGCAGTTATCCCAAGTTCACACCAGTGCCCTTTACTGAAACATCACTATGGGATGGTTACCCAGAAGAAACAAATGCGCCCTACGGAATCGCCAAAAAAGCACACCTCATCCACGCTCAAGTAAATGCTCAGCAATACGGACAAAAGTTTGCATACTTAATCCCAACAAACCTCTACGGACCAGGCGATAAATTTCATCCATCTGTTTCACACGTCATTCCCGCACTCATTAAAAAATGTGTTGAGGCGCGCGAATCTGGCTCCGCCGCAATCAACGTCTGGGGAACAGGTGCCGCAAGTCGCGAGTATCTGTACGTTAACGATGCAGCAGCAGCAATTCTTTTGGCGGCGGAAATCTACGACGGGACAGACCCGATCAATTTAGGAACAGACCACGAAATCACAATTCGCCAAACAGTCGAGACAATAAAAGCAATCACGGGCTTTACTGGCGATGTGGTGTGGGATTCAAGTAAACCCGATGGTCAACCTCGTCGTCGCATCGACCCCACGCGCGCCCACAACACACTTGGGTGGCGCGCCACGATGGACTTCGAACAAGGTCTGCAAAATACTCTCGATTGGTTTCTTGCTCACCGGGACATCGCCGAAGCCGATCCGAGTTAGTACAGCCACATTTCTACTGACACGTCACTGTGCTGCGAGTGGCATGCGTCCTACACTTGAGGCGTGTCGCTCCCCCCACCCACACTGCCTAGTTGTTATCGACACCCCAGTCGCACAACCGGAAGACATTGCACTCGTTGCGGTCGACCTGCGTGCGGCGACTGCTTAGTGCAGGCCGATATCGGTTCTCGCTGTGTTGGTTGTGTGCGCGAACTACAACCAAATTTACGAACTCGTGCTCGGTTCTGGAACGCTGGCCAGCAAGGTGTCGTCACTCGCATTCTGATCAGCATTAACGCACTTGTCTTCATGTGGATCATTGCTGGCGGATCACAGGGCTCACTCATGGGCGGCACGATTAACCAGCGCCACGTTGATTTGGGACTTGCTGGTGTATTTTTGCGCCAAGGTGAGTGGTACCGCATGGTGTCAGCAGGATTTTTACATTTTGGGTTATTTCACATCGGCATGAATATGTTGCTGTTGTATCAACTCGGAAACCTGCTTGAACCAATTTTGGGTCGCGGCAAATTCACACTGCTTTATTTTGCGGCATTGGTAGGAGGATCCGCAGGTGCAGTTATCTCAAGCCCCAATGGTCTGACGGGTGGTGCTTCTGGAGCAGTGTTCGGGCTGATGACTGCGACTGCGGTGGTCTTGTATCAACGCGGAATCAATCCGATGCAAACAGGTCTTGGCGCAACATTGGTGCTGAACTTGGTCATCACGTTTGCTATTCCAGGCATTTCTGTTGGTGGCCACGTTGGCGGCGCACTCGTCGGCGCAGCCGTGAGTTGGGTCATGGTTGAGCCAAACTGGAAACGCTCAATGCCATGGTTGTCTTGGGCTGCTCCGGTGATTGCCATCGTCGGCGCATTTTTTGTTGCCAACATGACGCTGTAGCGCCGTCTCGTTTAAGAGTGGCAGGATCCGCCGCAACAACCGCCACCACTCGTGGGCATTGGTGCTGGCGTTGATGCGGTTGATGTCGAGGCTCCGACCGAGGCAAAGACACTCAGCAACCTCACAGCATTGTCGTGTCCGCTTGGACATGTCGCTGAACTATTGGCTTGTGCCATTGGTCGGCGTTCTTCAAAAGTCGTGTCACATGTACGGCAGCGAAATTCATATAAAGGCATACCGCGAGTGTAGAGCAGATTCAGGGCTGGTTAACTAACTCTATGTCGCCAAACGCATCTACTCCCCTGCAAACCAGGCCAGCACAGGCGGTGCCAGAGACAGAACTGACTCCCCAAACAGGTGAACCCGTTGTGGCTCATATCGTCAAAACAGAACCGGGTGAATCGGCTGCTGCAAAAGTGCTTGAAGCTCGAGTGTATGGCACGCCTCTTGAAGCGGTGTGTGGACACGTCTGGGTACCGTCGCGTGATCCTAAACAACTACCGATGTGTCAAAAATGCAAAGACATCTACGACACATACCGCATGTTTAATGAACACCTAGGTGACTCGCCGTCAGAATAAAGATCACCGAAAATCACGACTACCTGTTGATGTCACGGCATGCAACGGAGACAAAACCTCAGCAACAATGTTGATTGCTCCCTCAACATTTTCGATTCGTCCACGCACTAATAATGCTGGTGCGTTGCGTGCCACGCTGCGGTGCCGTGCCCAACACCCGATCGAGCACACCACATTAATGAGCCCTGTTTCGTCTTCAAGATTGATAAATGTTGCACCGTTGGCAGTCATTGGTCGTTGTCGATGTGTGACGACTCCGGCCACCCATACTCGTTGCGTGTTTGAGACACGCCCAAGAGCATCAGCACACACCACCCCCAGCGCAGATAATTGTTCGCGCACAAACTTTGTGGGATGTCCGTCGGGAGAGATTCCGGTTGCCCACAAATCTGCAATGGCTTCTTCGATGGGCTCCATGCCCGGTAGATGCGGTGTCGTTTGTACGGCAGTTACTCCCGCTAATCGTTCTGCACTTCTGGACACATGTGAACCTGCGTTCCAAAGTGCACTTCGGCGACTGAGTCCAAAACTATTCTGAAATACGCCAGCGGTGGCCATCGCTTCTACGTGGGCACGTGATAGTCCGCTCACTCGGCGGCTGAGGTCATCGATGCTGTGATAGGGCCTGCCTAGAGCAATGCGTGTGGCTAATTCAGCACCGACTCCGCGCACCGAACCAATTCCCATTCGCACGGCAAGTTGCCCATTGGAATCAGTGCATGGCTCTAGCGTTGCGTTGTTTGATGACTCATTGATATCGGGTGACCGCACTACCACTCCGTGGCGTCGTGCATCTTGGGCCAACGTATGTGGCGACCAGAATCCCATTGGTTGTGCGTTTAACAATGCTGCACAAAATACTGCTGGCTCGTGCAGTTTGATCCATGACGATGAATACACCAGATACGCAAAACTAACTGCGTGACTTTCAGGAAATCCATAATGAGCAAACGCCTTCATTTTGTCAAAAATCTCATCAGCGATTGCTCCCCTGACACCGCGCTCTGCCATGCCGGCATATAAACGCTCTCGCAACTGTTGCATGCGCGCTCGAGATCGCTTTGAACCCATTGCTTGGCGCAGTTGATCTGCTTCTGATGGCGTGAATCCGGCAACATCAATTGCCATTTGCATGAGTTGTTCTTGAAACAATGGCACGCCAAGTGTTTTTCCTAAACTGTTCTCAAGTAATGGATGTAAATACGTGACAGGTTCTTTGCCATTGCGCCGCCGAATGTAGGGATGCACCGAACCGCCCTGAATGGGGCCTGGGCGAATGAGCGCAATTTCGACTACTAAATCATAAAATCGTCGAGGTTTGAGTCGCGGCAGTGTTGCCATTTGCGCCCGTGACTCAATCTGAAAAACACCCACCGTGTCGGCACGACACAACATGGCGTATACATCGTCTTCTTGGGGCAGTGTTGCTAGGTCTAGTTCGTATCCGCGGTGCTGCAAGATGAAGTCTGTGGCGTTGTGCAGTGCTGACAACATTCCGAGCCCCAAGAGATCGAACTTGACGAGCCCAGCAGCAGCACAGTCATCTTTATCCCACTGCAGCACACTTCGATTATGCATCCGACCCCACTCCACTGGGCACACTTCAATGACAGGTCGATCACACATCACCATGCCCCCTGAGTGGATACCTAAATGACGGGGCATGTCCTGGATAAGAGTGGCTAGTTCTTGCACTAACGGGTCGGTGTGTTCTTGATCGTGAGCAACGCCAAGCGCTCGCTCCATGTCACGCACTGCAGATTTGGCGCGATATGTAATGACGTTTGCTACTTGTGCAGCGTGGTGTCGTCCGTGTCGCTGATAGACGTACTGAATCACTTCTTCGCGACGACCACTTTCGATGTCGATATCAATATCGGGTGGGCCATCACGCTCTGGAGACAAGAATCTTTCGAACAACAAGCCCAGTGATACGGCATCAGCCTTGGTGATACCGATGGCATAACACACTGCACTATTGGCTGCGCTACCGCGACCTTGACACAAAATGTTTGAGCGCCGACAAAACTCAACAATGTCCCACACCACCAGAAAATATCCGGCGAAGCCAAGTGTTTCGATAACTTCAAGTTCGTGGTCAATAACTCGCCATGCCCTAGCGCGAAGTGACAGATCTTCTGCGCTGTGCGTGGGGCGTGCGCCGTAGCGATGCGTTGCGCCTTGTTCTGTCAGATATCGCAAATATGCAATCTCTGACATATTGTCTGGACACGGAAACGGCGGGAGTCGTGGCGCCACGAGTGATAAATCAAACGCAGCAGCAGCACCGATACTTCCGGCCATCTCAACAACACCTGGATAACGCGCGAAACGGCGGTGCTGTTCTGTGGTGCTACGCAAATATGCAGTGGCCGCAGGTGCTAAAAGATAATCGACTGTATTTAATGCAGAACGTTTGTGAATAGCAGAAAAAGCCGTTGCAACACGATGGTGTGCAGGTACTGCGTATGACACATCATTGGTGGCGATGCACAACAAGTTGCGGCGTGCGGCAAGTTGCACGAGTGCGTCATTGCGCGCAACATCTAGTGGGTCACCGTGATCCCATAATTCAACAAGAACATTTTGTGATCCGAATAACTCACAGAGTTGCGCCAGCACTCGATCTGCCGCGGCTGGTCCGAGTTGCATTAATGCACGCACTACTGCACCACTTGATGAACCCGTCAACACCCAGCAATGATTGGCAACATGCGCAGCAAAAGTTCGTACATCTGTGAGCGGTGCATTTTTGGCACCTGCTAGTTGGGCTTCGCTAATCGCTCGACATAACTGCCCATAAGCACCCACTCCTTTGGCCAAGAACACCACGTCGCCAGCCCCAACTGCTCCGCTAAAACCACTGCACCACATCTCTGCACCAAAGACAGTTGGTAGGCCTACTGCTCGTGCTGCTTGAGCAAACCGAACAACGCCATAAAATCCGTTGCGATCGGTCAGGGCGAGCGCCCCTAGCCCAAGTTGGGCTGCACATTCAGCGAGTTGTTCGGGATGAGATGCCCCGGCTAAAAATGAAAAATTCGAGCGACAATGCAACTCTGCGTACGCGACCATCTGGTCATCGTAGCGAACATATGTTCGTTTCTAACCAGCGATCCCTGCCCGGCAGACCAACAATGCGCCCCGTAATCCGTCATCAGCAATTGCCACGGCCTGCTCCCACTCGAACCACTTGACATCTTGGCTTTCTTCTGGCCCAGGTTTTGGAGTCTCGTACGGCGCTGTCACGAGATAGCGCACATCAAAATGCGTATGACCACGTGGACCGGGATGCACATCGACATGGATGAAGTGTGCGCCCGCGATGGGATGCGCCACAACAAGACCAGTTTCTTCGTGTGCTTCTCGAAGCGCTGCATCGGCAGGAGTTTCTCCGATCTCAATATGCCCGCCTGGCTGCAACCAGAGATTGAGGCGTTTGTGCAAATGCAAGACAGTGGCCGTTGGATCGATGAACGAATCGACAACGATTGCCGAAGCTGTGACATGCAATGGTCCAGCGTCTTCATCACATGGGCGCAACAAAGTGGGAACAACATCCAAAAAGTGCTGTATCGAATCGTGTTCTCGTTGATCAATTGCTTTGTGTGTACGCAACATATTGAGGAGTTGTTGCATCATGCTCCCCACGCTAGTCGTATGTCGCACTGATATACCATTGACGATTCTCAATCGTTAATAGCACCAGATACTGCACTTGTGTATAGGGATGCTGAACCAATACTTGTAATCGCGCCAAACGGCGGCGGCGTATCGGATCCCACCATCGTTCTTCTACGGGCCACGGACCAGCAAATTGTTGTACTGCATAATTATCTACGTCTGCAGAGCGTGCACTGCTATCAAGCAATGTGCTCTGCACGCGTAGAACGCTCGGAGTTTGCAGTAGTTCGTGACGTCCGGTGATCACTACCATCGCTCCGTCCTTGTCTTGCAACTGCACTTTTTGTGGCTGTGAAAATACAATCGCTGGCCAAGGAGCAGGGACTGAACCGGTCCAGTGTTGCTCTGCTCCACGTCCGCTATTGACACGTTCTGAACATGCGACATGATCTCGAATATCGACACTGCCTATTGGCACTTGCAAAAAAACTTGTGCGACATCACGTCCACCTTGCCATTCTGGAACAGTTATTTCAACATCTGCATTCACAGAAATAGCAAGTGCAACACTTCGTAGTGCGCGTTCAATATGTTCTTGACGACCACCCCACAAACTCTGCTGCTGGGCATCAATAGGACGCACATCCATGGGCGAAAGTTGCACTCGCGTAATGCCAGCCGTTGCTGCCGTGTCTGTATCGGCGCCGAGCCAGCCGTCTAGTTGCCACCGAATGCGTTCTAGAACTGCTGCCTCACTGAACCCACGAGGCTGATGCCACATCCGCTCATTGTGCTCACCGTGGTCTGTCTCAAAAAGCATGTGTAACCGAATGCACTGCACAGCATGGCGCTCAAGTGCTTTGATGAGATCGTGCGATGGTTCACTCATCGCTGCCACCACTATGCCACTAGTCGCGACTGGATCTTCAAAGACATGCTGAACTACGTAATCAATCGGTGCAATGTCGGGCACCAACACGCTGATATCAAAACCGTGGACAATGCAATGCAAGCGTTCACCAAGCAGGCCAAATCTGTCGATAAGTTCGCGTTCTGTTAGTCCAGCGACTGCTCGTATTGTTGTGAGGCCAAGCCGTTGCAATAAATCAATTGTGTCTGGGTCTATGTCTGCGCATATGCCAAGCACGCCAGTGGGTAGCAGGCCAAGAAAAGTTTCTGATCCGCCAACCGAGACAACACAAGGTGAACCAGAAAAACATGATTGGTGTGCCGCCGCCAAGGCACCCACGCGACCATCAGCAATTCCGACGCCGTGAGACACTGTTAACGCTTGGTCTGCGCAGAGCCCGTGTAATAAATCTCCGAGAGCATCATCGCCGCCGAAATATGGCGAAGGGCCCCTCGTTGCAAGCAACGCAATACCAGCAGTATCTACGTGAATAAGCGGAGCAACGCTAGACAGCGCACGAACGATGGGCTCAAAAGCTCGGTATGCCCTATCTGAATCATCATGACCAGGCATCTTGCTCCAGTCTGGAAAAATGATTGCTGCGGTGCGCGTGGCGCTCAACATGTGGTTCGTACAAGTTGGTCAGATGACTGCGGCAACAGCACAAGTTGCGGTTGCATGCCGTATGCACGACGACCTTCGGTGACAATGGTGACTTGACGCTGACGGGCATGGCCACTAAATATCCATCGCGGTGACGCAATACGCAAAGTGATGTCGACCGGAAAATCATATGAATTACCAATCACAACCATCACAGCAGATTGTGCTTTAACACGTGCTGCAAGTTTGCGTGCATCTGCAGTGCTGCACCGTGGCGATGCAGTCACGACAACATCAATACCATCAACTAGTGCGCCCATCATGCGCGACCAATGCGCAGTTACCCGACTGGTGTCAATGCACAACAATCTTTCGAGCGCTATGCCGTATTCACGTGCTGACAGCAAACCTGCACGTGGCACGTCAACAAGCGCCAACCATGAACCCTCAGATACTGCCTGTGCAACGAGTGCCCACGCCAGTGACGATGCACCAACACCAGTGCATTGATACACGCAACCGCGCTCAAGTGCACCCCGCGGCAAGACCGCGTGCAACGCATTGTTGACAGGTAAGAGACCGTGCTCTGCGTTTCGTTCTGCCAGATCGCGCCCCGACATGAGATGGGGGCTTGTTGGTATGGCCGCCAAGCCGGGACGAATCATGTTCACCATCGTAGCGAACATATGTTCGTATTTACGAAATAAATCCCTGCGTTCTTTTTGCTTTATTTCGAGAATTCGCCACCAATTCTAGTGCCGCAACAAATGAACGAGCATCTGAGGCCCACTCATCTGCGCCCAATTCGCGTGCGGCTGCCTCAGAGGTGATTGCTCGACCTCCGAGAAACACGCAGGTGTCAACTGCCATGACATCTCGCAATTGCACGATTAAGTCACTCGCTAATAAACATGAATCAACAGAAGTAACACTGACCCCCACCGCCAGAACATCGTCGTAATGACGCACGGCCGACACAAACGACTCAGCCGGTAGGTCTGCACCTAAATCGTGAACTTCAAAGCCGCCCAAGCGAACGACATCCGCCAAGATCGCGATCGCCAATGAATGTCGTTCTCCGGGTGGAGCGCCAAGCAATACGATTCCGCGCGTGCGCCCACGACGAGCAGTTTTAGCACCTAAGCGAGCAACAAGTCGAGTAGCAATAGTGGTGGCTCGATGTTCGACGTAGATATCAAGTTCGCCTCGGTGCCAACGCTCACCAATCGCTGCCATAGCCGGCGATAAGACATCGAGATACGCCTCTTCAAACTCTGTTCCTGAATCAATAGCTGCCTCTAACACCGACCACGCACCTGCGCCATCACCGGTTAACAAGCATGCTTCAAGACGATCATGCCACGGTGCCTGACTCCGACTTTGATTTTTTTTCACCGTTTGCGATGACGATTCTTTGCTTTCATTTTGCTCGGCCTGAAATCGCTGAAGTTCTACTTCTGCAACTTTCCAGACGCCACTTTCTTTTTGGGCTATTAGTCGACCATGGCGCATATATCGGTATGCAGTCATGTAGTGAACGCCCAAAATGTCAGCGGCATCCTGCAGCGAAACATATTGCTGCTCAGTCGAAGTCATACCACAAGATTAGGTTCGGCGTGAGCGGCTGTTACGACTATGCCCCACATGTTCATTGTGTTCAACAACAATTAGTCGAGATTTTGCTACGACCCTGTCAATCGTGCACGAGCATCTTTACTGCGCTGAAAGAGATGCGGGGGCACGCGAGGATCAAGGACTGCACCATCCGAGGTAACCGTGGACGCTGCTTCAGTTGCTGGTGCTTCGACCTGGGCCATCAGTGATTCAATACTCGGTGGCTCCATTCCGGGTTTCCAGTATTGATAAAGATCCCGCACAATGTCTGTCAAGCCCACTTGGGTTGCGCCGAGTGCGAGCTGCACCGTGACGATATTGCTAAAGACATGAACAGATGCCACTTGCCCTGACTCTAAAAACCGCCTCGAGATAACTGCTGCAGGTCTGGTTCCTTTGCAGTCCTCAACGGTTGTGAAGTTCTCATGGCCTTGCCCTGTCAATGACCGATTGGTCTCAAATCGGACCATCCGCGCTGATGCACTGGCTTTTTCTTCAACGGCGACTGGCTGACCCACCCTCAAGACGATAGTCAATAACGACCTACGAGCACGGCTTCGCGGAGCAGATTGCTGGACAGTACGATAAAAAGTGCAAAGAACGAGATTCGTCTCGTCCAAATAAAGGGGTTTTATGGCCGAGATCACGCTTGAAGATTTTGAAAAAGAAGCACGCAGTTTTTTGGATGCCAACGCCGAGCGTCGCGAAGAAGAGAAGGCTTTTGTCTGGGGTGAAGGTGCAGACATGATGGGCGCCTTTGAAGAACGCTCGCGCGAATCCGAAGAACGCATTGTTGGTGATGCCAAGACCTGGCGCGGCAAAAAGTTTGCAGCCGGATTCGGTTGGATCACTGGTCCAAAAAAGTTTGGTGGACGCGAACTACCCGGGTCATTTGATAAGGCCTACGCCCGACTTGAGGCCCAATATCGCACGCCTAACGAGTCAGTATTCGGAATCGGTTTAGGAATGGTTGCCCCAACAATTTTGGCCCACGCCACAGAAGAAGCAAAGGAGCAATACCTCACCGCGATGTGGAGCGCCGACATTGTCGGTTGCCAATTATTTAGTGAGCCAGGTGCGGGTAGCGATCTTGCTTCTCTCAGCACAAAAGCACTCCGCGATGGCGAAGAATGGATCATCACAGGACAAAAAGTCTGGACTTCGGGAGCGCAATATTCAGACATCGGTGAGATTATCTGTCGAACCAATCCTGACTTACCAAAGCACAAGGGTCTCACGGGCTTCATTGTCGATATGCACGCACCTGGTATTGAGATTCGACCACTTCGCCAGATGACAGGTGGCGCAAGTTTCAACGAAGTTTTCTTCAACGAGGTTCGTGTGCCAGATAGTCACCGACTGGGCGACGAAAACAATGGCTGGAACGTTGCACTAACAACTCTCATGAACGAACGCGCATCCATCGGAGGCGGTGGAAGCACCGCATCAAATGCTGACAATCCACTTGTCGTGCGCTTGATCGCAATGGTGCAACACTTTGGGTTAAATAACGACCCTCTCGTTCGTGATGAACTAGCCGCGCTCATCACTGGCTATCGCGTGGCGAGCTACAACAACCAACGCGCCATGGCCAAGATTCGTTCAGGGCAGACTCCTGGTCCAGAAATGTCCATTGCCAAAATGGCTCTCACAATCAACCAAACAAAACTCGGCAACTTTGCTGCTCGCGTGTTGGGTCCACGAATTCAAGCCGACACCGGCGAGTGGGGAACATACTCGTGGGGATCTCTCCTGCTTGGCACACCAGGATTGCGAATCGCTGGCGGTTCTGACGAAGTCATGCGCAATATCGTTGGTGAGCGCGTGCTTGGTTTGCCAAAAGAACCTGGCATCGACTCAGTCTCACCATTCCGAGATCTCAAAATTTCAGTGACCCAGAAATAGGTTCGTTCGCCGCGGTCTACTACTCGGATTTTCCGGTTAAGTTCCAAGACAGACGATGATGGGGCGTTGGCCCATGTTGTTTGATTGCATCCGTATGAACACGGGCGCCGTATCCCTTGTTTGATGCCCATTGATACACAGGATATTGCTCATGCAGAATGCGCATCATCGCATCGCGTTCGACCTTGGCAATGACACTCGCTGCAGCCACCGAAGAACAATCACGATCTGCTTTTTGTCGCACAACAATGCCCGAGGTACACAC
>CANLAH010000055.1 GCA_947488685.1 Acidimicrobiaceae bacterium | reverse complement strand
AATCACCCAAGCGCTATTGAGCCATTCGGCGGAGCAAATACTGGAGTAGGTGGTGTTATTCGCGATGTGCTTGGTGCATCACATTTGCCGATCGCGTGCACAAATATTTTGTGCTTCGGAACACCGACGACACAAGCAAGTGATCTGCCAGAAGGCGTATTTCATCCACGACGTATTCGTGCAGGAGTTATTGCAGGCATTGCTGACTACGGAAACAAAATAGGTCTTCCGACCGTGGCTGGCGCGGTGTTATACGACGACGGATACATTGCCAACCCACTTGTATACGCCGGTTGTATTGGTGTGGCGTATCGTCCGTATCACGCTCAGGCTCCAGAGCCTGGGGATCGCATCATTGTGTTGGGTGGTCGTACTGGGCGAGACGGATTACGTGGGGCAACTTTTTCATCGATGACAATGGACGCCACAACGGGGGATGTATCGGGGGCGAGCGTTCAAATCGGTGATCCGATCACTGAAAAACTGCTGATTGATGTTTTGGGTCGCGGTCAAGATTTGTTCAGGTCAATTACAGACTGCGGAGCGGGTGGTTTGTCATCAGCAATCGGAGAGATGGCCCAGGACATTGGTGCGTGCGTTGAACTGAGTGAACTACCTCTCAAATATCCGGGTCTTGCGCCATGGGAGATCTGGTTGTCAGAAGCACAAGAACGAATGGTCGTCGCAGTGCAAGATGCTGGTGCACTTAAAGAGGCCTGTGAACGATTCGGGGTGGAATTCACTGATGTTGGTTTTTTCACCGGAGATGGACGCTTAGTTGTTCATCATGGCGGCAATGTTGTTGTCGATCTCGATCTTGAGTTCTTGCACAATGGTCGTCCGCAACGCCACATGCATGCTGTAATGCCGAGTCCCGTGCGCGAGTCGATGACACCGACGCAGTTCAGTACAAAATTTGGAAACATTGATGTAGTTGACTCACTTAAGCGTCTGCTGTCTCATCCCAACATCGCAAGCAAGGCCGCCGTCATTCATCGTTATGACCATGAGATCAGGGGAGCAACGCTTGTGCGCCCACTCATTGGTGCTTGTGCTGACGGGCATGCCGATGGTGTAGTCATTGCAGAGCCACTAGACACTCACGGTATTGCAATCGGAATCGGGGTGAATCCATGGTTTGGAGTTCTTGATGCAGAACGCATGGCATTGTCGGTTGTTGACGAAGCGATGCGCAATGTTGTTGCCGTCGGAGCCGATCCAGATTCGGTTGCACTTCTTGACAATTTTTCTTGGGGAGACCCGCGTCGGTCGTCGACTCTGGGAGATCTTGTAGCAGCAGTGCAGGGGTGTTGTGATGCAGCCTTGGCTTTTCGGGCACCATTTGTGTCTGGAAAAGATTCTCTCAACAACGAATACCTTGGTAGCGATGGTGAACGGCATTCTGTTCCGCCGACATTAGTTATCACCGCTATCGCCCATGTTCCTGATGCAGAATCAACAGTCACACCAGATCTGAAAGCGAGTGGCAATCTTGTCGTGTTGTTGGGCAATACCAGTCTTGAGTTTGGAGCAAGTCATCTCGCCATTGTGCACGGCGTGACAGATGCCGGAGCAGTGCCTGCTTTTGATGCTTCTGCTCCTCGTCGTTACCGCCTCTTGCATCGTGCGATTCGTGATGGACTCGTGCGAGCCTGTCACGATATTGCCGAAGGTGGTATTGCTGTTGCCCTTGCGGAAATGGCAATCGCCGGTCGCATGGGTGTCGAGATGTCATCCAATCTGTCGGTGGCACAGTTATTTAGCGAGTCAAACGGAAGATTTCTTCTTGAAGTATCTCCCGCGCATGTTGACACAATTATTGAGCGATTCGGCGACGAAGCAATTGTCATTGGTCTTGTCACCAGCGAACAAGAGATGAGATTACCAAACAAACAGATCGTATCTATTCAAGAATTGTGCAGCGCGTGGCAGGAAATCTCATGACTCTGCCAGTTGCCGCTGTGCTGTGTGCCCCAGGAACAAATCGTGATAACGACGTATTGTTTGCTCTGCAACTAGCTGGTGCGTCTCCCGTGGCCATTTTGACGAATGAGTTATTACAAAATCCGTCTCGTATTAATGATGCCGATATTTTGGTAATTGCTGGTGGCTTTTCATATGCCGATGCCCTCGGTGCTGGACGACTTTTTGCTGTCGAACTTGAGCATGCGGTCGGAGCGCAAATTTCAACTGCAATCAGTGAGCGTCGACCAATTATCGGAATCTGTAATGGATTTCAAACTCTTGTTCGCATGGGCATCTTGCCAGGCAGCGGTCAGCGTGCCGCATTGGGGCATAACACGAGTGGTGTCTTTGATTGTCGGTGGGTAGAACTTGAGCCCAGTTCGAAGAAATGTGTCTGGACTCAGAATCTGACGAACAACATTGAGTGTCCAATCGCACATGGCGAAGGTCGTTTCACGTGCGATGACGACACGCTGTCGAACTTGCAGCGCAATGATCAAGTGGCACTGCGATACGTCTCGACCAATCCCAATGGTTCTGTCGACAATATTGCAGGTGTTTGTGATTCGACAGGAGTGGTGTTGGGATTAATGCCGCATCCCGAAAATCATGTTGTGCGACGCCAACACCCACAATCACATCGTGGCGTCTCGCGAGGTCTCGGATTATCCATCTTTCAGTCAGGAGTATGTTATGCCCGTCGTTGAAGCTTGCACCGATATTTCGTTGCCACTCTCAGACCGCCGCGCGGGGAAAGTGCGTGTGTCGTACGCGTTACCAGACACTCGGCGATTGTTCGTCACCACCGATCGACTATCGGCGTTTGATCGCATTGTTGCGAATGTTCCGTATAAAGGCCAAGTGCTCAATCAGTTGGCGGCATGGTGGTTTATGCAGACGCGCAACATTGTCAATAACCACTTCATTGACTGTCCAGATCCAAACGCAACAATCGGTCACGCTGCGCAGCCTTTGCCAGTCGAGGTTGTCGTGCGGGGTGTCATCACTGGTTCTACATCAACGTCTCTCTGGCGCCAGTATGACCAAGGCGCACGAAATATCTATGGATATGAGTTTCCCGACGGTCTTGGCAAGAACACGTTGTTGCCTCATGCCATTATCACGCCAACAACAAAAGGGGATGCCGGAGCGCACGACGAACCGTTGACGTGTGCTGAAGTAACACAACGAGGACTCGTGGATACAGATGTCTGGAACATCGTGCAAGAAGCTGCGTTGGCACTATTTGCATATGGCCAAGATGTGGCTCAGCGCGCCGGTCTGTTGCTCGCTGACACCAAGTACGAGTTTGGAATTGCTGCGGATGGTTCAGTGATGTTGATTGACGAAATGCACACACCAGATTCGTCGCGATTCTGGGAGTTGTCGTCATACCAACAACGTCTCTCTGCAGGTGCTGAGCCTGAGAGTCTTGACAAGGAGCCAGTGCGACTTGCTCTTGATGCGGTCGGCTATCGCGGTGATGGTGATCCGCCGCCACTCGATGATTTGGTGATTGCCGCAACAACAGATCGCTACATTGCCGCATACACACGCCTCACGGGCGAGGTGTTTAAGCACGGTGAGTATCCGGTGCAAAGTCGCTTATTGCGTTCACTTCAACAGTCAGGAATAGTATGAAACCACTTGTCATTATTTTGATGGGATCACCAGCCGATGCAGACCACTGCACCAAGATTCAAAGTGCAGCGGACAAATTTGGACTTGACGTAGTTATGCGGGTGGGCTCAGCGCATCGAACGCCAGAACATGTGCTCAATCTGGTGCGTAGTCACGACGCAGAGCCACGGCCAAAAGTTTTTATTACAGTTGCTGGTCGCTCAAATGCATTGTCTGGCTTCACTGATCCGCAAGTATCTGCTCCGGTGATTGCGTGTCCACCACCAGGCGACGAAGTTGATCTGTGGAGCAGTCTGCGAATGCCCCCGGGAGTTGGTTGTGCGGTCGTTCTTGAACCTATCAATGCGGCTTTGATGGCGGCCAAGATACTGGCAGGTCACGATCCAGAGGTGGCGCAAAAAGTATCTGAATATCAAGCCGAACAACGTGCGCGAGTTCTTGGCGCAGATGCGCAGGTTTATCATGGGTGAGCATCAATTTTCAGATCTGATGGCTGATCGCCTTCATGAAGAATGCGGAGTCGTTGGGATTTCATCTCCATCTGATGATGTGGCGCAGATGGTGTTTTTTGGTTTATTTGCATTGCAGCATCGAGGTCAAGAGGCAGCAGGGATTGCGGTGTCCGATGGCGTGCAAGCGCGGATCCACAAAGATGATGGTTTAGTGAGCCATGTTTTTAATGCGTCAACGCTTGCCCCATTGCGTGGACCACATGGCATTGGACACACACGGTATTCAACGACAGGAGGTTCTGGATCACGCAACGCACAACCATTCTTGGTTGAGACAGTGCACGGACCGCTTGCTGTTGCGCATAACGGCAACCTCGTCAATGCCCATGAGTTGCGTGCAGAACTATTGGCGCGAGGTTTTGGACTCACTGCGTCATCAGACACCGAAGTGATGACTCTGATGTTGGCATCGGCTGGGGGACAAACATGGGAAGATCGGTTGGCGCGCACGTTGTCATCTTGGACAGGTGCGTACTCACTTGTTATTTTGGTCGAAGATCGAGTCATCGCGGTGCGCGACCCGTGGGGATTTCGTCCGCTGTCGGTGGGTCGTTTGCCTGATGGTGGATACGCAGTTGCGTCTGAGACATGCGCGCTGAGCACGTTGGGATGTAAAGAAATGTCTGAGGTCGCGCCTGGCGAGATCATTACATTGCGCGGCACCGAGATGAGTCGTCGTCAAGCACTTGTGCCAGCAGTGAAAGCAGCTCGCTGCACATTTGAATTTGTCTATTTCTCTCGTCCCGACTCGCAGTGGGATGGCCTTAGCGTGCATGGTGTTCGTCAACGCATGGGAGAACAACTTGCGCGTGAATCTGCAGTCGAGGCAGATGTCGTTGTCCCTGTGCCTGACTCATCTATCCCGGCTGCGGTGGGGTACTCGCGACAAAGTGGTATTCCGTACAACGATGGCCTCATCAAGAACCGCTATATCGGTCGAACTTTCATTGAGCCCACCACGCTCATGCGAGAACGGGGCGTTGCAATGAAATTCAATGCGCTGGCAGAAAATCTGACTGGGCGGCGAGTTATTTTGATAGATGATTCTCTCGTGCGCGGAACAACGGCCGGACCCTTGGTGCAACTACTGCGAGAGGCGGGTGCAACCGAAGTTCATTTGCGAATTACGAGTCCACCTATTAAGCACCCATGCCACTTTGGTGTTGATATGGGTCACGACGATGATCTGATCGCTGCAAGGCTCAATCTTGAAGAGTTGTGCAAAGTTGTTAAGGCCGATTCATTGGCATTTTTGTCATTAGATGGAATGATGTCTGCGGTTGGTCGTCAAGATGGATATTGCAACGCATGCTTTACTGGTGAGTACCCCGTCCCAGTGCAAGCGCCACGACGCAAAGATTCATTTGAGCAGGTATTGGCATGACATCAAACGCACCTCTTACGATTCTCGTACTCGGGAGCGGGGGTCGCGAGCATGCCATGGCTTTGTGCGCAAAGCAATCACTGCGCTGTGGTCGACTATTGGTATCACCCGGAAACGCGGGCATGCCAGGTGAACGATTCAATATTGCAGTCAACGATGTTGAGGGCGTTGTCGCGCTCTGCGTTGACCAAAAGGTCGACCTTGTCTTGGTTGGTCCTGAGGCTGCACTTGCAGCAGGCATTGTCGACGCACTCGTGGCAGCAGATATTCAAGCGTTTGGACCAACGCGTGAACTTGCACAACTGGAGTCGTCTAAGGCCTTCACTCGTGCACTGGCCAACACACTGGGTATTCCGAGCCCCCGATATGCAACTTTTGCAAAGGGTCAAGCAGATGATGCAACCAAGTGGTGGAAAAATCTTGATACCGCAGTTGTCATCAAGCAATCTGGACTTGCTGGTGGAAAGGGCGTCGATGTTCCGACCAGTACTGCAGAAACAATTGCTGCGATTTCTGCTGCATGTGCAATCGGGGAAGTTGTTGTTGAAGAGTGTTTGCGTGGCCCTGAAGTTTCATTAATCGCGTTGTGCGATGGCACAACTGCAATCGCCTTGCCAATTGCGCAGGATCACAAACGCATTGCAGAAGGCGACCTAGGACCAAACACTGGCGGAATGGGTGCATATGCTCCGGTCACAACGCCGTACGCAACAGATGAACTGTGTGCGCTATTTATTCAACCCGTACTTGATCATTTCGCTGCACTCGGCACACCATATAAAGGAGTCTTGTATGCGGGGCTGATGCTGACTGATGACGGACCCCGTTTGCTTGAGTACAACTGTCGCTTTGGTGATCCAGAAGCACAAGTTCTGCTCTCTCTTTTGAATACGGATCTAGTTGAAATTGTGCTTGCCTGCATTGGCGGAACTCTTGCGAATGTCTCTGTCAAAATAAAGTCCGCAAGTGCGTTAGCGGTGGTGGTGGTGGCTGCCGATTATCCAGCCAACCCAATGCTTGGCGACATTGTGACGGGTCTCGCTATTGAAGAACTGCAAACGAACGTGTATCACGGCGGAACTGAGTCTCGCAATGGTGATGTAGTGACAAGTGCGGGTCGGGTTGTGACAGTGGTTGGTGTTGGTGCCGATCTAGCGACCGCACGTGACTATGCCTACAAGAGAGTAGAAAAGATTTCGTTTGCTGGCTCGTACTACCGACGAGACATCGCATGGCGTGCACCTGCTGCATCGCTAACAACATATTCTGGGGCAGGGGTAGACATTGATGAAGGCAATCGAGCAGTTGAATTGCTCAAGGAGAGTGTCGCCTCAACATCAAACGACAAAGTGTTGCGAGGAGTCGGGGCATTTGGTGGTGCACTGGACGTGTCGTTTCTCAAAGAGTTCAAGCATCCAGTGTTGGTGGCGTCTACTGATGGTGTCGGCACCAAAGTAGAACTTGCTGCGCGAACTGGTCGAGTACGCGGAACAGGACACGACATTGTGAATCATTGCATCAACGATGTATTGGTGCAGGGAGCAAAGCCGATGTTTTTCCTTGACTATTTGGCGTCGTCACGAATTGATGCCGAGATGGTGGCAGAAGTGGTAGCAGGCATGTCGGCTGCATGTGCAGATTCCGGAACCGTATTACTGGGTGGCGAGACCGCAGAAATGCCAGGTGTATACGCACCCGGAGCATTTGATATCGCGGGCACACTTGTCGGGGTCGTCGAACGTGATGAGTTACTGCCGCGTTCAAATATTGCACCTGGGGATGTGCTCATCGGACTTGCTTCAAGCGGGCCACATACCAATGGGTATTCACTTCTGCGAAAAATATTTGAATGGCTGCCACTTAATGTTGCGCCACCTCCGCTCACGCGCCCACTCATTGATGCGTTGCTCGAACCACATCGCAGTTACTTACAACTGTTGTCGCCACTCTTAGTTGATACGCGCCTAAAGGCTCTCGTGCACATCACAGGTGGTGGGCTAGTCGAAAATATTCCACGTGTGCTGCCATGCGGAGTAAGCGCCAAGGTCACACTTGGCTCGTGGCCGACTCCGCCCTTGTTCCAACTTGTTGAGCAGCTCACATCACTCGGAACCGATGAGTTGTACCGCACGCTGAATATGGGGATTGGGATGGTGCTTATTGTGAGCGCCACAGACGCATCAGCCGTACAAAAATTAATCCCCGAAGACTCGTGGATCATCGGAGAACTGTGCGCAAGTGTCAGCGACTCAGATGAAGTTGTTTTGCTATGACCGACAGAGTGCGTCTACTTGTCATGGTGTCTGGCAACGGAACAAACTTGCAAGCGATACTTGACGCCTGTGCAGACGGCTGGCTAACCGCAGATGTTGTTGGAGTTATCAGCAACAAAGCCGATGTGACGGCACTTGTTCGGGCCGCAAAGGCCGGAGTCCCCACCGTGGTGTTGATGCCCCGTCCCGAAGAAGACCGCAGGCAATATGACCGTCGCCTTGGTGATATCGCTCGGACATTTACCCCTGACCTAGTGGTGCTTGCAGGGTTTATGAGAGTCTTGTCAATGGAGTTTCTTGCGCATTATCCCCAACGCGTTGTCAACTTGCATCCAGCATTGCCCGGTGAACTTGTCGGAACTCACGCCATTGAACGAGCGTTTGCAGAATCGCGGGATAATTGGCGTACTCATAGCGGAGTCACAGTTCATCTTGTTCCAGATGAAGGTGTTGATACTGGACCTGTGTTGGCGAGTGCGGTGGTGCCGATTCATGCCGACGACACGCTCGAATCTTTTACTGAGCGGATGCACCAACAAGAACATGAGTTATTGGTCCAAACGCTTGGGGCATTATGTCGACAGCAAACGATTGAACAACCAAGGGAGGTATCGCAATGAATTCATTAAATCATCAGCTTTTTACGCCACTTGAGGGACTCACTTTTGACGACGTTGTTTTGGTTCCAGGCTTCAGCGATGTCTTGCCAGATAAAGTAAATGTTGCAACACAACTTGCAGGTGAGATCAACTTAGAAATGCCTATCGTGTCAGCGGCAATGGACAAGGTGACTGAGGCACCAATGGCAATCGCCTTGGCTCGCGTAGGTGGTCTTGGTGTTCTGCATCGCAACATGACAATTGAAGAACAAGAGAGTCATGTTCAGCGTGTCAAGCGTTCGCAGTCTGGAATGATCACAGATCCAGTGACTCTGCCAATCACGGCAACGCTCGCCGATGCCGAGACACTAATGAACCGATACCACTTTTCTGGTGTTCCGATCACGGACGACAAAGGCATCTTGCTCGGAATTCTTACTAATCGCGATATTCGCTTTTGCGAGCCATCTGACTACACGCGACCTGTTTCAGATTTTATGACGAGTGCTCCACTCGTGACAGCACAAGTCGGAACATCGCTACTTGATGCTCGAGCCATTTTGCAGCAGCACCGAATCGAAAAACTTCCCCTTGTTGATGAACTTGGGCGACTCAAAGGTCTGATCACGGTCAAAGACATTATGAAGAGCAAGGATTATCCAACGGCAACACGAGATTCAGGTGGGCGCTTGCGCGTTGGTGCTGCAGTTGGGGTTGGTCCAGACCTTGAGGCACGAGTGAGTGCACTTGTTGCTGCTGGCGTTGATGTCGTGGTCGTCGACACTGCACACGGACATACAGAAGGAGTCCTTACTGCTGTGAGGCGCATAAAAAATAGTTGGCCATCGTTGCCGGTGATAGCAGGAAACGTCGTCACAGAAGAAGGCGTTGATGCATTGGCTGATGTTGGAGTTGACGGAATCAAAGTCGGCGTCGGGGCTGGTTCGATTTGTACAACTCGCGTGATTGCAGGTGCTGGTATGCCTCAACTGTCAGCAGTGTGGTTTACAGCGCAACGGGCGGCAAAACGAGGAGTACCAATCATCGCCGATGGCGGAATTACGTACTCTGGCGATTTAGTGAAAGCATTTGCTGCTGGCGCGCAAGTAGTGATGCTCGGAAGTTTGTTGGCAGGCACCGATGAAGCACCCGGAGACTTGGAGTTGTTTGAAGGTCGCCGATACAAGACCTATCGCGGGATGGGTTCTATCGGAGCGATGCAGGGACTTGGGGCTGATCGCTACGGCACAGGTCAAGGCGAGGGGATCAGTCGTCAAAAACTCGTCCCCGAAGGCATCGAAGGGCGAGTTGCGTATTCGGGGTCGCTCGGAGATGTGGTGTATCAATTGATCGGCGGTTTGCGATCAGGCATGGGATACGTGGGCGCGGCGTCATTATCCCAGCTTGCTGAGAAGGCGCGTTTTATGCGGGTCACCACTGCTGGTCGCGAAGAAAGCCATCCCCATGACGTCACCATCACTCATGAGGCCCCCAACTACCACCAATAGGTTCATGTATTTCGGGTTCGGCAGATGTCGTGCGAGAGACTAGAACTAGTGGATGGGAAACAACAAGTTATTAGGCAAGGTAGCCATCGTCAGTGGCGGTGCGCGGGGGATGGGGGCGTCTGAAGCAGCGCTGTTTAACAGCGAAGGCGCCAAAGTAGTGATCACAGACATTCTCGATGAAGATGGCAAACTCAAGGCAAAAGAAATCTCACCTGACGGATCATCGTGTGTGTTCATGCACCATGATGTCACGAACAAAGATAATTGGGCTGCCGTTGTTGCAGCAACGATTGAACTTTTTGGTCAGGTTGACGTGCTCGTAAATAATGCGGGCGTCTTCGAGTTTGGTGGCATTGTCGACACAACACTCGACCAATGGAATCGTACGATCTCGATCAATCAAACTGGTGTGTTCTTGGGAATGCAAGCAGTCGCAGCGCACATGTCAGGTCGCAAAACCGGATCGATCGTCAATATTTCTTCCGTTGCCGGAATGACAGCGAGCCCTGGCTTCATTGCTTATGGTGCAAGTAAATGGGCAGTTCGCGGAATGACAAAATCTGTCGCCAAAGAACTTGCTGCATTTGGAGTTCGCGTCAACAGCATTCATCCCGGAATCATTGACACAGTAATGCTGCAAACTTTTGAACAAGCCGGAGACGGCATACGTGATGCAATTAGACAACGTATTCCGATGGGTCGCGAAGCAGATCCGATCGAAGTTGCTCGCTTAGCGCTGTATCTGGCTTGTGAAGACAGTTCGTACTCCACTGGTTCGGAGTTCGTTGTTGACGGTGGGTTCATGCCGTAGTGGATCCAATCATTGCGCGTAAAACCTGGAGGACGCTCGAACCGATTCACGGGATGATTTACTTTGTTCCAGAAGCAGAAGCAGAATACGCACATCTGGGTGTCACGATGCAGCGCACCGGATACTTTGCATCGCGCGCAGCGCCAATGGGAGCCGTAACGGCTGATGTTGTCATCAGTACTTTTTATAACTTTAACCCTGCGCTCGTGCGTGCTGCAATGAACGGTGCATGGGATATCGCATCACCCTTGCAGTTCACAAACGTTCGGTTTCGAGCCGTCGATGCTGCACTGCGTCGAGCATGGGGAGACGAGATGATTGGTTCATCAGAGGTGAAAACACTCGCAACACTTTTGCGTCGCGTCGCAGAGGTGGCATGTGAAAAACCAGAGGGGCGACCGCTGTTTGCAGGACATTCATCAGTGGCGTGGCCAGAAGAATCACATCTTGTGTTGTGGCATGCTCAAACATTATTGCGCGAGTTTCGTGGTGACGGTCATATCGCTGCGCTCACTGCAGAAGGTCTCACGGGTATCGAAGCACTGGTCTCTCATGCAGCATCAGGCGATGTGCCTGCTCAGGCACTGACGTCGTCACGAAGTTGGAGTGACGACGAGTGGAGCAGCGCGATTGATGGCATGCGTGGTCGGGGATTAGTGACCAAAAGTGGTGATCTTGCTTTCACTCCTGCCGGAGACGAACAACGTGCGCGCATTGAGACCACAACAGATGCACTGGCAACGTCTCCCTATGCTGCATTTGGTGAAGAAGTGTGCGAACAGATTCGTCAACTTGGTCGTCCACTCAGCAAAGCAATTATGCAAGCCGGATTACTTCCGTTGCGCTAAGAAGAACGTGGTGTTCGGTTGGTGACGTAAGCGCCAACAAGAGCAAGGGCGCATCCCAGTATTGAGAGCAGCGCTACGGACTCGTCGAGCAGGGCAACTCCGAGTCCTAACGACACGACCGGAATGATGTAGGTGG
>CANLAH010000054.1 GCA_947488685.1 Acidimicrobiaceae bacterium | reverse complement strand
TCAATGTTGACGGCACCGCCAATGTGATCGCTGCAGCAAAGACTCATAATGTTTCACGACTTGTCTATGTGTCGACGCCATCAGTTGTGCATTCGGGTGAATCAATAGTTGGTGATGTTGCTCGTGCAGCGGTCACGGGGCGTGTGCATTCGTATTACGCCGAATCAAAAGCCATTGCTGAGGGCATGGCGCTAGCCGCGCGTAATGAACACGTAGCAGTCGTCGCAACACGGCCCCATTTGGTGTGGGGGCCAGGCGACACGCAGTTAGTGGGTCGGATTGTTGAGCGTGCATCTCGTGGTCGACTACTTATTGCCGGAACCGGAAACGCATTAGTGGACTCCACATATATTGACAATGCGGTCAGCGCGCATGTAGCGGCAATTGATGCAGTGCATGTTGGCGCGGCTTGCGATGGTGGAGCGTATGTCATTGCCAACGGCGAACCTCGCACCGTGAATGAACTCATTCGATCTATCTGTGGAGCAGCTGGTGTTGCGTGTGAGCCTCGACATATTTCGCTCGGGCTTGCGGTGCGGATGGGCTCGGTTATTGAACGCGTGTGGCCCAAGGTGCGCGCCTCTGAACCACCGATTACTCGTTTTGTGGCCCAACAACTCGGGACCGCACATTGGTTTGATCCACGACCCGCACGCCAGCACTTGGGCTGGGAACCCCAGGTGTCGATAGATGAAGGATTTTCTCGGTTGGCACAGTGGTATGCAGCGCGAGACAAATACTGAACAAGCGATAGACCAGGTTTGCGCTTGTGAGTGCCTAGATATGAACGACTAACCTGACTAGTAAGGGTTTGGGGGTGAGATGAGTAACGATAGATACACAGTCATTTCGGCAGATTGTCATGCTGGCGCAGAACTGCATGAGTACCGGCCGTTTCTTGAGCAGAAGTATCGCTCTGACTTTGATGCGTGGGTAGAGACATATGAAATCCCGTATGAAGATTTAACCGGACCAGACGGCCCCCGAAATTGGGACTCAGATCGCCGTTTGCACGACATGGAAGCAGACGGAATTGTTGCCGAAGTAATTTTTCCAAATACGATTCCGCCGTTTTATCCCAAGTCGTCACTCACATATCAACCACCTGCGTTGAACGAGGGTGAATCTGATCGACGATGGGCCGGACTCCGAGCGCATAATCGTTGGCTGGCTGATTTTTGTGGTCGTACACCTGGTCGTCGCGCCGGAATCTGTCAGATCAATTTGCATGACATTGAGGCATCAGTACAAGAGATCCGTTGGGCGAAATCTGCGGGATTAACGGGTGGCATTCTTTTGCCGGGGGTTCCACCTGGCGTCGGTTTGCCTGAGTTGTATGACATTAACTATTACGGTCCGTTGTGGGAAGTGTGTCAAGAGTTAGGGATGCCCATTAATCATCATGGTGGTGGTGCGAGTCCACCAATGACAGACGAAATCGAATCGCCTGTCATCTTTTTGCTTGAGATCACATGGTGGTCACATCGAGCATTGACGCATCTCATTGTGTCGGGCGCGATGGAGAGATATCCAGAATTAAAATTTGTCTTTACCGAACAAGGAACCGAATGGGTACCTGGCGAACTCGCTCGTCTTGATTATTTCTTTAATCGCATGCGCACAGCAGTCGGATCACAAGAACACATCTGGGGATTACCGGTGATGTCAAAGTTGCCATTGCAACCGAGTGAGTATTGGGCGCGGCAGTGTTACACAGGTTCGAGTTTTATTCGGCCACACGAGGTTCCATCTCGACACAAGGTGGGCGTTGACAGCATCATGTGGGGGAGCGATTATCCGCATAAAGAAAGTTGTTTCCCGTACAGCACCGAGGCGTTGCGAGCAGCATTTGCTGATTGCGAGCGCACAGAAATCGAGCAGATGCTCGGGCTTAATGCGGCTGATGTGTACGGCTTTGATCTAAAGAAACTTGCACCGATTGCTGCCAAAATTGGTCCCAAGGTAGACGACGTGGCAATCCCATTGCCCGTTGGTGGTGTGCCAAAAGAAGCCGAACGTTGTCCGGCGTTTGTCGGACTCACAGCCGACGCATAATTCGAATAAGTCGCAGGGGATCAAAATGAAAAATCTAAAAGGCAAAGTTGCAGTAGTCACGGGTGGTGGCGGCGGACTTGGTCGTGCAATGGGCGAGAGGTTTGCGCAAGAGGGAATGAAAGTCGTGCTGGCAGATGTGCAGGCAGATCTCCTTGCAGCCACGGTGGCAGAGTGCCAATCAAACGGGCTTGAGATCAGTGGCCACGTCACTGATGTGACCAGTCAAGAATCAGTCAACGAGTTGCGTGATTTCACATTGTCGACATACGGTTCGGTTCACGTTGTGTGCAATAACGCGGGCATTGGTGCTGGCGCTGAAGGTCGCATGTGGGAACACGAACTCAATGACTGGAAATGGGCAATTGCTGTCAATGTGATGGGAGTCATTCACGGCATTAACGCATTTGTGCCAGTGATGTTGGCGCATGGCCAAGAAGCACACATCGTGAATACTTCGTCTGGCAATGGTGGTGTGTCGCCCCTGTCTGGCACGCCACAATATGCGGCAACAAAGGCTGCAGTAGTCACTGCTTCTGAATGTCTTTATGCGCAACTACAAGAAGTTGAGTCAGTCATTGGTGTGTCTGTGCTGTTTCCGGGACCGAATATTTTGCGAACAGGGCTCTTTGAATCGTGGCGATCGCGCACGGATGAGTTTGCCAAACAACGGCCACGCAAAACCCCATACACAACAATCGAACAAATAGAGAGCCAGATGAAAGCTGCTGGTCGAGAAATTGCGTATACGGCTGTCGAAGAGGTAGCAGGAGTCGTCGTTGATGGCATTTTGGGTAATAAATTCTGGATGATGCCAGCAAGTGATCGAGGTGACGAAACAATGCGATTGCGCTATGAGTCGATGAAATCTCGAACCAATCCGGCATACCTACGACAGGTTCCAGGCTGACATGATTAACAACAAGGAGACAAGTATGAATGATCCGTACATCATCGTTTCGGCAGACAGCCACGCAGGGCTGCCGACGGCCGAGTATCGCCAATATCTTGATGCAAAATTTCATCCGCAGTTTGACGATTTTTTAAATGAGCGCGACCAGGCGCTTGAGGCATCCACCATGCTTGGAGTTCGCAATGAGGACTACGCAAAAAAATGGTTTGAAGAGCACGAAGAAGCATTGCGAAGTGGCTGGGATGCACCGCGTCGCGATCTAGAACTTGACGGCGACGGTGTAGCAGGGGAAATCATTTTTCCTGATGCAGACGCAGTCGAGAGTCGTACGTGCGTCCCGTTTGGCGCAGGTCTAGGAATGTCAGGAGACATGGATCCAGAGCTGGGTCTTGCTGGTTCAATTGCGCACAACCGTTGGCTGGCTGAGTTGTGCTCTCAAAGTCCTGAGCGTCGCCGCGGCATGGCACTTGTTCCGATTACTGCTGATCTGCCGCGAGTGCTCGCAGAGATTCGTCGAGCCAAAGAGTCTGGCTTGGCTGGTGTGATGATTCCGGCGATGTGGGTGAATCAATTGCCATATCACGATCGTCATTACGACCCCGTGTGGGCGCTGTGCGAAGAACTAAATATGCCCATCTCGACACATTCAGGCTCGGCCTCGCGCGACGAATACGATAATCATCTCGGCATCTACGTCACTGAAGTGGTGTGGTGGCCAGCACGTCCGTTGTGGTTCATGTTGTGGTCAGGTGTCTTTGAGCGTTTTCCTGGTTTGCGATTTGGTGTCACTGAGGCTGGTTGTTGGTGGTTGCCTCCGCAGATTTGGTTCTGGGATCGTCTTGCCATGGGACTAAAAGGCACCGAGAAACTCGGCCAAGACCCGTTTAAGGGTGCAATCAAAATGCTGCCGAGTGAATACATCGATCGCAATGTGTTTATGGGTGCATCAAACACGAAGCGACGTGAATTGGGACAACGCTACGAAATCGGAGTTGGCAACATTATGTGGGGAAATGATTTTCCGCATCCTGAAGGTACGTGGCCCAATACTCGTGCATGGTTGACAAAGACATTTCACGACATTCCAATCGATGAGACTCGTTTGATGGTGGGGTTGAGCGCTGCAGAACTATTTAGTTTTGATCTTGACAAACTTAAGGTTCATGCCGATCGAATGGCGCCGTGCCCGTCTGACTTTGGACAAATCACTGATGAAGATCCAACAGGTCAACGCCTTGTTGATCGATGGGCTCCCGTGAAAGAAGTGGGACGTCATTGGTTGACCGGCCATGATTTCTCATTAATTCCGTAATATCTGCACATCTATAAAAGGGGGAACTATGGCTACAACAGTTGGTCAGTACTGCATCAACGTCACCGACATCAAGCGGTCGGAGTGGTTTTATACCGAGATCATTGGGCTCAAGGTTCAATCACGGACGCAGATTCCAGGCGTCGAAGAGATCGTGCTTGCTGCAGACGCTGGTGGTGGTCGCGTGCAATTAGCGCAGCATCTTGAGCGCTCAGGAGCAATTGAGCACGGCACAGCACTTTGGAAGATTTATATGAACGTTGACGATTGTCAAGACGTGCACGACAGGGCAGTGGCTGAAGGGTTCACCTCAACAATGACGCCTGCTCGCCTCGAGCGTTGGCCAGTCACTGTTGCTTTTATTCTTGATCCAGATGGTTACTCGATCGAATTACTGCAACGCCATGAAGGTGCAGTCATCAACGGAGCACAATGATCTGCGTTACGGGCACGGCGTCCGGAATCGGCGCCGCCACTAAATCTGCACTTGAGGCACTCGGCCACAAGGTAATCGGAGTTGATCTGCGCAACGCAGACGTGTGCGGCGATCTTTCCAAAGCAGGCGACCGAGAACGAATCATTGCTGAGGTTATGGCATTGTGTGGCGGAGTCCTTGACGGCGTTGTGCCATGCGCTGGCGTGAGCAATCCAGCATCTAATGAACTCAAAGTTCGAATCAATTTCTACGGCACTCTTGCCGTGGTCAATGGTTTGCGGCCAGCCCTTGAAAAGGGAAACAACCCAGCAGTAGTGATGATTTCATCTAACTCCACCACGATGACCCCAGGCTTGACGCTTGAGGACGCGATGATTTTTCTTAACGAAGACGAAGAAACCGCCGTTGCACGTTTTAATCAGCGAGATGAATACATTGCGTATCCTGCTGGCAAATTAGCAATCGCATTTTGGGTGCGAATGCAATCAAACGATTGGATGAAATCTGGGATTCGTCTCAATGCCGTCGCCCCTGGCGTGATCGATACAGCAATGACAAGACCATTGCTGGATGTTCCGTTGATGAAAGAGCAGTTGGGCATGATTCCGATTCCGCGTGGGCGTTGGGGGCAGCCGGAGGAGATTGCGTCAGCGATTGCCTTTTTGTTATCAACGCAAGCATCGTTTGTGGTTGGTCAAGTGTTGTTTGTTGACGGTGGCACAGATGCTCTTTTGCAACCCACTGCTCATCCGCATCCATTGCCCTAACACAACTGAGTTACCTCAGCGTCAATACTGCTACAGCACGATGACAGGTGTGCCGATCACTGCAAATTCCCACATGAAGTCGGCATCAAGATTTGCTTGACGCTGACAGCCATCAGATAAGCGAAGTCCAAGTTGTTCTTCGGTCTGATATGCAGAGTCATCAGCGGTATGTAACGGCAAAGCATGAAATCCAAGGGCATTATTTTTTGTCTTAAGCCATCGAACCATTTTTGAAAAGTAAGACTTTCCATTAACGGCAGTTGCTTTTTCTGATCGGCTATAGACCTTGTAAGTGCCAGGGAGTTCGTTTTCGTACCTGCTTCCCGAGACCAGCCACGAGCGCACAGTCACATTTTTGGCGTTCACTGCCCACACTCGCTGGCCAGCGCGACTGTAGACCACGCGTCGACCTTTTCCGGATCGTGCCGGAAGTGAGGGTGCATCGGCGCCACTTGTAGCAACAGAGGACAATGCAAACCCCATGAGATCGACAGCGTTTGGTGCTGGCGGCATAGTTCGCACAACAAGGGAGACTTCTGCTGGCCAGACATCAAGAGAAAGAGCAGTTTCACGACCAACTTTTCCGTCGACGAACAACTCACGGCTTTCTTGTAATTTCTGAACAGCACTAAAAGTAGCCGGTCCATAAAAACCAGTTGCCTTGCTCGCCAGAAACCCAGCCTCAATGAGCGCTCTTTGTAGACAGATGACGTCTTTGCCTCGAGATGTGCTTGACAAAGTTTTAGCTGTAAGTACACATTTCTTTACGACGAGTTCTGGAACTGTGGTGGGAGCAATAGGGGCTGGCGCGATAGTGGAGACGTCTATTGGTGTACTTGTAACGGTGGTTGGTGGGTTACTTGGCAAAGTGGCCGACTGATTGCCGCACGAGTTGAGGCCGAGCACCAAGCACACGAGCACGAAGAGGCCGAGTCTTGAGGTGAGAGTCGTGCGGTGATGAAGAATGGTCATGAGTAGAAATAATCGACTAAACAGCGAACGCTACAAAGTGTATCTATCCAAAATAATCCCTATAGAGATCTGCTGGAGCAATCTACGCCAGCACCCCGGTGCCGGCAGTCGCCCCACGCTCCGTACTCAATAGCCCTGACCAGTATCTCCGCCCTACATGCCCTATTCTGTAGGTATCTCAGTACTAGGGGAGTTCTCATGAATCAGTTCTTGTCCAATAAAATCATCGCCAGCATCGTGGCCCTTGCTCTGCTTGTGGGGGTTGGAGTACTTGTTTCATCTGGAGACACGTCATCAACAACTCGCAATGCTGCTCTTGTGGTGGCAACACCTTGCACCAAGCCTGGTCAAGTCACCAAGGTGTCTAAGCAATCCGTTGTGTGTGCTGCTCTGTTACCAAAAAACATTTGGTATCCAGTATTTCAGGAAAAGAAATGGATCTGTGCAAAATTAGGAATCACACGGAAACAAAATGGCATCTTTTCTGTATGCGGCAAAAACAAATCATCAAAGAAGCGTTGGTTTTTGACAAAGCCAGTGATGGCGAGTAGTAACCCTGGGCTTCCAACAACTGACCAAGATGCTTTCATCAAGTTGACAACTAATCCTGAATTGATTGTCGAGACTTCCCCAACAACACCGATCGCTCTGACACCAACAACCGAGACAACTCTGGCGCCAATAACCGAGACAACTCTGGCGCCAATAACCGAGACAACTCTGACACCAATAACCGAGACAACTCTGACACCAACAACCGTACCGACAACAACCGCACCTACGCCGACAACAAGTGCAATAGGACCCAATATTGTGAGGGTACCTATCGAAGTTGTACCAGAAATCAGCAGGGCGTGGCTTTCTACGCCGTATCCCGAAAGAGTTTCAGTGTCCCTCTACAAAAAGGGCACAGGTGACACGTGTTCAACTGTCGCCTACGAATTCGTGGACAGAGCAATTTCGGCTCGCATTGGTTTACGGGAAATTGCAACTTTTATCAATATCCCGAGTGGCACGTACTACGTCGGCGTCGGCGGTTGCGATACCGGAAGTGTCAGTGACTTTGAACGTAGGAACATCACGTCTTACCAAGTTGATATTGATGCTTCTAAGTCTTCTCAAACGACTACGCCAATTAGGCTGGCCAAAACTACGCGCTCAGTTACTGCGTCCGCATCTATTGGGGGTACACAATCTGAAATTACATCAATGACACTTTCTGGAGGTTTTCTCTCTGGTGATGAGGACGGTGAAGCTATTGGTTCTGGTAGCTCAACAACTTATATATTTTGGAGAGTGCCTCCTGGTTTATACACACTGACAATGGTCCAATCTCCGTACCCAGACCGCATTGAACAGATAGAAGTTGGTAACCGAAACTTGGTTACTCCGACATATGCGATGGACGAATTTCTACGGGAATCCTAGTCACCGTGAACGGACCGTCAAGTGGTGGTGCTCTTGCAACACTCAGCAACGGATTGTCCTGCACATTGAATTTTTCTGCCGTCAAGTAAAATTAATTTTGAGATCTAGCCCGTCTGACGACCCGTCATAGCGATGGCGCCGCGGGCTTCTCCTAGTGCTCTCTTTAGGTCTTGATATTGTGCGGCATCGAGCGTGCATCACATCATCCTCGGTGAGTGGGCTGGCAAGTATTATGTAACGAGTGAAGCACCGCAGGGATATTGAGGGCCTTCGCGCGTTGGCGGTTATTGCGGTTTTGCTCTTCCATTTTGGGGTGCCAGGTACGCGGGGTGGTTATGTCGGAGTCGATGTATTTTTCGTTATTTCTGGATTCCTGATTACGTCATTGCTTGTAGACGAGAGAGTTTCGACGGGACGTATTTCGTTACGCGACTTCTACTCTCGTCGAATTCGTAGATTATTGCCGATCTCGGCAGTAGTACTTGTTGCTACTGCAATCAGCGCGGTTGCGTGGCTCGAACCCACGAGGCTTGCCAATCTTGCTCGCGATATAGGGGCGGCTTCGATTTTTTCGGTGAACTTTATTTTTGCTAACAGGGGCACAGATTATTTGGCATCAGCCTTGCCACCGTCGCCGATTCAGCATTATTGGTCTCTCGCCGTAGAAGAACAGTTTTATATGGTGTGGGCCGTCTTGATTGCGGCAGTGTCAATTGGCGCTCGCGATATGCGGCGGCGTGTTGGTGTCACCATGGGCGTGTTGATTGTTGTCTCGTTTGCACTCAGTGTGGCGATGAGTGGCTCGCATCCGTCATGGTCGTTCTTTGGACTCCACACAAGGGCGTGGGAAATGGGGCTAGGGGCCTTGTTGGCCGTTTTCTACATGGAGGCGCAGCGGATATCAGCGCAGACACGTGCCGTCATCGGATGGGCTGGCGTGATTGCTATTGCGATATCGGTGGCAACATTTGGAGACGTGGCTCGTTTTCCCGGGTGGATTGCCATTATTCCTGTCCTTGGGACAGTGGGTGTTTTGTTAGCGGGTGACGATGCAAGAGGTGGGCCACTCGTTGTTCTTGGAATCAAGCCATTGCAATGGATCGGGGCACGTTCGTATTCGTTGTACATGTGGCATTGGCCGATCTTGATTATCGGTGAGGCGTATGTGGGCGATCAGTTCGGAACGAAGGCAAAGTGTGCGTTGTTGCTGATAACGGTGGGGATTTCTGCATTGGGATTTTCGTATATTGAAAACCCAATTCGACGATCACGAAGACTTGTTGCAAAGCCCAATATCGTGTTTGCTCTTGGTGCGGGCTTGGTGTTGAGTGGTCTTGTGACTGGAGTGGCATTGGCGAGATATGACCCAAGTATTTCGACGGGAGTGGTGGCGCAAGCCCCTATAGACGTTCCGGCAACAACCACACCGCAGACCGAGACGACGTTGAGTTCTTCAACGGATGTCATTGCCAGCACTACCACAATCGTGGAGTTAACCCCTGCGCCCATCTCGATGGTCAATACAGGCCCTCTGCAGGCGATTATTGATGCGGTGGCCACACAAGTAGTGCCAGACAATTTGGAGCCTTCATTGCTCAGCGCAGAAAATGATATGCCGCTTATCTACAAGAACAATTGCCATCAGTATTACGACACAACGATAAAACCGAATTGTGTTTTTGGAGATGTTAATGGTTCAATCACTGTTGCGTTGTGGGGCGATTCACATGCGGCGCAATGGTTTACGGCACTTAATTCAATCGCCAAAGAGCGTCGCTGGCGATTGCTTGCATTGACTCAAGGTGGTTGTCCATTTATCGACGTTGTTCCGTACAACGTGCATGATTCAGTTGATTTTGCTCATTGCTCTGCTTGGCGTAAAAGCGTACGCAAACACATGGTCAAAGAGGGGACTGATGTGGTGTTCTTGTCGGAGTACTATGGCAATAGGGACTCGGTAGATAGAGAATTCATTAAGGCAAAAGTATGGAAACAGAAACTTCCAGCACTATTTGATTCATTGCGAGTTGACGGAATCGAGCCGGTGATGTTCGGGGATACACCAGACCCTGCGCCGTCTGTTCCGGAATGCATATCGGCGCGAAGGCGATCGATAGGCGCTTGTGCGCCACGCGAACCAACTCGTGCAGTTGTCGCAATTGACGATGTCATAAGAACAGCCACGCAGACGGCTGCTGTCAGTTTTATTGAACCACGGCGCTGGCTGTGTTCGAACGACTTTTGTCCAGTCGTGGTCGGGAATATATTGGTCTATCGGGATTACCATCATTTATCAAACACCGTTGTTAAGTGGTTGACGCCCACTGTTGCGGAGACACTCGGTTCGTATATTGATGCTTTTGTGGCTAGCAAGAATTAATCAGCAACGACAAATTTGCCAACAACTTCTTTCGTGCGTGCAAGAGAAATGCGTAACTGGGATTTAACAAATTTAGAGACTGTGTCATCTAATAGGTCTGGAATGACGAGTCGAATAACTTTGCCGTTGTTCTTGTCAACCCAGGTGGGGTGTACGCGGGGTTTATCGACAACAACTTTGCCGTCTGGCGCAAGCGAAAGTTTGACGGTTGCGATCATTCCATCTTGAGAGTTTGGAGGAAAGGCTTCTCGCGTGGGCATATTGCTCAGCACATTTCCGAGACCAAATACTGTCCATACCCCGTTAATTTTTTCGATCTTTTGCAACACGTGGGCATGGTGTCCGACAATCAGATCAACCAGACCTGATGCAGTGATCGCTTTTGCGGCTTTGAGTTGGTAGCCCGTGACGTTGGTGACAGTCTCTTGACCCCAGTGCATACTGACAACGACCATTTGCGCACCCAGAGAACGAGCCTTCGTAGCGTCAGCAATGATGCGGGCGGGGTCAATGACGGCTGATCGCCATGGTTCGCGTCCTGGAAGTGAAATACCGTTGAAGCCCCACGTATAGGAGAGGTGTGACACGTTGACCCCATTGATCTTGAGAATTTTGGGTTCGATCTCTTCTGGAGTTCGTGCCATTCCTGTCTGTGTAATGCCGGCAGCATCAAATTCTTTGAGAGTTGTATCGATGCCGATTCTGCCTTGGTCAAGGGTGTGGTTGCTTGCGGTTGAGCAACGGTCATATCCGGCACCAGCGATTGCGCCAATTAATTCGCGAGGTGCACCGTAGTACGGAAAAGTAGATGGTTCTTGTCCTGGCGGAGCAATAGGAACTTCTAGGTGACACACAGCAAGATCAACACTGTCAAGCAGTGGCTTGATGCGTGCAAACATTGGTGAGAAGTCGTAACCAGTGCCCCCACTGTTTTTTCTCGCTTGAGTCCACAATTGACTGTGGATCAAAATGTCTCCAGAGAACGCCATTGTCACACTTGGTGGAGCGGGAACGGTACTTGTTGTCGCTACGGCCGTGGTGGTGGCTTGGTCAAGTGAGGTTGTAGTTTCGGGCGACACGGTGGACTCAGATGTCGTGGATTGAACTGATGATGAACTGCCACAAGACGCAACAAGTAGTGACACGAGTGCAATCATCGGGACTGCAACTATGCGGAATCGGTTCATCACCTGAATCTATCGCCGAAGGTTATTTGTTCGCCTTGTAGAATGTTCTCTATGACTAGCAACACACCCCAAAGGCTTATCTCAGACATGAGGGGAGTTCGATACGGAGAAGTTCTGGCGATTTACTTGCGAGACACTGGACTACAAGCAGAGGTCTATGGCACTCAAATGCTGAATGATTGTCCGCAAGAATTATGGGAGACGCTTGATGCCCCGACGATTGCGGCTGAAATGGGTGCTGTGATGGTAAAGCTCAATGGCCCCCGCCACTGGATGCTGGATGGCCTTGGAACAAAAGTTGCAGTAGTCGATCCGGTGTTTCGTGATTTCAGTGGTCTGACGATGCGGCGTATTGCCACAGTCGATCTGGGTACTGAAGCATTGCAGCAGTCTTATGCCGAGCGACACGTCAATCGCGGCGCAGTATTCTTTTTTGACGCAGGCTCTGTGGTGCACGAACTCGTCAACCCTGATGGTCGTGCTTATGTGATGCAGGCTTATTGCATCGGGGTTGATCCAACTCTGACCCAAGATA
>CANLAH010000053.1 GCA_947488685.1 Acidimicrobiaceae bacterium | reverse complement strand
TGGGATATGCCCGATCAATTCGGTGCAGCCGAACGAATCGCTGAACGCCGCGGAATCACTCGAGCAGACGTTGACTTTTTGGGTCTCATCTCTCAACAAAAAGCAATTCGTGCAACAGAAGAAGGCCGATTCGAACGAGAGATTATTCCAGTTGAAGTTATCGACGCAGACGGCAATGTTCAGACCATTACTCGTGACGGTGGCCTACGCGAAACAACTGCGGAAAAACTTGCCGCTTTAAAGCCAGTCATGCCAGAAGGTATGCATACGGCCGGCAACTCAAGCCAAATCAGTGATGGCGCTGCTGCCGTGTTGTGGATGGATGAAGCCCGTGCACGAGCAGAGGGACTCCGTCCGCGAGCGCGCATGGTGGCACAGTGCTTAGTCGGCAGTGATCCGTATTATCACCTTGACGGACCAGTCGATTCAACGCGCAAAGTCTTTGAGATGACCGGAATGACAATGAACGATATTGACATTGTTGAAATCAATGAAGCATTTGCATCAGTCGTGTTGTCATGGGCCAGGGTGTACGGCATCGACGAAGACGCGCTCGTCAATAAGGTCAATGTCAACGGCGGCGCTATCGCATTGGGACATCCTGTTGGCTCCACTGGTGCGCGCCTGATCACCACTGCACTTCACGAACTGGAACGCACTGATAAAGAGTTTGCTCTCATCACAATGTGCTGTGGCGGTGCTGTTAGTACCGCAACTATTTTGCAACGGCTCTAGTCTTTGTGCTGCGACGCTTCGTCTGCAGTACTCCCCTTGTGCGTGCGCTTACCGCGCAGACAACACCAGTCCAAGACCAGCACTAGCAACTAACTGTCGCCCTACTTCGTTGACGCCACCACCAAAGGTGTTGATCTGTGCTGCACGTGCTGCGCGCTCAACTTCGCCGTGCAACATCGCACCTTGAGAACCCTCTTTGACATGAGCCGTTGGACCAAGAATGCCTTGCAGAATGCGATACACCTCCACTGCCTTTTCGGTACCAAACACCTTGACAACAGACGCCTCTGCTGGTCCGAGCGTGTTGTCGCTTACTGCCTTGACAAGTTTCCATGTCATCAAACGTGTTGCATCAAGTAGAGCGTGAGATTTAGCGATGTCCATCTGCACCCATGGCAGATCGATCATCATCTCATTGTTTGTTCCGCCTGACTTTGTGACTTTGGCCCAGTCAGTGACATCCTCAACAAGTCGCGCAGTTAATCCAGATAGTGCTGCGAGCCCAACTCGCTCATGATTAAGTTGCGCGGTAATGAGTTTCCAGCCGCCATTGATCTCGCCAACCACATTATTTTTTGGGACACGAACATCGCTGTAATAGGTGGCAGTTGTCATGACGTCTCCGACCGTCACAATGGGAGTCCAAGAAAAACCCAATGATGCTGTCGGGACGATAATGATGCTGATTCCTTTGTGCTTTGGAGCATCAGGATCTGTTCGACAAGCCAACCAGATGTAATCAGCCTGATTTGCTCCAGATGTGTACACCTTGTTGCCATTGATAATCCATTCATCACCGTCAAGCACTGCAGATGTTCGCAAACTTGCAAGGTCGGTTCCGGCCTCTGGTTCGGTGTATCCAATAGCAAAGTTGATTTCTCCAGCAAGAATTCCGGGTAAGTATTTAGCTTTTTGATCATCGCGTCCATACGCCATAATTGCGGGACCAACGGTATTCACAGTGACAAACGGAAATGGTGCACGCGCTCTTTGTACTTCGTCGAATAATAAGAACTGATCCGTCGCAGGACGACCTTGTCCACCGAATTCTTTTGGCCATCCAAGCCCGAGCCAGCCGTCTTTGCCCATCTTGCGGATTGCATTGCGAAATGGTTCGGGGCTCGCACCTGTTTCGCCCACGGCTGCGCGCAACTCAGGGGTAAGCATTGCGGCAAAGTACTCTCGCAACTCCTTGCGCATCGCTTGTTGATCTGGCGTCTCTGCAAGATACATACACACCCCTACCTATCGTGTCGCCACATTGGGCGAGCCTGCTACTGACCTGATGAATTTCGTCAAGATTATGATACTTTAGTTTCTGACGCCTCATCAGAAACCCTATTTCGCAAGTCTTTGCGCAATAGTTCACCCGTGATGCGTCGGTTGTCGTTCTGTATTAGTTTCCCACATAAATCACTAATAAATCACTAATAAACAAGGAGTTCTCGTGTCTGGATATCTACAAGACAAAGTCGTCGCTGTCACCGGAGGAGGTCGCGGAATCGGCCGATGCGTCGCCTTGGACTGCGCACGGGCTGGCGCCATCGTGGTTGTAGCCGACTTTGGCGTATCAATGGATGGATCAGAACCCAGCAGTGAGATCGCCCAATCAGTCGTCGATGAAATCATCGCTCTTGGGGGTCGTGCAGTCGCTGTGGCCAGTGACATCAGCACAATGGCCGGAGCGCAAGCGGTCGTTGCAGCAGCTATTGAAGTAGGTGGACGCATCGATGGCGTTGTATGTGTTGCCGGAATCTTGCGTGAGCGGATGCTCTTTAATATGGAAGAAAATGAATGGGACGATGTTGTGCGCGTGCATCTCAAGGGGACATTCACGATGTATCGCACTGCGTCTGCAGTGATGCGCAAACAAGAAGGCGGCGGATCACTCATTGGCTTTACGTCTGGTGTGTGGGCGCTTGGATCAGTGTCACAACCGAACTACGCAGCAGCAAAGGGCGGAATCGTATCGCTCAACTATTCAGCAGCCGTTGGCCTGCATCGCTACGGCGTGCGCTCCAATGTGATTGCCCCTGTTGCCCGCACACGCATGTCCGCAAATGTTCCGACCACACTAAAAGAAATTGGTGACCCAGAAGATGTTTCGCCGATGGTGGTGTACTTGCTGAGTGACAAAGCAAAGCACATCACTGGGCAGGTCTATACAGTTGTAGGCGGCAAGATTGCAGTATGGAGCCAACCCAAAGAACAACGCGCCATGTACAAAAATGGTCGCTGGACTCCAGAAGAAATCGAGGAAAGTATCGACAGCGTGGTTGGTTTCGAAGAGTTGCCGTTCCTGAAAACTGTTGAAGACCAACGAACTGCGGCTGCAGCGAAAGATAAGCCAAACGCCTAGACGGACGTATATGACTTTTTTGGATGTGCTTCCTGACAACGACGAGGAGTTTCGACAACTCGCCCGCACGTGGCTTCACGACAACGTTGTAGACAAATTTGCAGAATTAAAAGGTCGCGGTGGTCCTGGAGATGAAGACATTGGTTTTGATATTCGTGTTGCTTGGGAAAAAACACTTGGTCATGCTGGCTGGATCGGCCTAGGTTGGCCAACGCAATTCGGAGGTCGCGGAGCATCCGTGAGCAAGCAAATGATTTGGGCGCAGGAATACACCCTCGCCCAAGCTCCTGCTCGCGTCAATCACATGGGCGAGCATCTGCTCGGACCAACACTGATCGAATACGGAACGCCCGAACAGTGCACACGTTTCTTACCTGGCATTCTGAGCGGTGACGAGCGATGGTGTCAGGGTTATAGCGAGCCCAATGCCGGCAGTGATCTTGCAAATGTTCAAACCAAGGCGCAACTAGACGGCGATGAATGGATCATCAATGGTCAAAAAGTTTGGACCTCGCTTGCACATGTCAGTCAGTGGTGTTTTGTCATTGTGAGAACTGAGCAAGACTCCAAGCGACACAAGGGACTGACTTTTTTACTTGTGCCTATGGATCAATCTGGAGTTGAAGTTCGCCCAATTGTGCAGATAACAGGCGGTGGCGAATTCAACGAAACATTTTTCACGAACGCGCGCACCGGAATCGACATGGTGGTTGGCACGCCCGGAAACGGTTGGTCTGTAGCAATGGGACTACTCGGACTTGAACGCGGCATTAGTACATTGGCTCAACAAATAGGTTTTGAGCGCGAACTCGAGAATGTCATTGCTCTTGCTCGTTCAAACAGTGCGATCACGCGACCAGTTATTCGTCAGCGTGTGGTGCAATCCTGGATTGGAATGCAACTTATGAAATGGAACGCTCTGCGCTCAATGTCGGGGGGCGTGCCTGGACCAGAAGCCAGCATCTCGAAGTTATTTTGGGGAACATGGCATCGTGACTTAGGTGAATTGACAATGGATGTCCTCGGAGTCCAGAGCACCGTCATGACTGATTCGCAATATTCACTAGAGCAGAAGTTATTTCTTTTCACGCGGGCTGACACCATCTACGGTGGATCAAACGAAGTTCAGCGTAATATTCTAGGAGAACGAGTCCTTGGACTACCAAAGGAGCCAACATGACAACGACACCAACATATGTTCCGGGTCACGCACTCTTAGCGGGCAAAGGAGTCTTGATTACTGCAGCGGCCGGAACCGGAATCGGCGCAGCAACAGCGCGTAAGTGCGTCGAAGAAGGCGCTCGCGTTGTGATCAGCGACAAACACGAACGGCGGCTTGCCGAAACTGCTCTTGAGTTGGGAGTGCACGGCATCCCCTGTGACGTCACTAATGAAGATGACGTGCAGCGACTTGTGCGCGAAGCAGCGATACATCTTGGTGGTATCGATATTTTGGTGAACAATGCTGGTCTTGGTGGCAGCGCACAGGTACACGAGATGACCGACGAACAATGGTCAGTAGTTCTAGATGTCACACTTACCGGGACATTTCGCATGACACGAGCAATGCTCAACCATATGTATCCGCGTGGGTCTGGTGTCATCGTTAATAACTCGTCCGTATTGGGTTGGCGCGCGCAGGTCGAACAGGCCCACTACGCCGCAGCCAAAGCAGGCGTCATGGCGCTAACTCGCGCAACGGCGATGGAGGCTGCTGCTCACGGAGTGCGCGTCAATGCCGTTGCTCCATCGATTGCGATGCATGCATTCTTGGCCAAGGTCACGAGTGACGAACTACTTGACGAATTGTCTCAACGCGAAGCGTTTGGTCGACCGGCAGAACCATGGGAAATCGCTAACGTCATTGTCTTTCTGGCGAGTGACTATTCAAGTTATATGACAGGCGAAGTCGTCTCCGTCAGTAGCCAGCACGCCTAGTTCTTATATAAACGACATCACGTCGCCAGCATCAAATGATCCTGGCTGAGTGATGCGAGCGTACACACCCACATTTTGATTGAGATCACGCACGATGTGTCTGAGAACATTTCTGTCGGCAGGAATTGCTTCGTTGATGTCTCGCGTCACCATAACGCAACGCGGGCACGCGTCGAGAAATTCAATACGAGCAGTGCCAATGGTCGCATGTTTTCCTTTCCATGAAAATTCAGGATGACCGTCCTCATCACCGGAATCGATCACCAGACTTGGTCGAAATCGTCGAACATCCATATTTGAATCAGGCACTGCCTTTGCCAAACTGCGTAGCGCTGACGTTGTCATTACCATCAAAGGCCACGCGTCGTAGTACGACCCTGGTGGCGATTCAAACTCCATGATTTCTGGCGGAAAATTTGAGAAGTCCGGCAATGGCTCGTCATCTACTCGGCCGAACACTGCACGCAACTCGTCCATCATGTTCTCACTGTCTGGCGCACCACGACGAAAATGGTCGAGATCATCAGCGTTGCGTAATTTTTCCAAAATAATTGGATGCTCAATTGCTGCACTCACAATTTGATGAACACTCGCATTATCTGTGCGCACAGTTGAACCATCTGGCAACGTAATCTCAACAAGACCCGTCGATGAATCAAGATTGCGAGCCATCAGGCGCATCAGTCCACCAATTTTTTTAGCACCACGGATACCGCCACGCTCAAGATCTCTTGCCGCCCAAATTCGGTCACCCGAAATACCTATCTCATTAAGGGTGCAATGATTCACGGTCTCGCCCACCATTGATTTGATGGGATACGACCAGATCTCCTGAACGGTCAACATGCTGGCACCGTATCAGAGTTCAGAGATCAGATTTCAGATGGCACGCGATCTGCGCGCAACTGACTGCGACGAACCTTGCCTGCATCATCGCGCAATGGTTCGTCTACAAACTCAAAGGTGCGTGGCACTTTGTATCGCACAAGACGCTCACCCAAAAAAGCACGAAAATGGTCGAGGTCAATCTCTGTTCCCGCAGCAAGTTGCACAATGGCATGCACGCGTGCTCCGAGGTCTTCGTCCGGCAGGCCAATCGCTGCAGATGAGCGCACTGATGGATACTCGTCAATCGCAGACTCAATCTCTGCTGGATAGATATTGGCACCGCCAGAAAGAATCATGTCAGTAAGACGATCAGAAAGATACACATAACCGTCTGCGTCCATCCAGCCCATGTCGCCAAGAGACTCCCAGCCGTCTGCTGTTGTCTTGGCTTGTGCACCAACGTATCGATATGTCTGTCGTCCGACAGGAGCACGCATGTATATTTCGCCAACTTCTCCGAAGGGCAAGAGGTTGTTGTCTTCATCCAGTACTTTCATTTCACCCATGATGCAGCGACCCACTGAACCGCGCCGCGAGAGCCACTCATCACCACGAATAACGGTGACTGCTTGTGCTTCGGTTCCGGCGTACAACTCAAACAATTTCTCTCCTCCAAGCCAATTGATGAAAGATTCTTTGAGCCACGGCGGACACGGTGCCGCCATATGCCAAACAACTCGCAGCGAGGACATGTCGTAATCCTCGCGATCATTGAGTCTCCAGATGCGCAGCATCATTGTTGGCACGAGCAACATCCAGTCACACTGATGTTCTTGCACACCCGCAAGGGTCTGTTGAGCGTCAAACTTTGCCATCGTTACAATGTGATTGCCATTTGCTAGCGCACGGCTTGAATACGAAAATGGCGCATTGTGATACAGCGGACCAGGCACCATCATGGTTCCGTTGCGTTGCACGCCCTGTCCTGGATCTGCTTCGTCGTCAAGTACGCCTGGATCACTTGCGACAATCAATTTTGGACGACCAGTGCTACCGCCAGATGTTGGCGCTTTCCATGCAGGTGCGATGCGATCCTCGAGTGGTTCACTCGACAGTGATGCATCTGGCAACCAGTCCATTGGCAAACACACTCGACCAGGATGAGCGTCAATGTCAGCACCCACCACAATGGGCGAATTTGCAAGTTCGACGATTCCTTGTCGTTCTCGTATTGGCAAACGCGGAGAAACAGGTTGTGGCACAGCGCCTAGTTTCCACAATGCAAATGTTGCAGCGTAAAACTTCGCTGAGTTAGGGAGACCGATGGTGACAAAGTCACCCTGTTTCACGCCAAGTTCATCAAAAGCACGGGCCATGCGATTGCTCAAAGCTTCAAGTTCTGCGCGACTCGTCGTTACTCCATCACATGTCACTGCAGGACGAGCGGGATCAGCTGCGGCGATATTTGTGAGAGCACGACCAAGAGAAACTATTGCCATGGTGAAATCTTAGTGTTTTACTTCTTAGCGGCGTCAAGAAATGGTGGTCTGTCTCCGCCGCCATGAAGAACAATATTTGCTCCGGTGATGTATGAGGCTGACTCACTCGCTAAGAAAACGCAGGCGTTCCCGATGTCGTCAGGTAATGCCATCCGCTGCATCGGAATCGTTGCCTCAACGCGTGCAATACCTTGAGCATCTCCGTAGTGCATCTCGGATTTGTCTGTGCGCACCGCGCCAGCCGTTACACAGTTCACGCGTACTTTTGGGGCCCACTCTTGACCAGCCGTTATCGTAAAATTCAGTAGTCCAGCCTTAGCCGCGCCATATGCAGCAACAGTCGGCGATGGACGCAAGGCGACAACACTTCCGATATTAACGATTGAACCGCCGCCGCTCTGCTGCATGTGATGATTAGCGCGTTGTGATGTAAAAATACTTGATAGCAAATTGAGGGCCACGATGCGTTCTGTAAAACGTGGCGATGCGGTACTGGTGTCAGCAGGCGGCGAACCTCCAGCGTTGTTGACCAGTACATCAAGCGAACCATGTTGGCTGACGACATCGTCAATCATCTTCCATGCAGCATCGCCATCACGCACATCGACTGACAAAAATGACCATCCTGCAGGCAAATCATCAACGGCATTACGCGCGCACACAACAATGGTGGCACCCGCTGCTTCGAAACACTGAGCAATTCCGCGACCTACCCCAGCAGTGCCGCCCGTAACGAGCACCACCTTGCCTGAAAGATCTGTTGATATCACGCCTTTCACTCTAGTCCCCCTCTATTTGCTCGCTTCTGACGAATCGTCAGAAACCCACTAACCTTGAGCCCATGGGTATTACCAGCACAATCCACGCCAGCGGAATTGCCGAAGTCATCATGGATTGCCCTCCTGTCAACGCCCTGACTGTGGCGCAGTGGTTTGAAGTTGCCGACACAGTGACCGCAATGGGCAAAAATCCAGCCGTACGAGTAGTAGTGCTACGCGCAGAAGGTAAAGGTTTTAATGCCGGCGTTGATATCAAGGAGATGCAAAACTCTCAGGGCTTCGATGCCTTAATTGGCGCCAACAAGGGTTGCTACGCCGCTTTTTCACCGCAATGGGCAAAAATCCAGCCGTACGAGTAGTGGTCCTGCGCGCAGAAGGTAAAGGTTTTAATGCCGGCGTTGATATCAAGGAGATGCAAAACTCTCAGGGCTTCGATGCCTTAATTGGCGCCAACAAGGGTTGCTACGCCGCTTTTTCGGCAGTGTACGACTGTCCAGTGCCAGTGATTAGTGCAGTGAATGGTTTTTGTGTTGGCGGCGGCATCGGCCTAGTTGGCAACTCAGACATCATTATTGCTAGCGACGATGCATACTTTGGTCTGCCAGAAGTTGACCGCGGTGCATTAGGTGCAGCCACACATCTGTCACGACTTGTCCCGCAACACAAAATGCGCGCAATGGTCTATACCGCCGCAACCGCGACTGCACATGAATTACATCATTTCGGCAGTGTGCTCTCAGTTGTTCCACGCGCAGACTTACGTGCCGAAGCAATGAAAGTTGCGACAAGCATTGCAGCAAAATCCCCTACCGTGATGCGCGCTGCTAAAGAAAGTCTCAACGGAATTGACTTGTGGGATGTCAAGCGGAGTTATCGATTTGAGCAGGGTTTTACATTTGAACTCAACTTGTCTGGTGTCAGCGATGAACTTCGTGAGGCATTTGTCGAAAAACGCGATGCCGATACTGACAAATAACAACGAAAGATCTTCCAAAAATGGCTACTGACAAACGCACCACTCTTGATAGCGCAGTTGCGACGCTCGAAAGTGGCATGACACTTGGTATCGGGGGTTGGGGATCTCGCCGTAAGCCAATGTCTTTGGTGCGGGCATTATTACGTACCGACATTAAAGATCTGACTGTCGTGTCATATGGCGGCCCTGACGTTGGTCTGCTTTGTGCGGCCGGCCGAGTAAAAAAACTTATCTACGGATTTGTGTCACTTGATTCAATTGCCCTCGAGCCACACTTTCGTAGCGCGCGCCAAAACGCAACAGTGGCGGAATGCGTGGAATACGACGAAGGAATGCTGCAGTGGGCGCTCTATGCCGGCTCACTCAGGCTTCCGTTCTTGCCGACACGCGCCGGTTTAGGCAGTGGCGTTGTCGATGTCAATCCATCACTGAAAACGGTGGTGTCTCCCTACGCAGACGCCGAAGAACTTCTTGCCGTACCCGCGATTCGTCTTGATGCTGCCTTCGTGCATCTGAATCGCAGTGACATCCGTGGCAATGCCCAGTTCTTGGGTCCTGATTTGTATTTTGATGACTTGTTCTTAGGTGCGTGCGAACCTGGGAGACGCTTTTTGAGTTGTGAAAAAATCGTGACCACCGAACAAATGCTGCAAGAAGCGTCATTTCATACACTGCGAATTAATCGCTCGATGGTGGACGGCGTGATCGAATCGCCCAATGGTGCGCACTTCACTCTTTGCACACCCGACTACGAACGTGACGAAAAATTCCAGGCGGCATACGTCAAGGCTGCTGGCGACACAACAGAGTGGGAAGCATTTCAAAATCGATTCCTGAGCGGAACAGAAGCCGACTATCAAAATGCAGTTCTACAATGGCGCAAGGAGACCTCTTCATGAGCACCGACATCACACTTGCTGACATTGTCGTCATTGCCGCCGCAGAATCTTTTCGTGGCGACGGCGAAATCTTTGCCAGCGGCATGGGGACAATTCCGATGCTCGGAGCCCGACTAGCACGAGCAACCTTTGAACCAGATTTACTCGTCAGCGACGGTGAGGCATTTTTTGTCGGCAACGACTTGCCACTCGGCGGCTCTGACAAAGTGATAGAGGGCTGGATCCCATTTCGCAGCGTGTTTGACACAGTGTGGAGTGGTCGTCGACATGTGATGATGGGCGCGAGCCAGATCGATCGATTCGGCAATACCAATATCGCCAACATCGGTCCATGGAAACAACCAAAAGCACAACTCCTGGGAGTACGCGGCGGACCCGGCAACACCATCAGCCATGCGACAAGTTTTTTTATCCCTAAACAATCCACCAAAGTCTTTGTCGAAAAAGTCGACATGGTCAGCGGTCTTGGATACGACCGTGCCGCACAACTTGGAGACACCGTGATGCGCCATCATCGCCTCCCCCGCGTCATTACCAACTTGGCTGTATTTGACTTCGAAACCACTACGCATACCATGCGCCTGCTGAGCGTTCATCCAGGCGTTTCAGTCGATGACGTTGTAGCCAACACTGGCTTTGTGCTGGAGATTGGCTCTGATGTACCTATCTCACGCGCGCCAAATGAAACTGAACTTGCAACTCTTAATCGCCTAGATCCGCGTGGTCTTCGCCATCGTGAAGTGGCTTAACAATGCACGCATCTTTGCACACCAAGTTTTGTGACCTTGTCGGGGTAGATGTCCCGATCGTGCAGACCGGAATGGGTTGGGTTGCTGGTGCTCGCTTGGTGTCGGCTACCGCCAATGCAGGAGCCCTCGGAATACTGGCTAGTGCCACCATGGACATGGATGAATTGCGTACTGCAGTTGCGCAAGTTAAGCAACGAACAACGCGCCATTTTGGTGTCAACCTGCGCGCAGACTCTGCTGATATTGATGAACGCATTGATTTTTTAATCGAACAAAATATTCGCGTGGCATCATTTGCTCAAGCACCACAGCAACGACTCATCGAACGCCTACACACTGCAGGCGTGTTGGTGATTCCGTCAATCGGTGCTCGACGTCATGCGGAAAAAGTTCTGGACTGGGGCGTCGATGCTGTACTTGTGCAGGGCGGAGAAGGCGGCGGGCATACGGGTTCTGTTCCAACATCAATTCTGTTGCCTGATGTTGTAGATGCTGTGGCCGGTCGCGTGCCAGTCATTGCGGCGGGCGGGTTTTTTAGTGGCCAAGGACTCGTCGCAGCGCTCGCCTATGGCGCAGACGCCGTTGCTATGGGAACACGGTTTTTGTTAACAAGTGACTCCACTGTTCCGGATTCCGTGAAGCAGTACTACCTCACTAAAAATGTTCAAGGAACAGTCGTCACGACCGAAGTGGACGGCGTGCCTCACCGGGTTTTGCGCACTGAACTTGTAGATCATCTCGAGAGCGCTGGTGGTCGCGTGACTGCACTACCACGCGCAGCAATCAATGCTTTGAAGTTTCGCAAACTGACTGGCGCAAAACTAACTGACATGTTGCGTGAGGGTCTTGCAATGCGCAAGTCAATGGAACTCACCTATACACAAATGCTGATGGCTGCTAATACCCCGATGTTGCTCAAGGCATCACTCGTTGATGGCAAAATTGAATCAGGGGTGATGGCGAGCGGACAAGTTGTCGGCCTTATTAATGACTTGCCAACATGTGCAGAACTCATTGCGCGCATTATTGACGAAGCCGAAACAACTCTCAAGACTCTTGGTGCCTAGTCATGGCGGTCACAACACTGCGCGGAATCGACGCCGTGCGCTCTGCACTCGGAACACACCTGGGCTATAGCGATTGGCTTGAAATCACTCAAGATCGAGTAGATGTCTTTGCCGATGCCACTGGCGATCATCAATGGATCCACGTAAACGTTGACAAAGCCAAAAATGGGCCGTTCGGAGCGCCAATCGCTCACGGCTATCTCACAATGTCACTCTCTAATATGTTCCTGCCCCAGATCGTTGAGGTCACTGACGTGTCTATGGGTATCAATTACGGCACTGACTCAGTGAGATTCCCCGCCCCTGTCGTGGTGGG
>CANLAH010000052.1 GCA_947488685.1 Acidimicrobiaceae bacterium | reverse complement strand
TGTATCTGTGTGAATACTCAGATCGGGCGTCATTGACTCCCCTCTTGCACACAACATGGCAGGGCGATGCCAAAGGTTTTGCCCAAGAAGACTGGAACAATTGCGACCCTACTCATCTGGTGATGTACTTGCGTGAACTTGGAGCAGGATCAATCTTGTACAACACACTTGGTCATTGTCGTGGCAATTACGACATGGCTCCAGTACTTGATTATTACCCACGCGTAGAACGATGCTCATGGGAACGGCCAGCGTTTTATGAACTACTTCGCAGATCACTGCGTTGGTCACGTGGCCTGAACGCATAACGACAATTTCTAAATACAATTTCTACAACTACTTCTAAAACAATAAGGAGCAATTCAACATGGACCTATCACCACCAGTGCAGTTTGACCTGCATCGTCGCATGGTTCGCATTCGCGTTTTTGAAGAAGCCGCTGGTCGACTTGCCGAGGCAAACAAACTTCCTGGCTTCCTTCATCTTTACGTCGGTGAAGAAGCCGTTGCGGCTGGCGTCTGCGCTGCACTCAACGACGACGACCACATCACATCAACACACCGTGGTCACGGACATCTCGTTGCCAAAGGCGGCGATTTCAATCGCATGATGGCAGAACTGATGGGTAAATCAACCGGCATGTGCAAGGGCAAGGGTGGTTCGATGCACATCAGTGATCTTTCTCTTGGCATGCTCGGAGCAAATGGCATCGTCGGTGCTGGTTCGCCAATTGCAGTCGGTGCAGCCTTCGCTAATAAATACCGCGGACGCGGTCAAGTTGCAGTTGCATTCTTTGGCGACGGTGCCACCAACATTGGTGCCTTTCATGAAGCAGCCAACATGGCATGTGCATTACATCTGCCCATTGTGTTTGCCTGCGAAAACAATGAGTACGGTGAGTTCACACCGCGCAGTGCAACCATGGCGATCACTGACATCGTTGATCGTGCTGCTGGCTACGGAATGCCTGGCGTGATTATTGATGGCATGGATGTTGTGGCAGTACACGAAGCCACGCTTGAGGCAGTGGCCCGCGCTCGCGCAGGTGGTGGTCCTTCATTAATCGAGGCAAAGACATATCGTTTCTACAATCACCACGGCATCCAGAACCTCGGACTCAAGTATCGCCCTGATGACGAAGTTGCTCGCTGGAAAGAACGCGATCCAATCTTTACATTCGAAGATCGTATGATCGAAAACGGCACCATGACTCGTGATCGAGTCGACGAAATATGGGCAGGACTCCGCGGTGAAATTGACGTTGCCATCAAGTTCGCCGAAGACAGCCCACTCCCTACCCCTGACCAAATCTTGGTTGACGTCTATACCTCAATGACTGGAGCAGCACAATGAGCGATGTTCGCAAACTCACATACGGAGGTGCTTTCAACGAAGCAGTTCGTCAAGCAATGGAAGCTGACGAAAATATCTTTTGCGCTGGTGAAGACATCGGTGCATTCGGTGGCGTCTTTGGTACGTACCTCGGCTTGCAAGCAAAATTCGGTGCTCACCGCGTTGTCGATACACCAATCAGTGAGCAGGCAATCGTTGGTCTTGGTATCGGCGCTGCAGTGACTGGTCTACGACCCATTGTTGACTTAATGTTCATGGACTTTATTTGTGTTGCTTTTGACCAAATCGTCAACCAAGCAGCAAAACTAAAATACATGTTTGGTGGCGAAGCAACCATGCCACTCACCATTACTACGGGTGGTGGTGCTGGTCTATCGGCGGCGGCACAACACAGTCAATCGCTCGAAGCAATCCTGTGCCATATTCCTGGGTTGAAGGTGGTGTACCCATCTAATCCGTATGACATGAAAGGCTTGATGACTGCGTGTATTCGTGAGAACAACCCCACAATCATGGTCAAGCACAAGCGCCTTCTCGGAATGTCGGCGCATGTTCCTGAAGAAAACTACGAGATTCCACTGGGCAAGGCCAATATCATGCGCGCCGGAACAGACGTCACAGTCATTGCATACGGTCGCATGGCAAACGAGACACTTGTAGCCGCTGAAAAACTTGCTGCAGACGGTATCGAATGTGAAGTCATCGACCCACGTACGTTGCAACCGCTCGACACAGACAGCATCGTGGAGTCTGCGCGCAAAACTCACAAAGTTCTTGTGGTTCATGAAGCAGTTAAATTTGGAGGTCTTGGTGCCGAGATCGCATCGCAAATACATGAACTCGCTTTTGACTATCTTGACGCACCAGTTGCACGCATTGGTGCTCCTTTCTCGCCCGTACCATTTAGTCCTGCACTCGAACAGCACTATCTTCCTGATGCTGCCTCTATTGAGGCTGGCATTCGCAACTTGGTGCAACGCAGTTAACACTGCAGAGTCATTACTTCGTGTCAACAGTCGGAATCATTGTTAACCCCAATGCCGGAAAAGATATTCGACGACTCATCACGCCAGCAACGCATACATCTGATGTCACAAAAATCGGAATCGTTCGTCGCGCCATCGTCGCTGCAGCAGAGTCAGGCGCAACGCGCATTCTTCTCGTACCCGACACGCATAATTTGGCTCAACGCGCAGCAGAGGGCCTCGATGCACCAGTAGAAGTCCTCGACGAACCTGTCAGCGGATCTCGTCACGAAACAATCGGCGCAGCGCGGCGATTCCGTGCCGAGCAGGCTGGCGCTGTCATTGTTCTGGGCGGAGCCGGAACATCGCGTGATGTTGCGGCTGGCTGGCCTGATGCGCCACTCATTGCGATCTCGACTGGCACAAATAATGTTTTCCCTACTGCGATTGACGGCACTTCGGCGGGCGCTGCTGCCGCGTTTGTTGCGCGAGGCATTGTTCCACTCGCCGTTGTTGGTCATCGCAGCAAAAAAGTAGTCGTACACATTGATGACCGCGGTGTTGTTCACGAGGACCTTGCACTCATCGATTTAGCATTTATCGATGCAATGTTTGTGGGTGCACGCGCCATTTGGGATCCGCTCACGGTACGAGCAGTCGTTGCAGCCGTCGCGACGCCAGCAAGCACCGGACTTTCCAGCATTGCTGGTCGCATTCACCCTGTCGGACGTTTCGAACCTGGTGGCGTGTTTGTGCGACTCGGGCCCGGAGACCGGCATGTGCGAGTGCCACTTGCTCCTGGCGCGTTTACGACAATGCATATCGCCGAAGTACGCCCACTCGCTGATGGCGAGACCATCACAATGAGTGGACAATGTGTCCTGGCTTTTGACGGAGAACGTGAGCGCCCAGTCAGCGCCGATGCAACTGTCACTGCTCATATTGAGTCAACAGGACCGCTCCTAATAGATGTCGATCATGCCCTGATTTTGGCTGCTCGCGATAGGATTTTTGACGCTACTAATCACCATCTCACAAAGGATTCTCATGGCTCTTGAGTTCATTATGCCCAAACTTGGTCTCACAATGGAAGAAGGAACCATCCTTGAATGGTTGGTGCAAGATGGTGCATCCATCACGCCTGGCATGCCAGTGCTACGCATCGAAACCGACAAGGTAGAGAGTGACGTCGAGGCAATCGATACGGGTCTCTTGCATCGTGTTGGTGTTGATGGCGAAAGCTATCCGTGCGGAGCAGTGATTGGTTACTTGCTCGCACAAGGCGAAGCAGTACCGACTCAGACATCTACAACACCAGCACCAGCAGCACAAGCGGCTGCCCCAGTTGCAGCGCCGACTGCGCAAGCACCAGTGGCTTCGGCTCCTGCCCCAAGCGACGGCCGCATTCTCATATCTCCAAATATTCGTCGCGTCGCGATTGAAAAAGGCATCGACCTCAGCACCATCGTTGGCTCCGGTCCAGATGGACGCATCATGATGGAAGACCTCGAAACAAGTGCACCCAAAGAAATTCGTCGAATGACCGGAATGCGCGGAACAATCGCCAAGCGCATGCACGCGTCGTTGCAAGAGATGGCGCAACTCACTCTGTTCATGGATGCAGACCTCGATGCCGTGATGGCCGACCGTGCATCTCGCGAAGGTGATGCTTCTGTTCCTGGATTTACTGACTACATCATCGCCGCAGCAGCACGTGCGTTGCGTTTACACCCAATTGCTAATTCTCAGGTCACGGCTGCTGGCATCGAACTACTCACTGACATCAATGTCGGCCTCGCAGTATCGCTTGATGATGGACTCATGGTTCCAGTCGTTCGCAATACTGACAGCCTCAGCCTTGCAGCGCTTGCCGTCGAAACAAAAAGACTTGCCGGTGCCGCTCGCAGCGGATCGTTGGCTTTGGCTGACCTCGAAGGCGGAACATTTTCAGTGAGTGCGCTCGGCATGTTTGGAGTAGATGGTTTTACTCCTGTGATTAATCCGCCAAACGTAGCGATTCTGGGTGTCGGACGTTTACGGGACGACATTGTTCTCAACTCAAGCGGAGCGGTGTCTAGCGTCAAGCGACTCACACTGAGCCTGACATGGGACCATCGTGTGTTGGACGGAGCACCGGCGGCACAGTTCTGTCAATCTATTGTGCAGTTACTTGCAGACCCAGCTGCACTTAACGCAACGCATTAATTTTATTGGACTAAGCGTCCTGCGTCGATACCACGCTCAAAAAGTGCAGGGAGTTCGTCATCTGGGGTCTCAAGCAATGCGTCAAACCAACCGTGTACGTACTGTGCCCCACCCTCGTTGCGCCCAAAAATAAACTCTTTCTTGGCACCCGTCTTCACGGTGCGTTGAATCTTGAGACCAGTTGCATAATCTTCGTCGCGCACAACCGCTTCAAGAAACGCAATTTGCTTATCGACCTTTGCGGTGAAGTCAGCCGTTGGTTCTCCAGCGGAAATAAAATCAAGATACGTCACGGACTCGTCTGCGTTTGCTCCAGGGAAAATTCGTGCAACCTGATAGACCTTTTCTCCGTCAATATCAAACCCCGCAATTGACCCGTGCGGAAAAATGCTCCACACTCCCCCAGTGAGCAAGTCATCTGGCCACTCGTCGGTAGGAACTCCTTCTAACTTGCTCCACGGCGCGCGCGGACCAGTGACGCGTTGGTGCGCGCCCACCCGATGGAACACGGCATCCGGTGAGATCTCAGTTCCGAAAGTATTTTTGTGCAGAATCGGCAAATGATAAAAGTCCACGTATCCATCAAATGAAACTTTCCAGTTTGGCCCGATGAGGCGTCGCGAACCGTAATGATTCATGCCCGCGAAATGACAGAACTCCAACAGTTCGTCATAACCCGCCAAAAACAAATCGATGTCAAGTGTCGCTGTAGGCGACAAAATCACCCAAATTAATCCAGCCCGCTCTGCGATTGGCAAACTTGTCAGACCCAAACACGAAAAATCAAGTGGACCAAAATCTTCTTGTTTAAAGATTCCGACGAGGTCTCCCTCTTGGTTATATGTCCAGTTGTGATACGGACATGCAAAGCGTCGGGCCGTGCCAGTGCCCTCGTCTACCAACATTGAGCCTCGATGACTACACATATTGACAAATGCTCGCACTGCTCCGTCAGCCCCTCGAGAAATCAGAACAGGCATTCCGACGACTTCGATCGCTTTATACGAATTTGGTTCTTTTAGTTCCGCTGACGTTGCAAGCAACAATGGCACTCGCTTGAAGATCATGTCAACTTCTTGTTGCCAGCGCACAGGATCGAAATAATTTGTTGCCGGAATGCGCGTTTGTGACTCAGTTAAACTGACGGTGCCAGCTTTATTGTGGGCCATTGTGGCTTGCGCCATTGCAACAAGTTTTTCTCGACTCAACTTTTTACCTCAATCACGTAGAAACAGAAACTGCAGCGCTCTTGGCAAGTTTAGCGTTTTGTCTCTTGAGGCGAACTGCCCCAGATTGAGCACGCATTGCTCCAGCTATTCCCTCAGGATTCATAATTGCCGTCACAATAAGCAGAACTCCCCCGATGAAGGCTTCCCATGTCCCAAAAGAACCAATCACTTCATTCATCGCAAAGAACGACACACCCGACGCCGCCACGATACCGGCCGCAACTGCGCCACTCACGCTGGTGATTCCGCCCAAATATGCAAAAGATAGCGCCGTGAGCGAAGCCATGGTTCCGTATGACAGGTCTGACACTGATCCAAATCGATAGGCAATCAATGTGCCCCCGACTCCGGCAATGAACGATGAAAAAGCAAAGAGCATTAATTTGACGCGTGCAACATTGATGCCAACAGCAGCAGCAGCACGTTCGTTACCGCGCACGGCAAGCATCACGCGCCCAGAGCCGCTGCGACGCACGTTTGCAACAGCGATACACATCAGCACCAAAATAATCACTAAGAACACGCCGAATATCGGACGAGATGTTTTTGTCCCAAGCACGAGTCCAAAATCCCACGGGCCAAGAGACGGGTTCGGAACCTTTGCACCTCCGGTTGTGATATCACCAATGACTGCGGGATTCTTGAACACAAACTCAGCGATGGTCACTCCGCCAGCCAATGTGACAATTGCTAAATTTGTGCCTCTGACACGTAATGCGGGTAATCCCACCAACATGCCAAATAACATTGCACCTAATGCCGCTAGCACTGGCGCAATTGGCAAAGGCACTCCGTAGCGCATCGCCAATTTAGATAACGCGAATCCTCCGATACCTGCAAAGGCGATCTGAGAGAGCGAGGTTTGTCCGCCAAAACCAGTGAGCACCACCAGAGACAACGCCAGCACTGCTGCAATCACCGTTGTCATAATTGCTGCACGCCACAATGGTCCGAATAAAAACAGCCCAAGTATCGCCATCGCCGTCGGAATGAGGACTGAATATGGCGTGATCTTGGAAGGTGGCACAGACGGCAGTTTCCATGAATTAACGGCACCGCGATCTGGGAGACGTTCTCCGAGTATCACCATGGTTGCAATAATTACGAGAAATGGTAGTCCCTCGCGTGCACCATACTCAGGAAACCAACTCAAATCGTTTTGCAGTTTTGTAAAAACTGATTGCACGAGACCGATCGCCATTCCGGCAAATACTGTCGGCCAAAAAAACTGAAATTTTCCGATAAGAGCTGCTCCAAGGGCGGGAATCAGAAAACCGAATGTCAACACAGTTGGGTTGAGTTGAATCATCGGAGCAGCCAAAATAGCGACAAACGAACTCACCACAGAAGCAATGACCCAGCCCAACCCTGCCAGAAAATCTGGTGAGTAGCCGAGCAATACAGCACCCTTTTCATTTTCAGCGGATGCCTTTGTCGCCAACCCGATGCGAAGATATTTTCCGAATGCCCACAAAATAGCCGTCAAAACAAGAACAATCGCTCCGAGCCAAAGACCATCACGTTGTACGGTCAAATTGCGCGTGATAGTGAATGATTCACGCGGCAAAATTGCTGGAACACGAATTGCTGTCATATCTTCAAAGCGTTGCTCAACAAGTGAAATAAAAATGATCACTAGACCGACACTGGCAACAACTTTTGCCAAAGCAGGTGCTTGGCGCAAAGGTTTAAACACCAGCGCATACACCAACAAACCCATAGCCGCAGCCGTCAGCAGTGCAAGCAACATTGACCATCTATAACCAACGTCATGTCCAAAGTGATATCTGCTAGGCAGACCTGGAATGGGAAACGGATACGCCCCATTGCGCAGATCGGCATAGACATAGGCACTCCACATCGCCATTGCGCCAGCCGCAAAATTAACAACGCCGGAGCCTTGATATGTAACTACTAAGCCGAGCCCAAGCGCGGCAATAATTGCGCCAGCTCCGCTGCCGAGCAAGAGATAAAAGAGATAATCAGTCATCTGATGACATCGGCAGCGAAGAACTGCTTATGGCAAATACGGTGTGCTGTCGACAAGATCAACGCCCTCTAGTTTTCCGAGTTTGCCTGCTCCCTTGTATTCCAACATTGGGAATGAGAACGAACACACTGCTGGATACTTTGGCGCAGCTCCACAGTCAATTGGCTGGATTCCGCCAAACAAGAAGAGGCCCTTCGTGGTCTTCAAGTACGAATACAACGATGCTCCAGTGACTTCTGTTCCGGCTGCTTGCATCTGGTTGGCGTAATCCACCAATGACATGATCTGCAAGTATCCAAGTCCACCAAGTCCAAGACTTGCTCCGGTGATTTCTTCTGCCGGAACGTTCATTATTGGCTGAAGTATTTCACGCATAATTGCTCGCTCCGGAGTGTCTTTGTCTTCTGATGCTCCAGCAAACACCCAACCCATGGCGTCTTCTCCGACAGCATCAAGAACATCTTTGTCTGCACAAATTGATGTCGTGATGACCGGGATTTTGATGCCAAGTGATGCACGTCCGCGCATTGTTCCGATACAACCAGCATCGGCATACAAAGACACGAGCAAGTCAGGATTATCTTTTGCCGCTTCGCGCATCAGACCCTGATACCCGGCATCTGTTTCGTTGTCGCCACCCTTGACTGCTTTGTACTTAATTCCGGCCACATCAAGAGCCGCCATCAAAGACGCTGCTGTTGAGTTTGAGCCTGCATTATCAGATTGAACAATGCCAATTGTCTTGGCTTTGAAATGATCTTTGGCGAGAGCAGCAAAAGCACCCATCGTTGTGGCATTGCCACCAGTCAAGAACAACGCATCAGCGGTGTAGTCAGGTGTCAAGATCGGCAATACGCCAATCACAGGGACATTGGCAGCGCCATATGTCTTGTAATCAGGGAAGAGATCGAGTCCCAGCAGAACCAACTCGACACCTTTGCCGATCAGTTCTTGCGCACATACCTGTGAGGTCTCAGGCGAGCCCTTGGCAACACATGTCTCAAGTTTCATTGGACGATTGCCCATGCCGCCGTGAAGATTGAGGTAATCAATTGTTGCAGACATAAACCGACGAATGTCAGGGAAGTCGAGACCAGGTGTACCTTCGGTATTGACAAGACCGATTTTCATCTCAACTCCGGTCGGAGCATCTGATGCTGGGACAGTCGTGTCTGAAACTGGGGCAGTTGTATCGCTGCTGTCCTTGCTGTCACTTGACCCGCCGCATGCTGCAAATGTGAGACTTGCTACTGCTAGCAGGGCCATCACATGCACTCCACGATGCACCTTTCGTACCGATGATCCATATACCTGACCCATAATTCCCCCTTTGTTATGTGTCGCAGATGCGACGGTATTTTTGTAACCGTATTAATTAATTAGCGACCGCTGCTGGCACCCAACTCCCATGAAACCCAAATGGTACACGAGGTAATTGCACCGTCGCGACGGGCTCTGCGCTCATCGTGGACGCATCAAAAATAACGAACTCACTGTCATCAGTTGCAGCGTTATACACATACGTCATCAGATAGCCGTCGTCCTCAGCCTTACCGTTTTCTGCTGGAACAAAGACTGATTCGCCAGGTACACGCCCGTGTCCAAGTTCGATAGATGTTCGCGCCCCGGTCTGGCGATCGTATTTGAGGATTGCACCAGCGGTGACATCTCCAAATCCTTCTTGACCAGCACCCATGAGGTATCCAAAACGGTGTGGCTTACCGATCACTGAATCTGCAACACGAGGGAATTCTCCTGAGCGGTCATCAACTTGTTCTTCGGCTACTTTTCCAGTTGTGGTGTTGATTGTCCAGCGATACATGTATGGATTAGGGAAATCCATATCGTTACCGCGCCAAATGTGATCAAAGCGCGCTACGTCAAGGATGATCTTGTCGCCATCTTCGTAACTGTTCATTACATGGAACACGTAGCACGGGTTGATGTCGTACCACTTGACTTGTGAGTCATTGCCGTTGCGCGGCATGACGCCCAAACGTGCAGGATACGTCTCGCTCCACTCGATGGGCATTTTGCCTTCAAGTGCAAGATTGAGATTAAACACTGCAGGCAAGTCCATGAAGATTGCATAGTTCTGAGTGATCGTAAAGTCGTGCATCATTGTTGGTCCACCAACCGTGATGGGTTCTACTTGCACAAGTTCACCTTGAGGCGACACCCGCAAGTACGTCAGATACGGATCAAACGGTGAGTATCCGAATGCCAACAGCTCCCCTGTTGTTGGGCAGATCTTTGGATGTGCAGTAAACGCACCCTTGAGCATTCCGCCGAAGTCGGTTGATCCAACTGTTTCAAGATTGCCGTCCAACACATAGGGGAAGTGTCCTTCTTCGAGAGCCAAAATACGACCAGCGTGACCAATCACGTGAGTATTTGCTTTTGAAGACGACATATCGAGCGTGACATTTGGATCCAAAATATCAAGATCGTGATTAGCCATAAAAGGTGTCTGCACATAGCGATTGCGATACCACTGGGCTTGTCCGCCTTGCAACCGCACACCATGAATCATTCCGTCCCCAAAGAAAGGGTGATCGCTCATTCCGGTCACTGGGTTTGCACCGTTGCGCAAGTATCGACCATCGAGTTCTGCAGGAATTGCTCCGCGAACAGTGAGCTGCGTAATCGTTCGCTCTTCTTTGACGGGTGCACCGTTGCCACGCAAGTGGATGGGAAGATCTTCGGTGAGTGACATGTTGTGCTCCTTAATTGGTTTTGTATGTTGTGAAATTAGTATTACTGAACGACATCAGGAGAACGTTGCCACATCAACGAGGCATCGAAACTCAAAGAATAATCAGGAGTAAATTCAAGAATCACCCGATGTGGAGAGTCAAGAAACTTTTGAAACTCTGCTGCTGCTTTTGGATTATCTGAGCGCAGTCGATTAGAGAATTCGGGGTAGAACCAGTCTTTTGTCTCACGATCACTGCGCACGATGCAGTCGCCTTTGTATGTCACTGTTTTTCCGCCACCCATTTTTGAGCCAGTACTATTGATGCAAATTGAAGCGCGCTTAAAGCGGCGCAGTGCCGGCACTCGAGCACGTGCCTCAGCACACGTGAGCCACAACTTGCCATTTTTAGGCAGATACGACATCACCACACCAAAAGGCTCGCCCGCTTTATTGGCCCACATAAAAACGCATTCCCCCAATGATTCGACTAACTTTTTTTCAAGTTCTGGGGTCAAGGCGCATTCGGTGAGATCTTCGTAACTATCGGACATGTGACGACAGTAACACCTTTTAAAAGGTCCCGTCTACCCCGAGTAAGTTATCTAGGGATTAGACGTTGCCTAAACCAGGGGCCAGCAATTGAGCCATTTGTGACGCAACTTGAGCGGCTGAGTCATCGTCTTGGGTAATCCACCACAGTGAGACCATCTGCAACATGCCAACGATTCCGTAGGCCCACGGCACTGCCACTGACGGATCAAGTCCTTGAGAAACCCGCCACTTTGCCAACGCATCAGCCATTGGCATGGCCGATCTTTGTGCCAAATACAAACGACTGACTGCGGTTTGTTCGGTTGATCCGCTCGTGACATATAAAAATAATTCACGATTCTGGGCCACGGTGGTAAGACTCGTCTCAATGAGTGTTGCTAGATCTCCGCGGTCATTTTGCGCTGAGATGGAATGTGTCGCAGCGGCCACCATTCGGTCCGCCAATCTTTCAGCAAGTGCATTGGCAAGTTCGGCTCGACCACCCACACGGTCATAAACAATGGGCTTGGTCACTCCGGCTTCTTGAGCCACGGCATCTAACGAGGCTCCTGCTCCGTCTCGACGAATCACAGTTTCGGCAGCATTTAAAATATCTTCGCGATCAACAACTCGGGTGCCTCCCAGTGGGCGACCAGGACTTCGAGTTGGTTTCACCGTGCTCATACTGTCATGCTTACTAGCGGTAACTTAAAAACACAAGCAGAACTCGGGGAAACATGGGAAATTTATTTGATCTTTCGGATGATGTTGCAGTCGTCACTGGTGCAGGGCGCGGAATCGGTGAAGGAATCGCCACCACACTTGCTGATGCTGGCGCAGCAGTCGTCTGTGCCGCACGACGTGGTGACGAAATCGAACGCGTTGCAGCAGGCATTCGCGCACGCGGAGGACGCGCCATCGCAGTAACAACCGACGTCACTAATGACGACGCCGTTGAGGCACTCGCCCAAGCAGCACTTTCAGAATTTGGCCATCTTGATATCTGGATTAATAACGCAGGTGGCTCACCTATCCAGACTCCGCTCACACAACTCGATCGCAAAGAGTGGGACGCAACAATCCTTCTCAATCTGACTTCGTTGTGGGTGTGCACCAACACCGCAGCACGTCACATGCGAGACGGTGGTCGAATCGTCAATATCTCATCACGCGCAGCGGTGAGCACAGTGATGGGCAGCGGTCACTACTCCGCTGCCAAAGCAGGCGTTAACTCACTCACGCAAACATTTGCCAAAGAACTCGGGCCTCGCATTCGTGTGAACTGCA
>CANLAH010000051.1 GCA_947488685.1 Acidimicrobiaceae bacterium | reverse complement strand
ATTTGGCGAATCATCGCCATCGCAGCACCTTCTTGCAGAGGCGCTGGTCGAAAAACAACATCAGCGATTGCCTCGGCCAAGACTCCACCCACGCCCAGCATGACAGTTGGTCCAAACTGGGGGTCCACAAGTACGCCTGCAATTAATTCACGCGCTCCGGAGACCATCGCTGAAACCAAGAGATGAACGTCTCCGTCCTGAGGAGTCGCTTTGTCAAGAAGTTCGTTGGCGACCGCAACGCAATCTGCCTCGGACATCACTCGCAGACGCACCAGACCACGCTCTGTCTTGTGCGCAATGTTGTCTCCTCCGAGTTTGACAACGACCGGGAATCCCATTTGTTGTGCAGCCCGACCAGCGTCAACGGCCGTCAGAACTCGTTCTTGACCGGCAAACGGAATACCGCATGCGCCCAGTAGTTGACGAGAGTCAAATTCGGACAAGGTAAAAGAAGTACTAGACACAGGACTCAACCGTACTAAATACTGCGCGACAATCAGTGCCTAACAAAATCGCCTAGTCAATAAGCGCGGACTTAAAAAACGACAGCACATGATCTCGGTGTTCGGCAATGTGCTCTTTCGTGAGAGCCTCATCGTCGATCAAGCCATCAATAAAGGCAGCGTCACTGAAATACGTCAAAATTGCCCCGTACCCAGTGATCAGTAAATGTCGTGAATTGTGTCGTTTAAACACGCCTGCATCCATCTGGGCATCAAAGTATGCAGATGCTGCGTCAAACAACGGCCGAAGAACGGCAGCAAGATCTATTCCCAAATGCGTGCCTCCGTCAAGTGCTTCGCGTCTCATCATGCGCACGTAGTCAGGTGTGTCTTCAAACAGTCGAAAACCTGCATTCAGCACCAACTCAACTTTGGCCCATCCCAGCGCCTGGTCTGCCACTGCAACTTCAAGGCGTTCTAGCCAGTCAGCCAGCAGTCTCTCAAAGACCTCGCCATACAGTGCTTCTTTACTCGCAAAGTGATGCAACAGGCTTGGCCGGCGGATTCCTACCCCTGCAGCAATGTCGTTAAGTGATGTGCCGTTGTATCCGGCCTCAGCAAAACATCGCAACGACTCAGCGATGATGAGTTCTCGCGTTGAGCGTGCGTCATCATCAGTGCGGAAGTTACTGGGTGGTGCCACTTGAGATGCAGATATCTGAGATGCAGATATCTGAGATAAAGGCACCTGAGACATAACTTTAATATAGCGCAGAATACCTACCGACCAGTAGGTAGTGCGCTAGGGTTTCGCTATGAGCGGAATTTTGAGGTCGATAATTGTTGGGTCCATCGCAGGCTTAATCGTGATGGCACTAGCCAACATCTGCACCACGGTCTACTTGCATCGGGCATTAAGCCATCGTGCCCTCACGCTCAAGAAGCCTGCTGCAATGGTGTTTCGATTCGTTATCTGGGTCTCAACAGGCATCAAGCCCAAAGAATGGGTCGCGGTGCACCGTAAGCATCACGCCTTCACTGACGTCGAGGGAGATCCGCACTCGCCTGTCTTGCACGGCTGGAAGACGGTCCAAATAAAGAACGTTGCGATGTATCGCAAGAGCGTTCAAAACCCTGAGACGATTGCAAAGTACGCGCGAGATCTTCCAGATGATCGTTGGGATCGTTACTTCTTTGGGCATAACAAGACTGGGCTTGGCTTGGGGATTGCGTTTTTGATCGTGGTACTTGGCCCGGTCGCTGGAGTCGTGGCCGCCTTGGTTCATCTCAATGTGTATCTCGCAGGATCGGCTGCGGTTAACGCTATGGGTCACCATTTTGGACGTCGCCCGCACCCTAACCAAGCAACGAATCTTCAATGGCTTGCATTCATCACGATGGGCGAAGGTCTACACAACAACCATCACGCGGCGCCGTCATCGCCACGGCTCTCTCATCGGTGGTATCAAATAGATCCAGGTTGGTGGGTCATTCGCACATTGACGACATTGCGGCTGGCAAAAGTGCGGTTTTCTGATATTCGTCTGATCCCAACCACGAAGACCGCGTTATAAATTCTCAACACCTCACTGTTGGTAACGGTCAGAAATAGTCGTAGCGATTACCATAAGCAAATGCCCACAAAGTTGACGCCAGATCAGGATGCTTTGGCAGTTTCAGTAATTCGCGGATTGGCGATGGATGCGCCACTTGCAGCAAAGAGTGGTCACCAAGGAACTGCGATGGCACTTGCGCCACTCGCTCACGTGTTGTACAGCAGAGTTATGAAGCATTCTCCTCAAGATCCACATTGGATCAACCGAGATCGCTTTATTTTGTCTGGTGGGCACGCATCGATCCTGCAGTATGCACTCTTGTTCTTGTCTGGATACGGACTCGAGATGAACGACATAAAACAATTCCGTCAGTGGCAGTCAGCCACACCGGGTCATCCTGAAGTTGGTCATACGGCGGGCGTAGAGGTGACAACTGGTCCACTGGGTCAAGGGTTTGCAAATGGCGTTGGTATGGCGATCGCTGAAGCGCATCTACGGGCGCGTTTTGGGTCAACGTTGCAAGAACACACAACGTATGTCGTCGCAGGAGACGGCTGTTTGATGGAAGGCGTCAGCCACGAAGCAGCATCACTGGCCGGGCATCTTCAGTTAGATCACCTTGTGTGCATTTTCGATGACAACAAGATAACTATTGACGGCTCAACTTCGTTGTCATGCTCCGACGATGTCAGCATGCGCTTTCGAAGTTATGGGTGGCACGTCATTGAGGCCGGAGATATTGCTAATGATCTTGACGCCCTTGAGAAGGTACTTGTGTCAGCCAGGGATCATCGCGGAGCACCAACTTTGATTGTGTTGCGCACCCACATCGGCTATCCATCGCCAGATCACACTGACAATCATGAGGCACACGGAAATCCGTTTAACGCATCGCATGTGACCAGTACAAAAAATCTGATGGGCATTCCGGACGAACCATTCTGGGCTTCTCCCGATCTTGTTGAGTCGTACCGAGCGCACTGCGCAGCACGAGGTCAAGAACACATCAACGACTGGCACCATGCCAGCACGCAACAACAGCGTGATGCTTTTGAACGCGCCTATTCGCTCGAGCCTGCTCACAACTGGAAATCATTACTGCCTCAATTTGATAGCGATTCCAAGCTCGCGACCCGACAAGCATTTCAAAAAGTTCTTGAGGCTGCGGTTGAGTCGATCCCCACAATTCTCTCGGGTGCTGCGGACTTAACCGGCAACACAGGCACAAAAATCGGCGGGGCTAGCGCCTTTAGTGCTACTCAACCCGAAGGCACGCAGGTGTATTACGGCATCCGCGAACATGCAATGGGAAGTGCTCTTGTCGGAATGGCGATGCATGGCGGAGTGCTTCCGGTTGCCGGGACATTCTTTGTATTTGCTGATTACATGCGCCCTGCCATTCGACTGGCTGCGTTATCGCAAGCAAAATGCATCTTTGTTTTTAGTCACGATTCAGTAGGCGTCGGAGAAGATGGTCCAACTCATCAACCCATCGAACATCTTGCGACCCTTCGTGCTATCCCTGGACTGCAAGTAATCAGACCAGCGGATCAGAACGAAACACGCGAGGCATGGGTGGCGGCGGTCGAGCACAACGGTCCCACTGCGATTATCTTGAGCAGACAAAACGTGCCGTCCATTACAGATGGCTCAGCAGTGATGCGTGGTGCAGGCATTGTGCACGCTGTCGACTCGCCCACAGTTGTTCTTGTCGCGACTGGCAGCGAAGTGTCAGTAGCACTTGAATCCTCTCGCGTCCTTGCTCAACAAAACATTCATGCTCAGGTCGTGTCCTTGCCTTCGTGGGATCGACTCGAACAACAGCCACAGGCTTTTCAGGACTCCCTTTTCCCAGTCGGTGTTCCAGTTGTCAGCATCGAAGCGGCAAGCACATTTGGATGGTCACGATGGGCTACGGCGAGTGTTGGCATCAATCGCTTTGGCGCAAGCGCTCCTGGATCTGAGGCGCTCGACAAGTTGGGAATCAATGTCACGAATCTTGTCAACACCGTAAATTCCGTTCTTGCTCGAGGCAAGTAATGAACGCAGTCGCAATAGAGACACAGTGTGACCATGAGCAATAACCTGCATCGTTTGTTTGACGAACAAGGCCAGAGTCCATGGCTTGACAATTTGCAACGGGGCTACATCACATCAGGACACCTCGGCGCAGTTATTGACTCTGGTATTCGTGGTCTGACTTCTAATCCGACGATCTTTCAAAAAGCAATACAAGGCTCGACCGATTATGACGAACAGTTCGCCAGAGTAACAGCGGCCGGAGTTGGCGTCGAAGATGCGTACTGGGATCTAGTCACAACAGACATTGACGGTGCGCTCGAGGCATTCAAACCGCTCTTTGACTCAAGCAATGGACTCGACGGATTTGTCAGCGTAGAAGTTGACCCTTCTCTGGCTACTGACGGTGTTGCTACATTATCGGCCGCCCAAAAATTGCATGAACGTATCTCGCGACCTAACGTCATGATCAAAATTCCGGCCACGATTGAGGGAATACCTGCGATTGAGTCGATGATCGCACAGGGCTGCAATATAAATGTCACCCTGATCTTTAGTCTGGAGCGCTACCAGGACGTCATGAACGCCTATATCTCGGGGCTTGAAACGCGACTGGCTCAGAAGTTGCCGATCTCGGCTGTCTCGAGCGTGGCAAGTTTTTTCATTAGTCGTGTCGACACGGAAATTGATCGTCGCCTTGAAGCACATGGCACTGCAGATGCACTGTCGTTACGCGGAACGGCTGCAATATCTCAAGCCCGACTCGCCTACCAACTTTTTGAGCAGACCTTTAGTGGACCAAGGTGGAATAAGCTTGCACAAGCCGGAGCGCAGGTACAGCGACCACTTTGGGCGTCGACTTCAACAAAGAATGTTGCATATCCTGACACCATGTATGTTGATCAATTGATTGGACCACACACTGTCAACACACTTCCTGAGTCAACGGTGACGGCCTTTGGCGATCACGGCACCGTTGACTGCACGATCACCTCTGACCTTGATGGTGCCCGACAACGCTGGAACGCGCTGAGCGACTGCGGCGTTCAGGTTGATGATGTGGCGAATGTCTTAGAGCAAGAAGGCGTTTTGTCATTTCAGAATAGTTTTAACGACCTAATGGCTGCTCTTTCAACCAAGTCATCTCAAATCAAAGACGAGTGAAGAAGTGCCAGCAGCGCGTTCGCCCCGGGATCAAAGACTCCTTGACAAATTGGTAGCGACCGTGCAGCATCTCAGTGATGCCGACACAGCAACGCTAGATCTTAAAATTGCGTCCGCCGCTCTTGATGAAATGGCCGAAGCATTTGAAATGTTTGCACCATATCGAGATAGCCCTAAAGTCACCATCTTTGGATCAGCCCGCACAACGGCAAGTGATCCCCTCTACGACCTCACGGCGCAGGTCGCCAAGAAAATGGCAGACAACGGTTGGATGGTCGTGACTGGTGCGGGCCCCGGAATCATGGAAGCCGGAATGCTGGGCGCAGGGAGAGAAAATTCAATTGGCGTGTCGATTCGTTTGCCATTTGAAACGTCAGCAAATCCAATCATTGAAGGCGACGATAAATACGTCAGCATGCGGTATTTCTTTACACGCAAACTCATGCTGCTGAAAGAATCGCGGGCCTTCTTGTGTTTGCCTGGCGGTTTTGGCACCCTTGACGAAATGTTCGAGTTGCTCACTCTGATGCAGACTGGCAAAGGGTCCTTGGCTCCAACAGTGTTGCTAGACCTCCCGGGAGACCCCTTTTGGGAAGGTGTATCGAGTTTTATTCACAACGAACTGATTCCGCGCAAACTTGTCTCGCCAGCAGATCTTGAACTCTTCAAAGTGACCAACAGCGTGGATGAGGCTGTTCAGGAGATCACGGGCTTTTACTCGAATTACCATTCTTTGAGATTTGTGAGAGATGTGCTGGTTATTCGGCTACAACGCGAACCTTCCGCTGAACAACTAAAAATCTTAAATGACGAGTTCGCTCACTTGTGCACAAGTGGCACAATCAAGTCAACCAGCGCTCTTCGAGCCGAGATAAGTGACGATGATTTCCTGCTTCTTCCGCGTATTGCGTTGACTTTTGGCGGTCGCGAATTTGGACAACTACGCAAAATGATCAACCTGCTTAATACGTTTTAGTCGTCGATCTCTGTAGATCGCAAAAGGTGAATCGCCTTTTCAATAGCCCTGCGCGCCTGTGTAATCTTCTTCTCTTGAGCGGGACGGGACGGGTCATCACCGTGCAGGGCCTCTCGTAGGACTGAGATTGCGCGCTCAGATAATATTTGTGAAATCGACTCGAGTTCACGTATCAGTTCCTCGTTGTTCATTTAGCCCTTTTCTTTTCCTGAGTATCCTCAAGCCGATACCACTAACAACCACTTATAACGCTAGTGTTTCGTCTCGTGTCGATACCAGATGAACTTCATGAATGGATCAGTTTTGAGGACCCCGATGAACATCGGACCTGGATGATTGATGCCACATACTTCCGATCCAACTACAAGTGTATTTACGGCGAAGGTTGCAAGGGTGTCTTAGATGACGACGCTACAGATCTGCAGCAAGGTTGCTGTTCATACGGAGCCCACTTCGAAGGCAAGAAAGACTTAGCCACCGTCGTGAAGTCAAGTAAACGCCTCACAAAGAAGAACTGGCAGAACAAAGACAAGGCCAAGGCCAAAGGTTGGAGCGTCACTGCAAAAGATGGTTCTACGAAAACTCGCGTTGTTGATGGCGGTTGCATCTTTCTTAACAAACCCGGTTTCGAGGGCGGAACAGGATGTGCGCTACACATCGGAGCCCTGGAAGCAGGCGAACGTCCTATGGACTGGAAACCAGATGTATGTTGGCAAGTGCCGGTGCGACTTGAAGAACACGTCGAAGAAGATGGACACATTCTTTCTGTGCTTCGCGAATGGAAACGTCGTGACTGGGGCGAGGGTGGCGCTGATTTTCATTGGTGGTGTACTGAGTCCGCCGACGCATACGTGGGCAAAGATCAGGCATACATCACGTTGCGCGACGAGATCACTGAACTCGTCGGCAAAAAGGTCTACAAATTGATCTCAGAGCAACTGTCTGCTCCCTATGGAGTGCCGCTACCACATCCGGCGATACGCAAAAAGTAATAAATTACGTAACGAGTAAATAGTTACTTTTTGAAAGCGCGTCGTCGCTCTTCAATGCTGAGATGTCGCTTTCGAATTCGAATCTTGCTAGGAGTTACTTCTACTAACTCATCGTCCGCGATCCATTCAATGGCGGTTTCAAGAGTGTGAATAATTGGCGCAGCGAGTTTCACGCCATCATCATGACTATGGGTTCTGATGTTGTTTTTTTCTTTAGCGCGCACTGCGTTGACGACCATTTCTTCACCGCGTGCACCTTCGCCTATGACCATTCCTTCATAAACGTCGATCCCAGGATGTAAAAATAGGGCTCCGCGTTGTTGCAAGTTGTCAAGGGCATATGCAGTGGTTGCACCCATGCGATCTGAAATCATTGCACCGCCTGCTCGATGAGGGAGGTCCCCCGCCCAAGGTGTCCAGCCTGCGCGCCGCTGATGCAGTAAAGCAGTTCCGCGGGTTGCTGCCATGAGCATGAGTCGAAAGCCGATCAGGCCGCGTGATGTTGCCTCAAAGGAAACAATGCTTCGCCCTGTGTCGCCAGGACGCAGATCGGTCACTTTGCCTTTACGGGGCGCAAGGGCTTGCGTGACTGTGCCCACATGTTCATCTGGCACATCGACCGTGCCTTCTTCGAGCGGCTCGTGTCGCTTGCCGCTGATCTCTTTTGTGACTACCTCGGGGCGACTGACCTGCAACTCGAAGCCTTCTCTGCGCATGTTCTCGATCAACACTGCAAGTTGCAATTCACCGCGACCAGCGACAGACATCACATCGGCTGATTCCGTATCGGCGATTTTGATTGAGACATTTCCAAGAATTTCTCGTTGGAGACGTTCGCGCAAATGTCGACTGGTCAGGTATTTGCCTTCACGACCAGCGTACGGAGACGTGTTTACACCAAAACTCATTCGTAGCACTGGTTCATCAACCTCTAGTCGTCCCAATGGTTCTGTAACGTCCAGCGCTGACACTGTGTCGCCAACTTCTACTTCAGGAATTCCGGCAAGCACAAACAAATCCCCAGCTACGACTTCGTCAACTTCCTTGCGTTCGATACCTTCAAAGACCATGAGTTGAGCAATACGACGCCGAAGCGGTGGTTTATCTGCACTTGAGTCTTTGCCCCATAGTGCAACCATCTCGCCTTTTTTAAGTTTGCCAGCGTGAACACGACCGATGGCCAAACGTCCGACATACTCAGAAGCATCAAGGTTGGTGACGAGAGCTCGTGTTTGCAAACTTGAATCGGCTTTAGGCTCTGGGACAGTTTCGATGATCGCATCAAGAAGTGTTGACAAGTCAGCGTCTGCTGCAGGCATTCCGACACCGATCATGCTGCGCCCTTCACGTGCCACCGCCGAAATCACCGGAAACGACAAGTGGTCGTCATGTGTTGCAAGATCCAAGAAGAGTTGCTCGACTTCAACGAGAACTTCTTCTGCGCGGGCGTCTTGACGATCTACTTTATTGAGTACCAAAATTATCGGAAGTCCGATGTGCAAGGCCTTTGACAAAACGTAGCGAGTTTGAGGCAACGGGCCCTCGGCCGCGTCAACAAGCAACACAACACCGTCAACGAGTGCCAAAGCACGCTCTACCTCGCCACCGAAGTCCGCGTGTCCCGGAGTGTCGACCAAGTTAATCTTGGTTCCTTTCCAGTGAATAGATGCAGCCTTTGCCAAAATCGTGATTCCGCGCTCGCGCTCTTGGTCATCAGAGTCCATCACGCGATCAATAAGTTGTGTGTGTGCCGCAAAGGTTCCCGTCGAGCGCAACAAGGTATCGACAAGCGTGGTTTTTCCATGATCAACATGGGCAACGAGGGCAACATTTCTAATAGGGTTCATCGGGGGGTCTTTCGTGGAGCACAGCTCCATTGTGATTATTCGGCGTCTTCGGTTACTTCGTCTTCATCATCAAAGCGAACCCCATAGCGCTCTGCGATTTCGGCGTATTCATCGTCTTGAGTGCGAGAGGTGGCACGATCCGGCGACCCCAAACCAAGGTCGGCGGCGCTAGGACCTGCTTGCTTCAATTTACGGGCTTCTTCAAACCGACGATGGCGACCCTTTTTCACGGTCGAACTCCGAACACTGTGGGCACGTATGTGCCTTTGTACAACAGGTACAAGGTTAGCGTTTTCTCAGGGCAAAATGGCGGATTACTGGGCGCGATGAGAACCACTGATTGGCTGAAGTTCAAGCCCTCCGCCCGCCTCTGCTGATCGAAATGTCAGGCCAACACGTCCTTCGAGCAAGTCCTGAACATCGCGACCAACAATGTCTGCTCTCCAGCCAGTTGCCAAGCGAGGGTTCGGTGCATGTCGAAGCAGATCAACAATATCTTGACGAGTTCCTAGCAGTACGGCATCAAGGTCTTGCTGACGAGCAAGTTCTGTGATCCACGCCGAGACCAAGGTCACCGCAGGGCGCAATGATCGGTCTAAGTCGTCTCCATCGGGTGTCGGAAAATGCAAATCACCCTGTTCGCTGTCCTGTGCGCCTGACGCAACCGCAGCCAAGATACTCGCACCAGTTGCTCCAGATGCTTGACGGCGGTCAATGCCACGTGTCTGGCCCAGATCCGACTCGGTGCGTGGGGCCTTAGCGGCGATTCCTAAAATCACCATGTCAGAAAGCACATGGCGTACGGGAATATCTAATTCTGCAGCACGCATTTCGCGCCAGCGCGCAACAGAGCGCGCAACCCAGCGAGATTTACCTTTCAGTGTTCGAACATCTTTGACGCGCATCCAGGCATTGTCAGGGGCAATCGGACCAGTTGGACGAATCCTCAACTCTTCACAGGCCTCGAGAGCCCACGCTAGACGACTTCTTTTTTCGAGATCAGCGACAATCAATTGTCGTAGTTCAGGCAAGTACGCAACATCACCAGCAGCATAGGAAAGTTGTCCTGGCGTGAGTGGCCGACGTAGCCAATCTGTCAGACGGTCTCCTTTAGGAACTGAGACTTTAAGGAAAGTAGACAACAATGACACAAGAGATGGCGTAGAGAAACCAAGAAATCCTGCAGCCAATTGAGTATCGAATAATCGACTCGGAATACTGCCAATCGATTGGGATAGAACATCTAAGTCTTGCTGCGCAGCATGAGCAACACACAAGCCGGGACCTTCAAAAAGACGTGCGAGGTTGCCTGACGTAAGACATGATGGGTCAATGAGAGCGATTTCATCGTTAATGCCGATTTGAACTAGCGCAAGTTGGGGAAAATACGTCTTCTCACGATGGAACTCTGTGTCCATAAAATACTCAGACGCCGCACACGCCCGATCAAGAAACTTCTCGAGTTCTTTTGTGGTGTCTATCCAGAGCGCTTGGGCGATGCGATCAGTTGGGCTGGTCACCTGTTACGACCTCTTGTCCATCAATGACCCATGCTCCGGTTCCGCCCGTGAGATTAAAAAGTTCTACATGACCACACGCTGGTTGTGCCGCAATGTATTCACAGGCTCGCATGCTGCGCCCTCCTACTTGGCACACTACAAATACGCTCGCATGCTGAGAGAAAATTTCAATATTCTCAGGCACGGTTGACAAGGGAATATTTATTGCACCAGGAATATGTCCATCTTGGTATTCGCTGATTTCGCGCACATCAATAACAATTGTGTCGCCGCGGGACTGTGCAAACTCTTCTATAGAAATTTCTTGAATCATTGTACTTACTCCGAACTTCCGTCAATTGAGTCGAGATCTGCCAGACAATTAATATTACGAACAGCATTCGCTGGAACCGGAACTTCAATGACGTCGAGCAATGCTGCAGCACGATGTACTGCCCTTTCGTTTCGTTTCCAGACGCCCTGCATCGTAGCGAGGCACTCCCCTTGCGACCATGCCGCACAGAGCCAGTTCAAACGATCGGTACGCCCAACTGCTGCTTGGGCGTCAGTAAGCCCGGCAACAAGGCTATGAATAACTCCGGCCGTCAAGAACGGCATGTCACACGACAACACAACCACCGCATCGTTTTTTGAATTCTTGAGCGCGGTTATTATCGCGCCCAGTGGCCCTTCGCCTGGCCATCCGTCCTTGAACCATTTTCCGGACAGTGACTTGGCAGATGCTTGAGTGCCACCAATCAACAGAACCTCAGACGCTCCAGATTCAATTGCTGCTAGTGCGACGCGTTGCGCCATTGCGACACCGTCAACTTCAAATGTGGCCTTATTGGTTCCCATTCGGGAACTATCCCCTCCGATGAGAATCGCTACTGAGAACTGTTGAATCGGCACTATGACAACGCTAGGTGCTAGCGACAGCCTAAAGTGTCTTTATGCGCAATTTAGCTATCACTATTGACACTGATACCGTAAAAAACGCTTCGCTTGTTGTCGTAGCGCTATGTGGAGTGCTGTGTCTTGTCGTTTTGAAGGTCGTGTCATCGATCGTCACTAAGGCTATTCTGCTCATCCTTTTAGTTGCTTTAGGGGCAGGGGCATACACACAAAGATCAGATATCTCCGCATGCGCTGATCGCGTGGCGACTGAACTTGCCAAAGGCGCACCTCTGCCAGGGTCGACAACTAGTTGTTCATTTCTTGGGCGTGATTTCACCGTTCCAATCGCCATTAAAAAATAGTCGACCTCGACGATGGTGCCCTGAGACGGCAAACCTGATTATCTAGATAGATGGAAATTATCCTCGTTCGTCATGCTCTACCTCTACGTCGTGAAGGCACGATCGGACCTGCTGATCCCGAGTTGTCTGAGATAGGTCATCAACAGGCTCGGCATGCTAGCGATTATCTACAGACAGAAAAAATAAATGCTTTATATACCAGCCCAATGAAGAGGGCCGTACAAACATGTGCGCCGCTTGCTCACGCTTTGAACCTCACGCCAACGGTGGTGCAAGGCATCGCCGAATGGGACCAAAATTCCAATGAGTACGTCCCGATCGAAGAACTTAAAGCGTCAAATGACCCTCGATGGCAAGCAATGGTTGCTGGTGAATGGAACTCGGACGAATCAATGGAAGAGTTCTCGGCACGAGTCATTGACAGCATTGAGAAAATCATTGATTCTCACTCTGGTGACAGAGTTGGGGTTGTCTGCCATGGTGGTGTCATCAATTCTTACCTCGCAC
>CANLAH010000050.1 GCA_947488685.1 Acidimicrobiaceae bacterium | reverse complement strand
CACGAGATGGCCACTGGATTGATATTGCGCCAACAGATGGCACCATCGTTGTCAATCTTGGAGACATGATGCAAGCATGGACAAATGACCGATACCGTGCCGCAATTCATCGTGTTGTGCCGATGACTACTCAACGTCGTTTCAGCATTCCGTATTTCTCAAATCCACAACGGGATGCGATCATTGAGCCAATTCCAGAACTCTGTACAGCGGGACCTCGCTATCGCCCAATCCAATGGCGAAGTTTTATGGCTGCCCGCGCGTACGATAATTTCACTGATCTCGGAACAGACGACACTCAAGTGAGTGATTACCAGATACTGGAGCGCATATGACAGAAATCAAAATTACACCGTTGCCAGCAGCACTTGGTGCTGTCGTAGAAGGTGTAGACGCCGACAATATTGGACCCGACGAAGTAGCAACACTTGTTGATGCGTGGGATAAACATCTCGTCTTATTTTTTCCAAAACTACATCTCACGTCAGCACAACAAGTGTCAATGGCCCGACACTTTGGTCAAAGAATCGCCGCCACGACTGACTCCGGATCTGACTATCGTGGTGCACCAACTTTGGCCGAGCAAGGTTTTCCTGAATTGCTTGTTCTTGACACGGGTTTAAAGCATGACCCGCGAACAACATCTAATTGGCATACTGATGTCACGTTTGTTGATAATCCACCAAAGGGATCATTGTTTGCCATGCACATCCCCGCAGTGAGTGGTGGTGACACGATGTGGTCATCACAGATTGCCGCACACCGAAAAATAAGTGCACCGATTCAGGGACTGATCGCTGAACTCACTGCCACACATGGTCGACCACCACTCACCGGAACAGCGCAACATCCAATGGTGACGCATCATCACAAGACCGGCGAGCCAGTGTTGTACGCCAATCGTGGCTGGACAACTGCAGTCAATGATGTCGCCCAAATTGAGTCCGTGCATCTTCTGGCAATGCTCTTTGAACGTGCTGAGCGACCAGAGTTGCAAGTTCGTTGGCGTTGGAGCGCTGGTGATGTGGCGCTATGGGACAACAGGTACACCATGCACTACGCGATCAACGATTACGCCAGAGAGCGTCGGCGCGCAACGCGGGCAACTATTTACGACTGAGCACCTTGTGGTGGCATACTCACATCATGCGTAGATCAATCGATGATTACCCCTTTAGCGAATCCGACCTTGTCGGAATTGACGATGCAATGCGACTCTCCTGGGCAGTCGGCATCAGCGACGATTACGACGATGCCGTGCCCCGCGTCGTGCTGACCGTTGAAGAAGTAGGCCGTCCGGGACAAGGAATGGTGGCTCACCTCTTGCCCGAGCACACCTTGCGCTTGCGCCAGGCCCTGTCTGACGCCCTACGAGAAATCGGCCACAACCCCAGTATTTAAGTGATTTTGTTGCCCCTCGGGGTAAATCCCGATAATCTTGACTGGATTAGTCGGATTTAGAGATGACAACAGAATCGAGCCCCAGATGGCAATACCACCAGTGATAGAAAAGCCGCGAGATCTCGTCGCTGAGCAGTACGCCGATATCGAGCGATTTGAAATCGCAATTGCGCAATATCTTGCAGGTGAGATTTCAGAAGACGTGTTTCGTGTCATGCGATTAAACAACGGCATCTACGGACAGCGTCAAGGCGGCACAAACCAAATGGCGCGAATTAAGTTGCCTGCCGGTTCGATCACGCCTGAGCAGCTTGAACTGATGGCAACGCTCGCTACTCAATATTCGCGTGGGTGGGGACATATCACGACACGTCAAAATATTCAGTTCCACTTTGTTGAACTCACCCGTATTCCAGATTTATTGCGCGAACTCGCCAAAGTCGAACTCACTACTCGTGAGTCATGCGGAGACACGGTTCGCAATGTGATGGCGTGTCACCTTGCAGGAGCATGCCCGCACGAACAACTTGATGTCACGCCATGGGCCGAAGCAACATTTCGACATTTTGTGCGTAATCCACTCGGACAGCGACTCCCCCGCAAGTTCAAGGTCAACTTTTCTGGTTGCTCAACCGATTGCGGCCAAGCAATGTTCAATGACTTCGGCGTGATTGCGCAATCGCGTCAGAACCCTGACGGCTCAATAGAGCAGGGCTTTCGTGTCTACATCGCTGGTGGGCTCGGAGCGACACCACACCCTGCTCTGTCTCTAGAAGATTTCACATCCCGAGAAGACCTGTTGCCAACAATTGAAGCAACTCTTCGAGTCTTTGAACAAACCGGAAATCGTGACAACAAACTACGTGCACGACTGAAGTGGGTGGTTGATCAGATCGGCATCGACGAAGTTCGTCGTCGCGTCATGAAGATTCGTACGACATTGCCGGCATCGTCATCATGGCCTGGCGGAATTCCGCCAGAAGTAGTTTCTGCTGGTGATGCTCCAGCGGGTCGCGCAGCAACGGGAGAAATAACCCAAGTGGGTCAAGGAGTCAGCGTGCAGTTGCGTGCAAAAGATCCGTATGAGCGCTGGGTACAAACAAGCGTGATTCGCGGTACTGCAAATGGCACAGTCTCCGCAATCGCATATGCACCGCTAGGTGACATCACTGCTCCACAGTTCTTGGCACTCGCGAGTATTCAGCGAGAACTCAATGCTGATGTGCGTCTCTCAAACCGTCAAAATGTGGTCTTTCGCGCGCTCAGCAACGAGCAACTGCCGCGCCTCTACGCGGCTCTTGATGCGATTGATATGGCTCGCCCTGGCGCGGAGTTGGCACGAGATGTTGTGGCGTGCCCTGGTTCAGACACGTGCAATATCGCGGTCACGCAATCGCGTGGATTAGCAAAAGCAATTGGTGATGTTCTAGAAGAAGAAGGACTCGCTGAAGTTGGCGGCGTGCGAATCAATATTTCTGGATGTACGAATAGTTGTGGCCAACATCATGCCTCTGACATTGGATTCTTTGGAGCAGAACGACGCGCCCATGGTCAAGCAGCACCGGGATATCAGATGTTATTGGGCGGATACGTTGGTCAAGAGCAGATTCACTTTGGCGAAAAAGCGTTGCGCCTTCCGGCCAAAGCCGCGCCAGAGGCAGTTGCACGAGTAGTGCGTCGCTTTGCTAACGAACGCACACCTGCTGAAACATTTCGTGCGTGGATGGATCGTGTTGGTGGAGCAGATGCAATCGCCAACGACCTACGCGACCTCGACCATTTTCCAGCTCCCGCCGAGAATCCAGATTTCTTTATTGATTACGGCGAGACAGGACCTTTTGTTGCAGCAGTTGGCGATTCGGAGTGCGCAGTATGACCGTGCATCTTGTCGGTGCTGGGCCAGGAGATCCAGAGTTGCTCACAGTGAAGGCGATGTCGTTACTGCAACATGCTGATGTTGTGGTGTTTGACAGACTTGTCTCTGCAGAGATCCTCGCACTTGCATGCCCGACGGCAGAACTCATCAATGTTGGTAAGCGCCCTGGCACAAGTCACACGCAAGAACTCATCAACGACTTATTAATCTCGCTTGGACGTCAGCATTCCTGTGTTGTGCGCATCAAAGGCGGAGACCCGTTTGTGTTCGGACGTGGAGGCGAAGAAGCAGAAGCTCTCGCACGTGCTGGTGTTGAATACACAATCGTCCCAGGCATCTCATCTGCATTTGCTGTTCCTGCAGCAGCCGGAATCCCTGTCACGCATCGACTTGTCTCGCGAGCAGTCACCGTCATCACTGGTCATTGTGCGCAAGGGTCTCAGTCAGTTGACTGGCGTGCACACGCGCGCACAGACTCAACGCTCGTCATCTTGATGGGGACAGAGGCAGGTTGGTGGGGACAGGCCGTCTCGCAACGATTGCAACAGAACTGATGGCAGGCGGACTTGACGCATCTACTCCCGTTGCAATCGTGCATAACGGCACACGAGATGAGCAGCATGTGGTGCGTCTGCAGTTACACGAAGCACCATTTATCCAAGCGTCTGCCCCAAGCGTCATTGTGATTGGAGCCGTCGCGGATCTAGATTTGCGCGATCCAAGACAACTTGCCCAACTTGTGAACGCTAGGTAGCACCACACATGCTGCCAATCATGCTTGATCTTCGCGACAGAAAAGTTCTTGTCGTTGGAGGTGGACGAATTGCCACACGCAAGGCTCACGCTCTGGTGCACGAAGGTGCACTCGTCACCGTGATTGCACTCAGCATCACAGAAGAACTACGCGAGATGCATAACGTCATCGTGGTTGAACGCGCCTACTCAACTGGTGATGCTCTCAAGTTTCAACTAGTAATTACAGCAACAGGTGATCACGTCGTAGACCAACAGATATATGACGAAGCAAATGCTGCAGGAATCTGGGTGAATTCAGCAGATGATCCGCAACGTTGCTCGTTTTACTTGGCAGCAACTCATCGAGATGGCAATGTAGTGATCGCTGTTTCAACAGAAGGCAAGAGCCCCGCATTAGCGACCCACCTACGAAACCAGATCGCCGCCACATTGCCCCAAAATCTCGGGCAGGCCGCCCTCGAATTGTCACGACAGCGCGCAGAACTTCATGAGGCCGGAGTCTCAACGGAGTCGCTGGATTGGTCACAACGCGTCATCGACGCCCTTGACTAACGTCAAGACAACTAGTTATCGGCTAAAACGTAAGACGTGACCAAATCTGTGCACACTCTTACTTCTCCATTAATTGGGACCGTGGTGCGTATCTGCGTCACGGTTGGCCAAGAAGTTTCAGCAGACGATGAGGTCGCAGTGCTGGAGTCAATGAAGATGGAACATCCCCTTGTTGCTGGCGTGGACGGAACCATCAGCGCAATACATGTTGATGCAGGAGACACGGTCGCCCATGCCCAGGTACTCCTATCTATCGCTCCGGGAACCGTTGATGCAACGACGCCGCGCGTCGTGGCCATCACCGAATCAACAGAGCGCGCAGACCTTGCTCGATACAACGTGCGACGCAGTTTCACGACTGATGCCTCACGACCCCAAGCCGTTGAGCGCCGTTCGAAAAAAGGTCAACGAACAGCGCGCGTAAATATTGCAGATCTCGTAGATGACGGGTCTTTCATTGAATACGGATCCTTTGCTGTTGCAGCACAGCGCCAACGTCGCGAACTCCAAGATCTGATTGAGAATACGCCTGCAGATGGCTTAGTGGGAGGACTCGCAACAATCAACGCAGATGAATTTGGTGAGGACGCTGCTCGCTGCGCAGTGGTGTCATACGACTACACCGTTCTTGCCGGAACGCAGGGATTTTTAAATCACCGTAAAAAAGATCGACTCTTTACGATTGCCCATGATCTGCAATTGCCCGTTGTTTTATTTGCCGAGGGTGGTGGTGGACGGCCAGGTGATACCGACTCCCCTGGCGTCGCCGGACTCGACACCATGGCATTTGCATTATTTGCCCAACTCTCAGGATTAAGTCCGACAATCGGAATCGCATCTGGATATTGTTTTGCCGGAAACGCTGCATTGCTCGGATGTTGTGATGTGATTATTGCGACGGAGAATACAAATATCGGCATGGCTGGCCCTGCCATGATTGAGGGTGGTGGGCTCGGAAAAGTTCTTCCGACCGATATCGGCACAATTGAAGTTCAGACCAAAAACGGTGTTGTTGACGTTCGCGTTGCCGACGAGCAAGAAGCCGTTGCCGTAGCCAAAAAGTACCTGTCGTATTTTCAGGGTTCAACAACTTCGTTTCGGCGTCATCGCGACGAAGAAATGCGACCATTGATTCCCGAGCAACGCACCCGTGTCTACGATGTGCGCGCAGTGATCAACACGCTTGCTGACATTGACTCAGTTCTTGAATTGCGATCCACCTTTGGAATCGGAATATTGACTGCCTTGATTCGTATCGAAGGCAAGCCGATGGGTGTTATCGCTAACAATCCGGCGCATCTTGGCGGAGCGATCGATGCAGATGCTGCCGATAAGGCTGCTCGATTTATGCAGCTGTGTGATGCATACGATGTACCACTTCTTTCATTATGCGACACTCCGGGTTTTATGGTTGGTCCTGCAGCCGAAGAATCTGCTCAGGTTCGACATTTCTCGCGCATGTTCGTGACCGCGGCAAGCACCACTATTCCCTGGATCACCGTGGTCTTGCGCAAGGGCTACGGCCTCGGTGCTCAGGCAATGGCTGGCGGAAGTTTCCACGCCAAAATTGCAACACTGTCTTGGCCAACCGGTGAGTTCGGAGGAATGGGATTAGAAGGTGCAGTTCGATTGGGTTTTCGCAAAGAACTCGAAGCCATCGTCGACCCTCGTGAACGCCAGGCTCTTGAAGACAAACTTATTGCGTCAGCATATGAACGCGGTGACGCGCTGAACATGGCGAGTCATGTTGAGATTGATGATGTCATTGACCCATCTGACACTCGCCTCAGAATTCTTGGAATCTTACGATCGTGTCCAACACCACCTCGACGCGTTGGCAAGAAACGCCCAATGATCGACACCTGGTGACGAACTAATCCACGAGCAGAACAAGACCATCGCGCAGTTGCTGAGCAAGATCAGAATCCACAACAGATACAACTCCATCAGTACTTGTTATTTTTTTGTGTGCTCCACCTACCGTAAGAGCAGTAGAAACAGTATTGCCAAGCAGAGTAAGCACTTCTTGCGTGGCTGCTAAACCATGTGAACCGGACGAATCGACTGGGCCGCACACCAACAGCATGATGTTTTTCTTGGTCAACACACCTTTCATAAATGGCCGCGATGCCCAATCAATGAAGTTCTTCGTGACGGCAGGAATGCTGTGGTTATATTCCGGAGTAGCAATCACGATGGCGTCTGCTTCAGTGACTGCTGCGCGCAACGCTGCGATTGCTTCTGGCGGTGTATCTGTGTCGTCGTCTTGGTTGTAAAGCGGGATCTGCGAAACATCAAACTCCACAATCGTCATGCCTTGGGGAGCCAGTGCTGGCAGGGCTGCGACGATCATTGCGTTCATCGAATTTTTGCGAAGGGAGCCCACAAGGGCAAGGACGGTAGTAGTCATCCCTACAGGCTATGACCGTTTCGCGTTGCGCAGGACAGGGCGTGGCGTGTGACAATAGAGCCGTGACCATTTCTCCCCTCTTTGACCCTGCCGCCTGGAAACCTGTCCCCGGATTTACCTTCACAGACATCACATATCACCGTGCAGTCGATCAGGGAACAGTGCGAATTGCGTTTAATCGACCAGAAGTTCGTAACGCATTTCGGCCACTCACCGTTGACGAACTCTTTACGGCGCTCGATCATGCACGATCAACTACTGACGTTGGCTGTGTCTTGCTGACTGGCAATGGTCCATCCCCCAAGGATGGCGGGTGGGCGTTTTGTAGCGGAGGTGACCAAAGAATCCGTGGTCGCGATGGTTACAAATACGCTGACGGAGACACCGCAGAGTCCATCGAGCCGGGTCGTGCTGGTCGTTTGCATATTTTAGAAGTGCAACGACTTATTCGCTTTATGCCAAAAATTGTTATTTGTGTCGTGCCCGGCTGGGCGGCAGGAGGCGGACATAGTTTGCATGTTGTCAGCGACCTCACGCTAGCGAGTCAAGAGCATGCGAGGTTTAAACAAACCGATGCTGATGTTGCGTCCTTTGACGGAGGATACGGATCGGCGTACCTCGCACGACAAGTTGGTCAAAAATTTGCTCGTGAGATCTTTTTTCTGGGTAGAGAATACACGGCAGACCAAGCACATCAGATGGGAATGGTTAATGCAGTCGTGCCACACGCCGATCTCGAAAAAGTTGCTCTTGAATGGGCATCCGAGATTAACGCCAAGAGCCCAATGGCTCAGCGAATGCTCAAATTTTCTTTCAACATGCTTGATGACGGACTCGTTGGTCAACAAATCTTTGCTGGCGAAGCAACGCGACTCGCATATATGACTGACGAAGCCCAAGAAGGACGAGAGTCATTTCTCGAAAAACGCGACCCAGATTGGTCTGAGTTTCCGTGGCTGTACTAAAACCGTGATTGTTCATGTCACGGATATTGAAGACTCTCGACTTGACGCGTTTCGATGGAGAGACCGCCAACTTGCCAGCAAAGCAGAGCGACGCGAAACCGTCGGAGCAGGTCTCTTTGTTGCCGAAGGAGACTTAGTCGTCGAACGTGCTCGTCTTGCTGGTTGCGAGCCTGTCGCCATTCTGTGTGCCCAAAAAATATCGACAGAGCTGACACAACATTTCTCCAACGATGTTGCGATCTATGTCGCCGACGACAAGATGCGTGGCATTGTTACAGGTCTTGGTGTTCCGCTTGATGTCACTGGATTATTTCAGCGACCCGCCTTGCGCAGTGTCACACAACTCTGTCAAGCAAGTTCTCGAATAGTGGTGCTTGAAGAGGTTGATAATCCCACCAATCTCGGAGCCATCATGCGCAGCGCCGTTGCTTTGGGTTGGGACGCGCTTCTCCTTGATTCCACGAGCGCTGACCCGCTTGCGCGACGAGCCCTTCGAGTGTCAATGGGTACCGCACTCCAATTACCTTTCGGTCGATGTGAGCCAGGTTCGGATTTTGTGTCACTGCTGCATGAGCACGGGTTTTCAACGATTGCATTGACACCTCACAGCAGCGCAATAGATCTGCGCAGCATTGATGCGTCTACAGACAAAATTGCACTCCTGCTTGGATCTGAGCGCAATGGCCTCAGTGATCACGCACTAAATGCATCCACATTCCGCGCGCGGATTGCTATGCAAACTGGAATTGATTCTCTTAATGTCGGTGCTGCTGCTGCAATCGCACTTCATGCTTTTGCGCCATCGCATTAAACGAGTTTAAGAATTGCGGAGATGATCTGCGGCATTTTTGACATATGCCGTAAATTGCGACAGTACATTTTCACGCACCTGCTCTGGCAGAGACTCACACTGCACCTCAAGGGCAGCCAACATGTGTACTAGCCACCTATCTCGTTCTTTGTCCCCGATCACAAAAGGAGCATGTCTCATTCGCAACCTAGGGTGACCGCGCTCTGCTGAATAGGCATCAGATCCGCCCCAGTATTGCTCTAGAAACATAGCCAGATGCCGGCGTGCTGCTGTTGTATTTGTGCCGTCTGGATACAGCGGGATTAATACATCATCATCTTGCACACCGTCATAGAAATGGTCGACAAGGGAGATGAAAAAATCTGCACCACCCACGATCTGGGACAGTGACTGTTCGGTATCGCTAGGTTCAGACATCGTTAGAAAAACTGTGGCTCTTCCCAATTAGGAAAGATATCTGGCAAGCCATCACTGACTTTGTCTGGAAAAACGGCTGTTCTTTTTTCTAAGAAACTCATTACGCCCTCACGCGAGTCGCCACTTTTACCGCGCTCTTTAATGCCACGAGAATCCACGCGATGAGCCTCCATCGGATGAGATGCGCCCAGCATGCGCCAAAGCATCTGACGCGATACCGCCACAGACACAGGAGACGTATTGGCGACAATCTCACTCGCAAGGGCACGTGCTGCTGGAATCAACTCTTCTGGGGCGTGCACGCTACGAATAAGACCGGCATCTTTGGCTTCTTGTGATCCAAAAACTCTGCCTGTAAAAACCCACTCTGTTGCACGAGAGATGCCCACAATGCGTGGCAAGAAATACGATGAGCAGGCTTCCGGAACAATGCCGCGCTTGGCGAACACAAAGCCGAACTTCGCGGTATCACTCGAGAGGCGGATATCCATCGGCAGCGTCATTGTCGCTCCAACACCAACTGCCGCACCATTAATTGCGCCGATCACTGGCTTCAGGCTCTCGAAAATACGCAGCGATACCAGACCGCCACCGTCACGAGCAACACCCTGCTTAGTAGCGACATCACTTCCGCCGCCCGAAAAAGTATCGCCACCGCCCGAAAGGTCTGCACCGGCACAAAATCCTCGACCGCTGCCAGTAACAATGACAGCCCTCACAGAATCATCGGCATCGGTTGTATCAAACGCTGAAATCACCTCACGCATCATCGTGTTGGTAAAGGCGTTGAGTTTGTCTGGTCGATGAAGCGTGATGGTGGCAATATTGTCGGTGATGTCGAACAGAATCTCTTTATAGTCCATCTCAGCAGACTAGTGATGAGCGTCCGCTCACGACGATGTGCAACTAGACATCAAGGAATTTACTCGCAGCAATACCGGACCCGATTCCGCCAGCTAGTGCTCCGATAACAAGGAGAATAATCATTACTCCGCTGACATAAGAGCCTGGCACCACTAACGAACTCACCCCGGTTCCGGTCTTGAATCCGGCCACTCCACTTGTCCATGCCTGATTAAGTGTCCATAGCCCGCCGCACGACACGACTGCCCCAAATAACCCCTGAGTTAAACCCTCAAGAATAAATGGAACACGAATAAACCAGTTTGTTGCGCCAACTAGTTTCATCACTTCAATTTCGTTTCGGCGCGCCACCATGGCTGTGCGAATCGTGTTCCAGATCAGTGTGACTGCAACACCCAGCAAAATCAACGACATCGTTATCGTCACGCCTCGGACAAAACTAGACATTGTTGATATGACGTCAAACTCATCTTCGGCAAGTGCCACGCCCTGAACGCCAGGAAGATTGCGATATTGGTCGGCTAATCCGCGCACTAAAGCCGGATCAGTCGTGAGAGGAATAACTTTAAACTGAGAAGGAATTGTTTCAACAGTCAACAGGCTCAACGTGGTGCGATCTCCTGCAAAAACTCTCTTTGCCTCTTCAAAACTGGCCGCACGATCAAGATAATCAAGTTTCTTCACGTTAATGACATTTGGCTGTGCCTCAAGAGTCTGCCTAATAAATGTGAGTTGTTCTTCACTTGCGTCAGGTCGAACAAAGACAATCATCCCCACGTCACCGCGCCACTGCACAAGCAAGTTATCAAAAGCTCGTTGAATCAAAAATGTAGTGCCAACAAGCAAGAGCGACACTGCAGATGTCAAGACAGCCGCAGCAGACAGAGTGATATTGCGACGAAAACTTGCGATGGTCTCGCGCAGGGCGTATGAAATGCGAGCAAACATTATTCGTAGACTCCGCGTTCTTGGTCTCGCACAACTAGGCCACGATCAAGTTGAATCACTCGCCGACGCATCGCATTAACCACGCGATGGTCATGAGTTGCCATCACAACTGTCGTTCCAGTGCGGTTAATGGAATCCAGCAACGACATGATTTCTTCACCGGTTGCGGGATCGAGGTTGCCAGTGGGCTCATCTGCGAGCATGATCAGCGGACGGTTGACGAAAGCACGAGCAATTGAGACACGCTGCTGTTCTCCGCCAGATAGTTGAGACGGAAAACGGTCTTCTTTGTCTGCTAATCCCACGAGTTCGAGCACTTGAGGAACCTGTTGGCGTATCACGTGCTTTGGGCGACCAATAACTTGCAGACTGAACGCAACATTTTCAAAAACTGTCTTATTCATGAGCAACTTGTAATCCTGAAAAACGTTCCCCATCCCCCGGCGCAAATACGGGACACGTGAGTCAGCAAGTTCGTTAATGTTTGCACCAGCCACCCATACTGTGCCGCGCTCGGGTCGCTCTTGTCGGTTCATCAAACGCAATAATGTTGACTTACCAGAACCCGACGGTCCGACGAGGAAGACAAATTCTCCCTTCGGTATATCAAATGATGCCTCGCGAACTGCAGCGACATCACTTCCGTACAACTTGGTGACATTTTCAAAACGAATCATGCGAAGGTAAAAATCTACCAGCGTGATGACTTATCGAGGGATTTCGGGTGCTTACTCGCCCCCAGATCGGCGCCAGCGCAGAAAACCTTCCATAAAATCGTCTAAATCACCATCTAGGACCCCGGCGACATTGCCTGATTCAATCTCTGTTCGGACATCTTTAACCATCTGATACGGCTGCAAAACATAGGAACGAATCTGGCTTCCCCATCCGATGTGCGCTGGCTTGCCAGCAATTCGATCTCGCTCTGCAAGTCTTTCTTCTTCGACGCGAACAGCGATCATTGCTTTGAGTCGATGCAATGCCTTTTCGCGGTTTTGCAATTGACTTCTTTCTTCTTGCGATGAAGTCACAAGACCAGTCGGTTCGTGAATAAGACGCACCGCAGACGATGTCTTGTTCACGTGCTGGCCGCCAGCACCCGATGCTCGAAAAACTTCCATCCGAATATCACTCTCGTTGATTTCAACATCGGGTTCATCCATCTCGGGCCACACTTGAACCAAACTAAAACTTGTTTGCCTGCGACCTTGATTATCGAATGGACTGATGCGCACGAGTCGATGCGCCCCTCGCTCTGATCTCATCAACCCATATGCATACCGGCCCTTAATAGTGAACTCAGCGGACATGATTCCGGCTTCTGTTCCTGGGCTCAGGTTGTCTATTTCGAGAATAAAACCCCTGCGCTCTGCCCATCGGGTGTACAT
>CANLAH010000049.1 GCA_947488685.1 Acidimicrobiaceae bacterium | reverse complement strand
GGTGCCGGACATTCAGGCGTAGCGATAATGGCGTACTCAGCAAAGTATGCATCTTCTTTGTACGGACCTTTTCGTGAGGCAGTTGATGTGAACATTGCCGATGGGGGTCATCGCCGAGGGTACCAACAAGATTGGCACAACGCTAACGAAGCTTTGCGCGAGGTACACGAAGACATTGCTCAAGGAGCCGACATTGTCATGATCAAGCCTGCACTTGCATATCTTGATGTCATTAGTGCAGTGCGACAATCAGTTGATGTGCCAGTGGCGGCGTATCACGTGAGCGGCGAATACTCCATGATTAAGGCTGCTGCCCAAAATGGTTGGATCGATCACGATGCAACTGCAATGGAGCATCTCACCGCAATCAAGCGTGCCGGCGCAGATATTATTTTGACGTATTTTGCACGATGGTTTGCTGAATCGATGAACGCACGGTGAGTATCGCTTTCTGTGATCCTGTGCGATGCGTGCAGGCTGGTTGTTCGGCGATCACTTGCAAGGGCGCTGGTGTGCCCTCAAATCAACAACTGTTCGAGCGATCAGCAGCGGTCATTCCGGGCGGTGTGAACTCGTCGATTCGTGCATTTCGTGCGGTTGGCGGGACGCCATTTTTAGTAGCGCGTGGTTCTGGTGCGTATTTATATGACGTCGAGGGTCGACAGATGATTGACCTTGTCCAAAGTTACGGTGCAATTATTTTGGGTCATGCTCATCCAGCAGTGACTGCTGCTATTACCGCTGCTGCTGTTGACGGAACATCGTATGGTGCGCCAACGCCACGAGAAATGAAACTTGCCGAAGCAATCTCTGAGCGCGTCCCAAGTTGTGAGCGCGTGCGTCTGATGAATAGCGGAACAGAAGCGACGAGCACGGCAGTTCGTTTGGCTCGTGGTGCAACTGGCCGCAAACGCATCGTGACATTTCATGGCAATTTTCATGGGGCGACTGATGCGTTATTGGTGGCGGGCGGAAGTGGCGTTGCCACGCTGGGTTTGCCAGGTACTGCCGGCGTTCCAGAAGAAACAGTTGCCAACACATGGGTGGTGCCGTACAACGTTGTTCCACATTTAGATGATGATATTGCTGCTGTTATTGTTGAACCAGTTGCCGCCAACATGGGAGTCGTGCCTCCGGTGCCCGGATTTTTAGAAGGTCTGCGCGCAGAGTGTGATCGCGTTGGCGCACTCTTAATTTTTGATGAGGTTATTACTGGTTTTCGCTTGGGCCTCGGCGGAGCTCAAGCCAAGTATGACGTTCGACCAGACATCACTTGCTTCGGAAAAGTAATTGGTGGAGGTTTGCCAATTGGTGCTGTTGGAGGTTCTGCTGCTGTGATGAATCATTTATCACCGCTTGGTCCTGTGTTTCATGCCGGAACTTTGGCAGGCAATCCACTCGCAACAGCAGCCGGACTTGCGGCACTCAACGAACTCAGTGCTGATGTCTATATGGAACTCTCAGCACGGGCACGCCGATTGAGTGCGTTGTTGCGAGATGCATGCGCTGCGAATGGCATCGTGGCTCAGTTTCCCGTTGTCGCAACTTTGGTGGGAATGCACTTTGGTTCGGGGCTTAAAAACAGCGCGCCGCAGAACTTCGCTGACGCCAAAACCACTGATGAGGCACTGTTCGCCAAGGTTTTTCACGCAATGTTGTCTGCTGGGGTGGCGATGGCGCCTGGGGCTTATGAGGCTTTATTCGTCGGACTCAGTCATGACGATGCGGTGATTAATCGAATTGGTGAAATTGCACATGAGGCGTTGCAATGGAACAGTCACTAAACCGTCGCGTTGTTGTCATTTTTAGTTTGCTTGCCGTGGTGGCTGCATCGGTGCTGTTTTTCTTTATGCGTGGATCAGGTTCTAATTCTGTTGTTGGCAACACAACAAAACGACGTATCGATCTCTTTGCATCGGTGACAAAGGCGACGACCGATCCTGGCTGGTCGGTGCTGGAGAGTCGAACAGTCGGCGCAATACAACTCACTCTTGCTGATGACCAAACCATGATCATTCCCGATGGCACGTATGTTGATGATTATGACTCGGTAACTGCCTGCACTGATTTTTCACAACCATCGGCGTGTGTTCTTGTGGCAGACATGCTTGGCGATGCAGTGGTGTGGTTTGCACTCGTGCAGGCTGATTCAAAAAATGGTACAGAGCAACTCCGTTTACCGGGCCTAGTTGATATGCAGAGCAATGGAGATGAAGGAATTTTGGGCAATGGTTGGGTTCTGCCGCTTGGTGTCGGAGTCAAACGAGTTTGCTCTAACTCAGACACAACGTCGTTGCGCGATTTCATTACCCGGTATCCGGGATCGTCTGCTGTAGCGATTATTGATTTAGAGCAAGATGTAGTTGTTGAAGTGTCGTGTGTCTAAGCATTAGGGAACAAGCGGACAATTTGTGCCGCCGCTTTGTACGCCACTTCGGCTGCACCAATTTCGTCAGGTCGTAAAAGATTTGCCATGATTCGCAGCACCCACTCCATCAGTGTGCGCGACTGCAAACCAACGCGCGAGAGTTCGCGCATCAGCACGGGCCGACCGATGATACGCGCAAAGAGCCTGGCCACTTTGAAATACTCACCGTACTCATCTTCAACTAATTTTGAGTATCGCTGCAATGCAACAGGGTCTCCGCTCACAAGCGCATCGTGTAGACAATCTGCGGCCATGTGCGCTGTCTCGTATGCGTAGTCAATTCCTTCGCCATTAAATGGATTCACGCTGCCAGCAGCATCACCAATGACAATGTGAGTTGGGCCAATCTTGGGACCAACCGAACCACCCATCGGAATTCGTCCACTTGTCGCTTTGCAGGTTGGTGTATCTGGATTGATTCCCCAGTCATCAGCAATCATGTGTGCATATGAATCGAGCATGTGTGTTGTGTTCACACTTTTAAAATCTCGAAACGTAGAGAGCAAGCCCACGCCGATGTTGATCGTTCCGTCGCCAACTGGGAAGATCCACCCATAGCCAGGCATCGAGTTTCCGTTGCGATCCTTGACGTCAAGCGCAGATTCGATCCAGGGTTCTGCGTGCCGTGGACTTTCCCAATATGTGCGTATTGCAGTGCCATATGGCCATTTCTTGGCGCGCGAAGTTCCGAGCGCACGACCGAATCGGGAGTTTGCTCCATCTGCGACGATGACATATTTGGCGTGTATTTCAAATGTTGTGTTGTCGGCCTTTGATGTAATCACTGCACCACGAACGAATCCACGATCAAGAATTGGAGTGAGAGCTTCATGTCCCTCTAGTAAGTGAGCCCCTGAGGATTGTGCATTTTTTGCAACCATCATGTCGAGTTCGCGGCGACGCACAACATAACCATGTTGCGGATAAATCGGATGTTCGGGCCAGTGCATCTCGAGTGCTCTACCGTGTGCCTTTGCACGCAAACCTTCGTAGCGATGAAATTGTGTTAACTGATCACCGAGTCCCATGTCATGAAGTTGTTTGACCGCGCGTGGCGTTAAACCATCACCGCAAGTTTTTTCACGTGGGAAAGTTTTTTTCTCAATGATCGTGACATCGTGTCCAAGTTGAGAAAGCCAGTAACCAGCGCTTGCACCTGCTGGTCCTCCGCCGATGACAAGAACTTCTGTATCGCGCGCTGGGGCGTTGAGCGCGACAGGGGCAGAATCAATGTCAGTCATAGCACTACTCAGTCAATCGCATGAATGACGATGTTGCGTGATTTAGCCAGTGATTGATGCGCGTGCTTCTGTGCCAACGAAGCCTGGTTTGTCAGGCAGACTGGCAAAGTCTTTGTCGATCGAGTCAAAACTTGTTGACCCAGTCTCAAGACCGATGAAGATTTCTGACTCTGGGGAACACCATGTCTCGTATTCTTTTTCCCATTTTTCGCTCTTGGGGTCTGCACCACTAATTACGTAGCGGCCGTAACACACCACGGAGAGAATTTCTTCATCAGTTAAACCACCGCCGGCTTTTTCGCCTTGCATTGGCATTGGGTTTCCGTTGTATGACAGTGGCGCATGCGCACCACCTTCACGGTCGGGGTTGCCATAGATGGCGAGCCCATCAGAAACATATTTTTGGCTACCGGTGTAGACAAAATTGAGCATGTCCTCAATTTTTGGGAACGTCTTGAGAACTTCTCCTTGATACAGCACTCGACCAGCACCACCAGCACCTTGAGCGCCGTGGCAACCAGCACAACCACCAAAAACTTCAGCACCAATACTGAGTGGCCCAGCCGCAACGACATTGGACGGCTTGAGAGCAATAAAATACATAAATGCCCACAACGGCAAGAGGCTCAAAGTCGCCATTGCCCAATAGGGGATCTTTTTACGAGCATTTGCTGCCGCCACAGATGGGGAGACGGGCTTGGGTGCTTTAGCCACCACTGGGGCAGCGGCCTTAGGGGCGACGGCTGGTGCATTGCTGGTAGTGGCAGGAGTGGCTCCGGATGCAGGCTGACCAGGAGCAGTTTCTCCGGCCGCTGCGGCACGACGCTCTTGTGAGCGTTTCAGCAGGTGTTCGGGGATTTCAGTCACCCCATAACGATAGACAATCGGCGAGCCACTTGAGGAATCATGTGACAAATCAGTAACTATGGCCTGCTCGTTTTTTGCACAAAAGCACAACCACCCGTGCTGGACAGACTGGCACGAGTGGGCACGGTGACTTTGGTGACATGCCGAGAAATAACGGTTTTGTCTGTCATCCTGAGTAGTGTTCTCAGTGGTTTCACTACTCAGAACGTACATCCAATTGTCCCTCAGTCCGGAGAACTAGCCGCCATCATGCTTGCGATCAATATTTTGAAATGGCCAGGAGTCAATCAAGCTTTTGTGTTCTCTTCTGCGGTGACGTTGGTATTGATCTACGCAATCATGGCCTACGGAAAACGTCGCAAACCAGGTGCTCCGGTGTCATGGGGTGAGGCAATGTTTGGTTCTGTGTATGTCTTTTTCGTGCTGTTCATGGCGTTTGGCGTGGTTCCTCACCAGTGGATCGACCATGCTGACAAAAATCTCGGATGGCGAAAAGACAAGTTGTTACTCGGTCCTTTTGACATCTTGAAACCCAAGGCCTTTGGCGGTCAGTTCCCCTTTACGATTAGTTACGAAGCATTGCGAGATATTGTTGTTGTGGTGATTCATGTGATTTTCATAGGCATTTTGATTGCAATCGGTGCGTGGTGGCAAAAGCGCGGACAGGCTGTGACAAAAGAAATAGAAACTTCCCCATACGGTCGTCCATTGGTCAAGAAGGCATAGCAGGATTTATCTATGACACGTACTGACGCCAATCCGCCAATGCCAGAGTGGTCCGACGAGTATCAACTCGTCGAGGTGGATGCTGAATATCTTGGAAAGGCTGTGAAGCCGAAACAATTCATTCACATCGACCAAAGTGAGTGCATTATGTGCGAGGGCTGCGTTGATATTTGCCCATGGAAATGCATTCATATGGTGGCGACAAATGCGATTGCGGAGTCAACCGGCATCGAAATGCCAGGCGCAGATCCATCAGATCATGTGCTCTTTATTATTGACGACGATGTGTGCACGCGGTGTGCACTCTGCGTCGATCGTTGCCCAACCGGAGTCATCATCATGGGCAAGGTAGGAGAACCTGCCGCAACCGGAGATAGTCACACTCGTACCAATGCTCATGGCTATGCCTACGGCCTACGCCTCTAAGATAAACGGAACACATCATGGCAAAAGTAATCGATAGTCCCAGACCAACACTCAAAGAGCGAGCCGCCAAACTCGGGCAGGCCACCTTGGGGAGTCAAGCATGGACATCTATTTTTCGACCAGGCTCAATCTTTCGTAAGGGCTACACCGATAGTCCACGAAACCGTTCATACGTCATCATGAACTCGGTTTTGTATCACTTGCACCCAGTCAAAGTGAAGCGCCACGCAGTCAAAGTGAGTTACACACTCTGTTTAGGTGGACTGAGTTTCTTCCTATTTATTTTGCTGACGGTAACGGGTATTTTCTTGATGTTTTTCTATCGTCCAACAGCAACAAATGCATGGCAGGATATTCAGACGCTGCAGACATCTGTGACGTTTGGGTTGATGGTTCGAAACATGCACAGGTGGGGCGCTCACCTCATGGTTTTGACTGTCTTTTTGCATATGTCACGCGTGTTTTATCACGGTGCATACAAGCCGCCACGTGAGTTCAACTGGGTGATTGGTGTTGTGTTGTTGACACTGACGTTGCTCCTTTCTTTCACCGGCTACTTGTTGCCATGGGATCAACTTGCACTGTGGGCTGTGACGGTTGGTACCAACATGATGGGCTATTCGCCTGTCATCGGTTCGCAGGTCAGATTCGTGTTGCTAGGTGGTGTCGAAATCGGTTCAGAAACACTTTTGCGATGGTATGTATTGCATGTTCTTTTGTTCCCATTCATCATTGTGATTTTTATGGCCGTGCATTTCTGGCGCGTCCGTAAAGATGGCGGAATCTCGGGACCATTGTGAGAAAGGTAACTGCGCAATGACTGAAATTCCAGAGCACCTTCTCAAGCGTGCACAAGAAGCACGCGATAAAGCAGCCGCTGCATCCGGAGCAGACGCACCATCAGATGCAGCCGGAGACTCTCGCATCCCACAACACTTACTTGACCGAACTCGCGCGGCCCGCGCAGGGGGTGCAGTGGCAGTTGCGGATAAGGCTGATGCAGTTGTAGCGACTGCGCCTGCAAGCGGTGGATTGCCGTTAGCTGCAGGTCCTGGTGGACACACGCAACGACTTTTGACAGTTGTGAAGTCTGGTTCTATTCAAGAAGTAAAGACGTTGCCAGTTGACAAAGTTCATACATGGCCACATTTGCTCGCTGTTGAGTTTGTTGCATCGCTGGCGTGTACAGCGTTCTTGTTTGTGTTTTCTTGGGTTGTCAATGCGCCTTTGTTGCAAGCAGCCAACTTCAACCAAACTCCAAACCCCTCCAAGGCACCGTGGTATTTCCTGGGTCTTCAAGAACTCCTCACAATGTTTCATCCAATGATTGCTGGTGTGACATTGCCAGGTATTGGACTAATTGCACTTATTCTGGCGGCGTATCTTGACAAGAATCCATCGAATAAGCCTGAAGATCGAAAATTTATGACAAGCCTTATGACGGTGCATCTCATGTTCTGGGCGGTCTTAGTTATCATCGGTTCATTTTTTCGCGGACCTGGTTTCAACTTCACCTTCCCGTGGCGCGACGGAATTTTCTTTGAGTTTTAAAAAGCACGAGACAGAACGGATTTAGGCAACACAGCAATGAGTACAGCAGTCATCATCTCACTAGTAATCGCCGCAGCAGTCGTGCTGGGCGCTGCTGTGCTGTTCACTTCTGCTCGTCGTGGTGGGGTGCGTGGTGGCGGTGTGTTGTCGCGCGAGACACGTCAGCGTGACCGCAAAACACAGAGTGCGCCTGAGGCAGAAATTTCGGGCAGAGATATTGAGCGCGAGGCTAACGCAACTCGTGGCGGAGTATTGGTTAAGGCATCACCACCAGAGATACAGGAGTGGTCGCCTCCAGATGAAGAAACTCTTGGTGTCACTCGGCGCCAGTTCTTTAATCGCGCCACAGTCACATTGATGACGGCAAGTCTGGGTGGCTTTGGAGCGGCGTGCATCGGGTTTTTGTGGAAAGGTGCGGAGGGCGGATTCGGTTCCAAGATTTCTGTCGGAAAAATTGATGAGGTGACTCAACGAATCCGTGCGAATAAAGGTTTCTTGTATCTCTCTGAAGCGCGTTCATGGGTGACGGAGTATCCAAAAGATGCAATCGGAAAAGCAAAAATTATTTATGGCAATCAAGCACCTGTTTTTTCAGGAATGGAAGCCGGAATCGTGGCGTTGTACCAGAAGTGTCCACATCTTGGTTGCCGTGTTCCGGAGTGCAAGAGTTCGCAGTGGTTTGAATGTCCGTGCCATGGTTCGCAATACAATCGTGTGGGTGAAAAAAAAGGTGGACCAGCGCCACGCGGAATGGATCGCTTTGCTGTGTCAATCACGAATGGTGTTTTGGTAATTGACACAGGCGCAGTATTTGCTGGTCCAGCAATCGGAATAAACACCACAGGGCAAGAGGCCGAAGGGCCGCACTGTATTGGGCTCACCGGAGGCCACTGATGATCTCGTCAGTTAGCACATCTATCGCAACAGTCATCTTGCTGATCGCAGTCGGAGGATGGATCCTCTACGCCATCTTTAATGCGCGCGCTACACGTGCAGAAGTTGGCTCAGAGATTGAGCTTGCCGCGAACCGTAAAGAGTATTACGACGACGAGATTCTTGAGGGGCGCAAGATTGAGCGCACTCAATTATTGGGCATTCTCTTCTTGGCTATTGTTGCCGTTGCACTTCCGCTGTACTGGGTGCTCGAACCAAGCCGACAAGCCGGAGCGATTGTCGGCTTTGATAAGAGATTCGTGAATTGGGGTGCAGGACTTTTTGCTCCGACAGCAGAAGGCGGATTCAATTGCGCCGGATGTCATGGTGGCATGAAGGCAACGGGTGGAGTCGCACCATTTGCTATCACAGATCCAAAGACAGGTGAAGTCAAATCAGTGAACTGGAAAGCGCCTGCGCTGAACACCGTGCTCTATCGATTTACTGAAGAGGAAATACGTTTCGTCTTGAACTACGGACGACCGTTCTCTCCGATGTCGGCGTGGGGAACAATTGGTGGTGGTCCAATGAACGACCAGCAGATCACTACCTTGATCTCGTATATGAAGAGCATTCAGATTCCGCGTGATAACTGCGCCAATCTAAAAGATGATCCCAAGACGTGCGCAGGCGGAACATTGCCGACTGACAAGAACGCCGAACTCCAAGAAGAAGCAGAGCGACTCGTTGCTGCCGGAACGTATGGTTCGCTCGGAGAAGCATTTTTTAATCTCAACTTGTACGGCGGTGGTTACTCGTGCGCGCGTTGCCACACGAAGGGATATTCATACGGAGATCCACAAGTCACCGGTGGCGGTGCATTTGGACCAAACCTCACGGGCGGGTCGGCGGTGCGTCAGTTTCCAAATCAAAGCGACATGCTGGATTTCCTTAAGAGTGGTTCTGAGTTGGGCAAGCGCTACGGAGAACAGGGACAAGGAAGCGGCCGAATGCCTGCATTCGGTGGGGTGTACACGGAGACCCAACTCACATCCATCATTGAATACGTGCGGGGATTGTGATGTCGTTAGCGCTGTTGGCAGTCGGTTGGGAACCAGAAATTCGCGGAATCCTGGTAGTTCTCATCATGGCGATGTGTCTGATCGGTGGAACGTATTTGTTGCTCGCCACCAATGTGGGTGTGCGGCTCGGATTCATGATCACGGTGGCAGGGTTGGCCGGATGGATGATGTTGATGGCGCTCGTCTGGTGGATCTACGGCATTGGCCTCAAAGGTCCAGAGCCAACATGGAAACCAGCGGCACCAATCACAATTGTGCGAGATGGCTCACTGTTGAGTAGCGCCGAAGTTGTTGACGCAGCCATCGTGACTACAGGACAATCACCAATGGAAGCCGCTGCCACAATTAGTTCTGCCCTGACGGCCCAAAAGTGGATCACCTTAGATGAAGCCGATCCTCGTCGCGGGCAAGCCGCCGCCGCATCTGATGACATTTTGCAAAATCTCACGAAAGAGTTTGCGCCAGGCGAGTATGCAACTGTCGCAGTGTATGACCGTGGTGGCAAAAGGTATCCCAAGATCAATGGTTCACTCGACTTCTTTGCTTTTTTGCATGAGCCCCATTACTCGCTCGTAGAAGTTGCGCCAGTTATTGCACAGCGCACAGAGCCAGGACGTGCTCCTGCACGACCGATTATTGATGAGACGCAACCTCATCGCTATGTGGTGATGATTCGTGACCTCGGAGCAAAACGACAACCCGCAATCTTCATCACATTTGGCGCTGGACTTATTTTTGCGCTGATGTGTTGGCTTTTGCATCGTCGTGATCAATTGGTTGAGGTCAACCGCCGAGCACTCAACACGGCTGACGCCTAGGTCATCGCAATGGGTCAGTATCTTCCAATCATTGCGCTGATGGTTGTTGCTATTTTGTTTGGTGCGATCAGTTTTATTGCATCTGGATTATTTGCGCCTCGTCGACCAAGTTCTGCCAAAGAAGCACCGTATGAATGCGGAATTGTCGCCAGTCAAGAGCCACCACAGAGATTTCCTGTGAGTTTTTATGTCGTCGCGATGTTGTTCATTATGTTCGATATCGAAATCATTTTCACATATCCGTATGCAGTGGATCGAGAGTTTCTTGGCACATACGGATTCTTTGAGATGATCGCGTTTAGTGCCATTTTCTTTGTTGCATTTGTCTACATGATTGCGCGCGGCGCCCTTGAGTGGGGGCCAATTCACAAACAAAAACCGCTCGATACTTCGCTTGAAGGAGCAATCTCAAGCACACGCACCAGTTCTTCCACCATCAAACGTGTTGGTCACGAAGGCCGCAAAGAGACAGTTGCTGCCTAATGGGAGTTGTACGCAATGTTCTTGACGACGGGCTAGGCGGACTCGAGCACAACTTTTTGACCGCTCGTGTTGAAGATCTCGTCAACTGGTCACGGTCGAGGTCAAGTTGGGGCGCAACTTTTGGGCTCGCTTGTTGTGCAATCGAGATGATGGCAACGGGTGCGTCGCACTATGACTTGGCAAGATTCGGTATGGAAGTTTTCCGGGCTTCGCCACGACAGGCCGACATCATGATCGTCGCTGGTCGCGTGAGTCAAAAGATGGCACCAGTACTGCGACAGGTGTATGACCAGATGATGGAACCAAAGTGGGTCATCTCGATGGGTGTGTGTGCGTCGAGTGGTGGAATGTTTAACAACTACGCCATCGTTCAGGGCGTAGACCAGATTGTTCCTGTTGATGTGTATGCGCCTGGCTGTCCCCCGACACCCGAGACCTTGATTCATGCAATCGAAACTCTGCACCAACTTATTGAGGACGAGAACATTTTGCGTCGTCGAAAAGAGCAAGGCGGTGGCGCAAACGTACACATCCTTGAAGTGCCTGCCGGTGCTAACGGTGTATCTATCAACTTTAGGTCGAAGTAGAAATGTCCGACGGTATGACTGAGGTGCAAAAGACTGCAGAAGAACTGCACGGATGTCCCGTGATTGTCTCACTCGGTCAACGAGTTTTGCTTGTTTCGCGCGACCAATATGTTTCTGTGATGAAAGCGCTTCTTGATGACAGCTTTGATCTGTGTGTTGACTTGACGGCAGTTGACTACTTATTGATGCCAAATAGAGTTGTAGGTGCAGACATCAAGCCAGAGCGTTTTGAAGTCGTTGTGAGCGTGATGTCAATGCAAAAGCACGAACGCCTGCGTCTGCGTGTTCAGGTGCCAGCAGATGACGCAACTATTGACACATTGTTTGATGTTCATCCCGGAACAGAAGCACTCGAACGAGAAGTCTTTGACATGTTCGGCATTGTTTTTAATGGTCATCCAGATCCGACCCGCATTTTGATGCCAGAAGACTGGGACGGTCATCCATTGCGCAAGGACTATGACTTTGGGCGTATCCCTGTGCAGTTCAAAGGGTCACCAGCATGACCGTTGTCGACGATCGTTTTGCAGCGGCCAACACGGACGAAGGACCTCAAGAACTTCGTTCGCGGAGCCAACTCACCGCCAAAGAAGTTCTGCGCGAGGTTGGCGCTGTTTTGCGCATGAGCGAGGCACAGGCCGCAGCACTGGCTGACATCGAACACGATGCCGGCGAAGATCAAACCATGATTATCAATATGGGGCCACAACACCCAAGTACACATGGTGTGTTGCGTCTCATGCTCGAACTACAAGGTGAGACCGTCTTGCGTTGCAAGCCAATTATTGGCTATTTGCATACCGGCATGGAAAAAACTGGTGAGCAACTCACGTACATGCAGGGTGGAACAAATGTCACTCGCATGGACTATGCATCGCCTCTCAACAATGAGCTTGTGTTTTCGCTTGCTGTAGAAAAACTGCTCGGAATTGATGGAGACATTCCGGAACGCGCCGTGTGGATGCGGATGCTGTTGTCGGAACTTAATCGCATGAGCAGTCATCTTTTGTTTATGGCGTCAAACGGAATGGATCTCGGCGCTGTATCGATGATGCTTTACGGATGGCGTGAGCGCGAAGAAGTCTTGCGCTTTTTCCAAAAAGTCACAGGATTGCGAATGAACCATAACTTCATCCGTCCGGGTGGACTCGCAGCCGATCTTCCGGCTGGCTGGCGCGACGATGTCTTGGATATTCTCGAAAAAATTGAACCACGATTGGACGAGTACGACGTTTTAATGACGGGGCAACCAATTTGGCGCGAACGTCTGCAAGGAGTCGGCGTTATTACTGCAGACGAAGCAATCGCGCTTGGTGCAACTGGACCGATCTTGCGCTCAACAGGTGTGGCGTGGGACTTGCGCAGAGACATGCCGTATCTAAAATATGCAGAATTAGATTT
>CANLAH010000048.1 GCA_947488685.1 Acidimicrobiaceae bacterium | reverse complement strand
TTCCACGTTCCCGCAGCAGCCCACACTTCGTCGTATTGCAACAAGTCCGGGTCTACGAACACACGCAACTGTGTGCTGTGACCAAAGGGAGGCACGCCACCGATCGGAAACCCAGTTGCGGCCCTCACCGCATCAGCATCAACGCGCTTGCACTTCGCACCGCCTGCGGCAGCGGCCAGTTTCTTTTCGTCAAGTTGGTTTGAGCCAGAGACGAGCGCCATGACAATTTCGTCATCCACTCCAAATACAAGACTCTTAACGATCTGTCCGACCCCGACCCCGATTGCATCGGCTGCATCTTGAGCAGTTTTTGTACCCTCGGGAAACTTGCGAGTTTCTATAGTGAGACCCGCTGCCGTCGCTGCCTCCTTCACTCGTACAACGTTGGGGTGCAATTGATCAGCCATGATCTACCAATTTATCGATTGCGTCAGCTAGCCGATAATCACGATCGGTCACCTGTTTTTTATCATGCGAAATCAGGGTGATGTTGACGGTGTTATACGAGTTTGACCAATCTGGATGGTGATCGTGCAGTTCTGCTAGTTGCGCCACTTGATTCATGAAATCCCATGCGGCGGTGAAGTCTTTGAATTCGAAACGGCGATGGAGGCCGCTCTCATCTTTAATCCACATGCCGCTGTAACTTACTTTTTGCGAAGTTTCGCGGCGACGACGACATCAAAATAATCGGAATCGAGAGTGAATCTTCCGTCGCGCACTTTATGTAAGGTCCAGCCCGGAAATGATCCGTTAGGCAGATGGCATGTCCACTGAGACCACCCGATGGATTCATCACCCGCGCAGTCATCGAGCGAAAAAGTGATTCCTCGCGCAGTCATCTCGGTATCCATGCGATTCAAGAACTCTGTGATAGCAGGCTTGCCAATAAAATCTCCAGAGGTCTGATCTGTAAAAACAGCATCTTCAGTAAACAAGGTTGCCAATTGTGCGTACTGACGTGTGTCTTGCATTTGCCAAAACTTTGTGATGAGCGCGTGAGCACTGCCTTGCTCGCGAGTGCCCTTTGGCAGTTTTGCTGGTGCCACCATGTCGGGCACGCGGTCGAGAGTCACTTGTGCATACGCATTTGAGTCAAGATAGTCAGCAACGAAGCAGACCTTTAGACCATCACCGTCGTCGCGTAATCGGTAGATGCTTTGCCCGTTGATGCCTACTTCGCCAACGGCTCCTTTGATGTACATGGTCCAACGAGCCCAGGCAGTAGTTGTGCCAGCGCACACTTCCCACTCATCGAATCGAACGCCAGCTGCTGGTACCACTTTTTCCATGTGCTCCATGAACGCGCGAATGGCATCCGTGCCCACCTGCGCACCCATGAACGGGTCGTAATAGATGGCGTCATCGGTAAAAAGACCGATCAGGCGCGTGTAGCGCTGATCATCTTCGACGGCGCCAAATTGCTTAATGATTTGCTCTGCGGTTGGCATCGTTGCTTCCTCTCTTCTGTGAATAAGGTAGATGAAAACGCGGGGGGATTCATAGATGAGCGACCACACAGCACGCCCACCTGACATCAACTTCTTTGATGTCCAGACCAATAACTGCCCGTACGACGCCTATCGGGAACTTCGCGATGATGCGCCAGTGTGGCTTGACCCACACACCGGGATGTATGTCATCACGCGTTTCGACGATGTGCGTATGGTCGTTACGGATGCCGAGCGTTTCAGTAATTCACAAAGACCTGTTCGAGTAAATACGCCAGAAATAATTGCTCGTGGCAAAAAAATTGGTCAGATGTATCGCGACAAAGGTTGGGTGCCTGCCCCGACGCTGACAAGTCGAGATGATCCGAATCATAAAGAGATGCGCGCACTATTTGATCATGCATTTCGGCCGAGCCGAATCAAGCAACTTGATCCCCTTGTCGAAAAAGTCGCCACACAACTCTTTGATGCATTTATTGATGCTGGTGAATGCGACTGGGTGAAAGCTTTTGCAATTCCATTGCCTCTCATTGTGATCGGGCTTCAAGTCGGCGTGGTAGAAGAAGACATCTGGCAAATAAAAGCGTGGACCGATGCCTGGGTGCAGCGTCTTGGAATGATGCAGACAGAAGAGGAAGCACTTTGGTCTACGGAGATGGAGATAGAGGCACAGCATTATTTTCAGCCAATCTTTGAGCGCCTACGAGCAGAGCCAAATGACTCGCTCTTATCTGATCTTGTCAATACCGTTATTCCACAATGGGGTCGCACTCTGACGGACGAAGAATTACATGCCGAGATGATGGCTGACACATTTGTTGGCGGCTCAGAGACAAGCACCAATGCGCTCTCCGGTGGCATCATGTTGTTGGCAAAAAATCCGCATGCGTGGGATCAGTTGCGCAGTGATCCCGACAAGTACATCCCCATTTTTGTCGAAGAAGTCGTTCGTCTTGAAGGGCCTGTGCAGGGGCTTTTTAGAGTCACTACGTGCGATGTAGAGCTGCACGGTGTCACGATTCCGGCAGGATCAACCGTCAATATGCGATTTGCATCAGCCAATCGCGATGACCGACATTTTGAAAACCCAGATGAGCTGGATTTAGATCGGTCAAACAACCGCACACATATTGCGTTTGGTGCAGGTACGCACTTTTGTCTTGGCGCACCACTTGCCCGCCGAGAATTAGCAATCGGATTTCGAACATTTGTTGATCGGATAGAGAGCTTCGAAATGGTTGATCCAAATATGAAACTCGAGTATCAACGCAACATCGCCTTGCGAGCACTTACTTCGCTTCCCATTACCTTTGAAGCGAAGCGCAAGTGACTCGCTTGCTTTCACTCGCTGCGGGTGTACACCCAACGCTTCTACCGGCCGACATGGTCACCGCTGCTGCAGGAGCAGGTTGGCCAGCATGTGGAATTTGGTTTGATGGCGCTACATGGACCTCTGCTACTACGAAAGAAGTGAGAAAGCGTCTTGATGACACCGGAGTAATTGCCCTTGACATGGAACCCATCATTCCTGCTGATGGGGCCGACGACTATGCCGAACAACTCATTGAATCTGCCGCTGAAGTGGGTGCCCAATTCATTTTGTTTACCAGCCGAAAAAAAGATTTGCAAGCAAATATTGACCGCTATGCACAAGCGTGTGATTTTGCTGCACCACACGGCATCACCATTGTGTGTGAGTTTCTCCCCATCTTCCCGCTCAACACATTGAGCATGGCTGCCGACATTGTGTGCCAAGCGAATAAACCCAACAGTGGAGTTCTTATCGACAACTTGCACTTGTCACGTTCGGGCTCAACCCCAAGTGATGTTGCTGCCTACGACAAGTCGTTATTCCCGTACATCCAAATTGCCGATGCGCCTGCATATCTGCCAACGAATTTTGAAGAACTTCTCGACGAAGCAATTAATGGTCGTAGTTGCCCTGGTGAAGGTGCGCTTCCCATCGCAGAACTGTTGCAACTAGTTCCCGATGTGCCCATTTCCTTTGAAGTGCGATCGCGTGCGTTGCGTGATGGTTTCACCGATGCCACTGAGCGCGCAAAACACCTCTGGAAATTTGCTTCAGTTCTTGCCTGACTACGGATCAGAAGGTTCTACTGTATTTATGCGAAGGCGGCGTAGCCATCACGCTCAAGCGTGTCTGCCAACTCGGGACCACCCGTCGTGACAATTCGACCATTTACTAAAATATGTACTTTGTCGGCTTTCAGTTCTTCGAGCAAGCGAACATAGTGAGTAATTACTAGAACTCCAAGGTTTTGCTCGGTAGTTGCGGCCTCTACTCGCATCGCACATGCCCGAAGAGCGTCAATGTCAAGGCCTGAGTCCAGTTCATCCAAGATGGCGATTCGAGGCTCAAGAACAGCGAGCTGCAAGGTCTCGTTACGTTTTTTTTCACCACCAGAAAGATCGACATTGAGTGCTCTCGAAACGATGTCTGCGTCAAAACCAATTCGTTGAGCTTCGGTGGCGATGCGCGCAGTTAGATCTTTTGTACTGCGACCGCGTGCCGACAGTGCTTCGGCAAGAACTTCATCAATGTGGACACCAGGTACTTCTGTTGGGTATTGCATCACCAGATGCAGACCGGCAACAGCGCGCTCCCAGGTTGGCAGAGCCAACATGTCAACACCGTCGAGAGTGACGGTGCCTTCTGTTACTTCGTATCCTGACTTGCCCATGATGACAGCGGCCAATGTTGATTTTCCGGCACCGTTTGGTCCCATGACAGCGTGTACTTCTCCGGAATTGACTGTGATGTTGACCCCATTGAGGATTTCTTTTCCTCCGACGGTTGCTCGCAGATTTTTTATTTCGAGTGTGCTCATGGTCAGTTGCTCGTTTCAATCAGAACATTGCCGTTTTCGACTCGTGCCGAAAAAACGGCTACTGGCTGCGTCGCAGGCAGTGTGCTTGGCTCCCCCGTCACGAGACTAAAAGCGCTGCCGTGACGGATGCATTCGATTTCTTTGGTATCACACAAAACAATTCCTTCGCTCAACGAGACTTTGGCATGACTACAGGTATCAGCGATTGCATACACGTCATCGTCAATGCGCACCACTGCAACTGCTATTGCGTCAACCATGACTCGCATTGCTTTGCCGGGTTCAATCTCATTCAGAGCGCAGACAATTGTTGATTTCATGAGTGCCCAATCTCAATGTGCTCTGCCAAAAGCTTGCGAGCCACCTCGGCCCTGAGCGCATCGACACCAGTGAACGAAGGCAAGCGATCGATAACTTCATTGAAAAATCCCATAACGACGAGACGTTCTGCGACAGATGGTGGCACGCCGCGACTCTCAAGATAAAACCTTTGATCTTCGTCGATTGGTCCGACGGTGCTGGCATGGCTGCATTTCACGTCATTTGTTTCAATCTCAAGGTTCGGAACACTTTCTGCCCATGCCCCCTCACTCAATGTCAGGTTGCGATTGGTTTGATATGCCTGAGATCCTCTGGCGTTTTCCTTGATGTGGATGAGACCGGTATATACGCTGCGAGCAACATCTCGAACCGCACCTTTAAACAACAAGTCACTCGATGTCTTGGGGGCAGCGTGTACTTGCAATGTTCTGAAGTCATGCATTTGGCTACCGCCGGCAAAATAAAGCGCTACTTGCTGAGTAGATGCTCCCTGTTCGACGAGTCGAGCTTCTGTGCGAACACGGGCATAGTCTCCGCCTAATGCAACCGTGAAAAGTCGCGTGTTTGAGTCGCGGTAACCAACAGACTGTTGATGCGCGATTTTCCATGTATTGAGTCCGAGTTGATTAATGGCTACATAAGTAATGCGAGCACTTTGAGCAGCACGCACTTCAAGAACTGGACACACCACACTTGTAATGCCGTCTGCTGAAATAAAGCGTTCGATCACAGTCGCTTCGCTGTCTTGGCCAGCATCAATAACTAAACGTGGAAACGCGATAAGACCCGACTCGTGGACAGTATGCACAACTTCGATGGGCGTCTCGAAAACTTTTCCGCTTGGAATATGCAGGCACACCACATCTTGCGGGTGGGATGCGACATGTTCTGAGTTGAGGCGAGCAAAAACGTCAACATCAGTAGTCAACGCAATGCCAGTGATGGCGTCAGTCACGCGAAGTGCATCAGCGCCGATGGTTTCTGTTCGAAGCGAACCAGTTGAATACGCGCCAAGGTCTAGTTCTGCGATACGGCTGTATCGCCAGATTTCTTCTTCGGCACTCGGCAGAGACACAGGAGTTGTGCTCATGGCTGCCTCACTACAAAAAGTCGTGTTGAATTATTTGTTTCGTCGCCACCAACGACGCTTTGTGCGTTCGTTTTCGAGATCATGTCGCACGCTGTGTCCAATCGCGTTGATGATGTTTTCTGCAGCCTCAAGAACTGCGGCGGCAGAGCCATCATCGAGCCCTGGCGGCTCAAGTGGCGCCGATGTTGGCACGACACTTCCGCGAGTCCAACCAGCGTCGATGAGCCGTCGTTCGAATTTGTCACAGTTTGCTGGGCAGCGCCATGGGGCCTCAGGCGCCAAGTCAAGGTTGCATTTACGCACGACTTCGTCGCCAGCGTATGTTCTGCTTTCATAATGTTTACACTCAATCCGCATTGCCACATCAGGGATTTTATACCTGATTAGCCGACTGAGCCCTCCATCTGGAGTTCAATCAGGCGGCTCCACTCAACGGCGTATTCCATAGGAAGCGTGCGCGTGACTGGTTCGATGAAGCCATTGACAACCATGCCCATCGCCTGCTCTTGAGAGAGTCCGCGACTTTGTAGGTAGAACAGTTGCTCGTCTGCAATTTTTGACACTGTCGCTTCGTGTCCGATTTGAGCGTCACGTTCTCCGACTTCCATGTACGGGAATGTGCGACTTTCGCTTTCTTCGTCAAGAATCAACGCATCACATTGCACGTGACTCTTGCAGCCATAGGCGCCTTCTTCGACACGAACGAGTCCGCGATAGGTGGTGATTCCGCCGTCTTTGCTGATGCTCTTTGACACGATTTTTGAAGATGTTTCAGGAGCACAGTGCACCATTTTTGCACCAGCATCTTGATGTTGTCCGGCGCCGGCATATGCAACGGACAAGACCTCGCCAGTTGCTTTTGGACCCATCAGGTACACGCTTGGATATTTCATGGTGAGTTTGGATCCGATGTTGCCGTCGATCCACTCCATGTGACCTTCTGTCTCGACGCGGGCACGCTTTGTCACAAGGTTGTACACGTTTGGTGACCAGTTCTGAATAGTTGTGTATGTCACGTGTGCACTTGGCTTGACCACGATTTCAACAACAGCACTATGCAACGAGTTCTTTGTGTAAACAGGTGCAGAGCAACCTTCGATGTAATGAACTTTTGAACCCTCATCGGCAATAATGAGCGTGCGCTCGAACTGTCCGGCGCTTTCGCTGTTAATACGGAAATATGCCTGTAGCGGCATTTCGCACTCAACGCCTGGCGGCACATACACGAATGATCCGCCAGACCACACCGACGTATTGAGCGCTGAAAACTTATTGTCTCCGGGCGTAATGATGGTTCCGAAATACTGTTTGACCAGTTCTGGATATTCGCGCAATGCGGTATCCATGTCACAAAACAGAATTCCTTGTTCTTCGAGTTCAACACGGTTGCGGTGAAACACAACTTCTGATTCATACTGCGCAGTAACTCCAGCAAGGTATTTACGCTCAGCCTCAGGGATTCCGAGTTTTTCGTATGTGGCCTTCATCTGCTCTGGCAGGTCATCCCATTCGTCAACCTGACCTGTCGCTGGCTTGAGGTAGTAGTAGATGTCTTGAAAATCAATGTCTGGCATGTTGACGGCAAACCACTCAGCCATTGGCTTGCGATCAAAGGTCTGCAAACTGCGCAACCGCATTTGGCGCATCCACTCTGGCTCGCCTTTCCACCAAGAGATCTGCTCAACAACCCGATCGTTAAGCCCCTTCTCGGGCGTGAACGCGTATTCCACGTCGTCGTTCCATCCGAGGCTGTATTTGGTGAGATCTAGGTCGAACGATGTCATCTTGCCTCGATTGGGGTCAGGTGCTTATGGGGAATTAACACTACCGCCATAGTAACAATCCCAAGGGCAGACGCAACAACGGTAGCGTGGTATTTCCCATGGAATGTTTCGGTCTTGTTGGTCTCCCCAACGCAGGTAAATCATCTCTCTACAACGCCCTGACTGGTGGGGGTGCGCTCGCCGCCCCCTACCCCTTTGCCACGAAAGACCCCAACATCGGAGTCGCCAAAGTGCCTGACTCACGACTTGATGCTCTTGCCGTGATGTCACAGACGAAAAAAACCATCCATGCAGCCGTTCAGGTCGTCGACATCGGTGGTCTTGTCGAAGGCGCAAGCAAGGGCGAAGGTCTTGGCAACAAATTTTTGGCCAACATTCGTGAGGTCGACGCCATCGTGCTGGTCTTGCGCGCATTTATTGACTCAGACGTCACGGGGCCCGATGATCCACTTGAGCATTTACGGATCGTCGAACTCGAGCTCGCACTTGCTGATCTTGAAACAGTTGACTCGCGACTGAAGCGAGTACAAAAAGCAGCACGCGTCGACAAAGGTGTTGCCGAAGAAGTTGCCATACTGCAACGCGCTCATGACATTCTAAATAGTGGCGTACCAATTTATCGCTCGGAGATGAGCGCTGCCGACCGCGAAGTATTGGCTCCTCATTTTTTGCTGACTAATCGTCGTGTCTTGGCGGTTATTAACGTCGGCGAAAACGAACTCGATCGCATCCCCGAACTCGAGGCACGAGTGCGTGCCGAGATCGCTCCCCCTGGCGCGTCATACGCCAATGATGTCGAAGTATTGGGAATGAGTGTGCAGATCGAGGCAGAGGCAGCACTTCTTGAACCGACTGACCGAGCAGAAATGCTCGAAGCGCTCGGACTCGGCGAAGGTGCGCTCACTCGGATGGTGCGCAGCGCATATCACCTGCTCGGATTACGCACATTTTTTACAACAGGAGAAAAAGAAACGCGGGCGTGGACATTTAATGCAGGTGCAAAAGCTCCAGAATGCTCCGGAAAGATTCACTCTGACCTACAACGCGGATTTATTCGTGCAGAGGTTATTCATTGGGATGAACTACTTGAGATTGGTTCATGGAACAAAGCCAAAGAACAAGGCAAAATTCGTGCCGAAGGAAAAGAGTACGAGTTCCTTGACGGCGACACTGTGGAGATTCGCTTCAACGTGTGACACTGTCACGCCTGGTTGGTCGCTCATGGGTCTGCGAAAAAAATCCACTGCTCACTTTTCGTCAGTGTGGTTGGTGTCTGATGCTCGTGTGCTTGCATCGGCAAAACTGGCAAGCAGTCGTCCTGCTCGGCGGCGTGGCCTTATTGGTGTCGTCGACATTGATGAACCATTGGTTTTGCAACCGTGTCGCTGGATACATACATTCGGCGTCGTCCACACACTTGACGTTGCGTATCTCGACGCACAAGGGGTCGTGCTGCACATCAAACGAATCAGTCCTTGGCGTGTAGACGCACCGGTGTGGAGCGCTGCCACCGTTATCGAAGCAACGAACGGCTCCATGGAACGATGGAACTTGCATATTGGAGACATTGTTGAGGTTCGCCATGTCCAATGACGCAATTCAAACAATTATTCCGGGGCTTTGGTTGGTCGCCACCCCGATCGGCAATCTGCAAGACATGACGACACGCTCCGTGGCAGTTCTGTCGGCGGCACATGTGGTGTGTTGCGAAGACACTCGCCACAGCGGGCGACTTCTCAAACATATTGGCGCGCATCCCGAGCGTCTTATTGTTGCCAACGATCACACCGAACACGACGCGACTTCCAAAGTTCTTGAAGCACTTGCAGCAGGACATATTGTGGCTCTTATCACTGACGCTGGAACACCAGGCATTAGTGACCCTGGCGAACGCATCGCTCGCGCAGCGATTACCGCTGGATACTTTGTGAGCGCAACTCCTGGACCAGCAGCATTTGTGATGGCTGTCATCATCAGTGGTTTTTCTACAACGCGAATTGCTTTTGATGGATTCCTTCCGCGTGCGGGTGCGGAGCGACGCCAACGATTAACTGAGATTACTCGCGAACGGCGCACTCTGGTTTTGTACGAGGCACCTCATCGACTAGCGAAGACTATTGCTGATCTCATTGCTGTGTGCGATCCTGAGCGACGAGTTGTCTTGGCCCGCGAACTCACAAAAATGCACGAAGAAACATGGCGCGGAACACTCACACAAGCAATGCAACATGTCAGCGACATCGAGCCACGCGGCGAGTACGTCATCGTGCTTGAAGGAGTGAGCGACTCATCTCACGACGTCTCTGACGACGACATCGCAGAGCAACTCCGCGTACGTAAATCTGCGGGTCTCAGCACTCGCCAAGCAGTTGATGAAGTCAGTTCTGTTCTGGGCATCGCTCGAAAGCGTGTGTACGACTTAGCAATTCAGCAGTAGTACATCGCTCAAGTTGCCACAAGAGGCGCAAGCGCTAACTGGCGACTCATCGCGACGCAAACACCATTCGAGTCCCACATCTCGCCATCTTCTTCGTAACAATTACCTTGCACAACGCGCGTGGTGAACGAACAGCGCAACGGACCAGGAGCGGGAACGGCACGAACATGCACGGTCATCTCAAGGGTTGGGACCCATCCTTGAGAACCAAAAATGTTAAACCAAGTTGGCGGAAACGCATCTGCCGCTAGCAACAATGCCAACGTGTCAATGGGTCTGTCGTCAGCAAAACTAAACCAGCCCCGCATTCGACCAACTCCAGGTGGCGTTGCCGATGAAAAGCCAGCATCATCGGGATGGATAAAAAGACTGACTCGTTGGGCAATTCCCATCGGAATTGGAGTCGGTTGATTACGACGCGCAACGCACTCCTCAATTGGGGGCAGATCAGGTGGCGTCGCCGTGACGTAATGCGCCGTACTCTCGGATTGAACCTCACCAAATGAACCAATGAGTCGCATGAGTTCACGATCGTCTCGACGCAAAGTTGCAACAACCGTGCTGATGCGTTTTCCGGATTTCACGATCTCGGTGACGCAGGACGCATCACCGGCGAGCGCTGGTGCCAAATAGTGAGCCGTCACCGTGAGTGGATCACGACGACCTGATGCCATTCGCATTGCGTGGGCTGCACGAGCCATCAAGTAGCCGCCGTTGGCATTGACGCCAATGTCCCAACCACCGATAATTGGCGTTCGATAGATTCCGCCAGTTTCGGGGACGGCAACGATTGCGTCATCAAACTCGTACGGCATGCCCTCAAATCTACGGACAAGCACCAAAATAAAACGAGCCGAGGTCAGTGACTTCAAACGACCTAGTCTGCATGGAGTGAATCGTTATTACCTCACCACCCCGATCTATTACGTGAACGCACGCCCGCATCTTGGGCATGCCTACACCACAATCATCGGCGATGCAGTTGCTCGTTGGCATCGACTACTCGGTGATGATGTTCATTTTCTTACCGGGACAGACGAGCACGGCCTCAAAATTCAACAAGCGGCCGACTCAGCGGGAGTAACGCCTCAGAAGTTTGCCGATGACATTGCGCCACTTTTTGAGCAGGCATGGAGACGACTAAATATTTCTTACACGGATTTTATTCGTACAACTGAAGATCGCCATCGAGTTGGTGTCAATAAATTGCTCCAAGCGTGTTTTGACGCGGGTGATATTGAACTCGATAAATACAGTGGTCTTTATTGCGTGGCATGTGAGGCGTATTACACCGAGGAAGAAGCGCAAAATAACATCTGTCCAATACATAAAAAACCAGTCGACCGAGTAGAAGAAGAAAACTATTTCTTTCGCTTGTCACGCTTTGAAGATCGATTACTGAAGTGGTATTCCGACCATGCTGGGGCTGTCGTACCAGAGCATCGCGTCAACGAAGTCACTGGCTTCATCAAGCAAGGACTGAACGACTTCTCTGTGAGCCGCAAAACGCTCAAGTGGGGAATCCCGCTCCCCTTCGATGACTCCCATGTGGCGTACGTGTGGTTTGACGCCCTGGCCAACTACATCACGGCGCTTGGGTACGGATCAGATGATGAATCTTTATTTGAAAAATATTGGCCCGTCAATCATCATCTCATCGGTAAAGACATTTTGCGTTTCCATTGCATCTATTGGCCCGCCATGCTGATGTCTGCTGGCATTGAACCACCCGCAGGATGGGCTGTCGGTGGCTGGCTCCTTGTCGGGGGCGAAAAAATGAGCAAGACATCTGGCAATGTGGTTGACCCACTTGATCTTGTTGATGATGTCGGTGTTGATGCCTTTCGTTATTACGTTTTAGCCAACACGAACTATGGCAATGATGGTGATTTCACGTACGAAGGTTTGATTGGTCGTTACAACTCAGATCTTGCGAATAACTTGGGCAACCTCACCGCGCGTATTGCCACTGTTATTGAAAAAAAATGTGCAGGACTCGGAACAGCGCCACGACAAGACAGTGCACTGGCAGCGATTGCACAACAGGCAGTTGCTGATGCAACTAGCCATTGGGCAAATGTGCAGCCGAGCAAGGCGCTCGATGCAACATGGTCGCTGATTCGGGCAACAAATGCACATCTTGAAACACATGAGCCCTGGAAAGCAGAACCGGGCGTGGATCTTGATGCAGTCATGGGTGACGCACTTGAGGCATTGCGCATCATTGCAATCTTGTCGTACCCTGCGATGCCTGATACCGCCCAAGAGATCTGGCGTCGAATTGGTCTGGTCGGAAACATCCAAGACCAACGAATCCCGTCGTCAACTCAGTGGGGCGGATACCAAGCCGGACATGCTGTTCTCAAGGGTGACTCATTGTTCCCTCGTCGCAAAGCGTGATGGTGCGCCATGAAATGGACCGATACTCACTGTCATATTCTTGACGACAAAATGTCGGTGTCAGCAGACGACACGCTCATTGCAGCCCGCCTTGCAGATGTACATCGATTCATCGTCATCGGAACAGACGAGCAAACAAGTACCGCTGCTATTGAACTTGC
>CANLAH010000047.1 GCA_947488685.1 Acidimicrobiaceae bacterium | reverse complement strand
GCACCATCACAGTAAGCGACGGAATCTCAATGGGGCACGAAGGCATGCGCGCATCTCTTGTGAGTCGCGAGGTCATCACCGACAGTGTCGAAACTGTGATTCATGCCGAACGCTTTGATGCATTTGTCGGACTAGCCGGATGCGACAAAAGTATTCCCGGAATGTTGATGGCTGCAGCGCGTCTTAACTTGCCGTCTGTTTTTGTCTACAACGGCTCCACGGTGCCGGGCGTACACGCCGGAAAAAACATTGACATCACTACTGTGTTCGAAGCGATCGGTGCCGTTGGTGCCGGCACAATGTCCGAAGCAGAACTTGGTGACATCGAGCGTGCTGCATGCCCCGGAGAAGGCGCGTGTGGCGGAATGTTTACGGCCAACACAATGTCATCAATCGCCGAAGCACTAGGAATGAGTTTGCCTGGCAGCGCATCAGCGCCCGCAATAGACCCGAGTCGCGAAACAGATGCAGCCCGTGCAGGCGCAGCAGTAATGAATCAGTTGCGCCTCGGAATCCGTCCGCGTGACATCATGACAAAAAAAGCATTTGAGAATGCAATTGCAGTTGTGAATGCACTTGGCGGAAGCACTAACGCTGTGCTGCACTTACTCGCAATTGCAAACGAAGCAGAAGTTGCGCTCAGTCTTGATGACTTCAATCGTGTTGCTGCGCGCGTTCCGCATATCGCCGACACAAAACCTGGCGGCAAATATCACATGACAGATGTTCATCGCATCGGTGGTGTTCCGGTGGTTCTCAAACATCTACTTGATGCGGGGCTCTTGCACGGCGACGTTCTGACATGCACAGGCAAGACAATGGCTCAAAACCTGGCGGACATCAATCCACCAGATCCAGATGGCGAAGTCGTGCATTCACTAAGCAATCCCATTCATGCAGAGGGCGGCATCAATGTGTTGACCGGATCACTTGCGCCCAATGGGTCGGTGGTCAAGGTGGCGGGTCTGTCAAAAGATCAGATGGTCTTCGAAGGTCCTGCGCGCGTGTTCGATGGTGAAGACGGCGCGATGGCTGCAGTCATGGACGGCAGCATCAAGCCGGGCACAGTGATCGTGATTCGCTACGAGGGACCAAAGGGCGGTCCCGGCATGCGCGAGATGCTGGCCATCACGGGCGCGCTCAAGGGCGCTGGCCGTGGGGCCGACTGCGCGCTCATTACCGATGGTCGCTTTAGTGGCGGCACATGGGGATTCTGTATTGGACATGTGGCTCCAGAGGCTGTGGACGGCGGGCCGATTGCCTTTGTTCGAGATGGCGACATTGTGCGCGTCGACGTGCCCAGTAAGGAATTGAACCTTTTGGTCTCAGACAAAGAACTTAAAAAGCGCCGCAAGGGCTGGACCCCCAATGCCCCTCGCTACACCAGCGGAGTATTGGCAAAATACGCCAAATTGGTGCAGGGTGCCGAAACTGGCGCGATCACCAATATCATCCTCTGACTTCGAGGACTCCACCTCGGGCTTGAGGCGCAACCCTGCAGCACCCCTATGTCATAGTGCGGGGACTGTGAATTCTCACGATGAGGTCACACATCCACGAGGGGAGAGCGTGTGCGTCTACGGCTAGAGCCAATGCAAAGAACCAACTGATCTCTCAGTGCGTTCATTTTATTCTGCACCCTTGGTGCATCATCACAATCTACTAGTCACAAAATATAGGAGCCACCTCATGACACATCCATCTTCCGACCCATTCGATTCATCCGTTACCGATGAACTCAATCTCATGCTCACGCAGCTTTTGGGTCAGTGCCCATCTAGCAGCGACGGCAAGTGGGCTCACTGCAGCACATCTGACGAATTCCTCGAGCCCGTCATTGTCTTTCCTGCAATGCCAATGCCCGATGCGCAAAAATTGGTTGCGATTCTGGCTGACATCAACACACAGCGTGAAGAATCAAAATCTGGTCACACGCACAAAGCGTCATACCAAGCATCAGACACTGCAAACTCATTGCCAGCAGATGCACCCACCTACAATTACCACCTAAAGGCCGACTGATGACTCTGGCCCAGATTCAACTGCCGCCCAGCGGCTGGAGCATCGAACTCACAAAAGACGACATTGAGCGATTCGATTTTGTCAAACAGGTCTCACGGCGCTTAGAGACCGCCGGAGAAGTTGTGTGGTTGAGCATCCGTGACGGTGAGCGCACGTGGTGCGCAAAAGAACGCAACACAACAGTGTGGGGCAACGCTGTCCTTGACGGCAGTCCGTTCGATCTGTTGATGCCCTTTGCTCCAGTATTTCTGCGCCATGTTGCAGGGCTAGTGATCGAATCAAACATGTGCACTCTCAAGGTGTCACCAGACCAAAAAGTATGCATTGTAAGTTCAGGAGCAGAAGAAGTTCATGGCGATATCCCTGTTGAGTGGATGCCATCTGATCTTGAGTTCGGTAACGACGGAGACATCAGTATCAATTTAAATTCAATGCAAGCGCGTCGATTAGGCGAACTGATTAATGATTGGCCTGGACCAGTTGACAAAGACGAGTATCCAAATTTTCTTGCTCCGTTTGTCGTCATCGAGGTCGGTGACGAAAAAATGACATGCACAATGGACTGGTCACGCTACGGAGGTCGCGCCAACACTCTTGTGTTTGCGATTAATGCAACACCCCATCTCAAGTTTGAGTGCGACGCCTACGTCTTGGGTCACGGATTAACTGAAAATTTCTCGCAGGAAGATTGGGCAATGACGCTGTCGTCAACCAATCCAACTCATCTTGCCGTGTATAACTCAGAAATTGGTTTCTCCGTGACCCTCGAGCGTGAATGTGTCGCACTTGTTCGTGAGCAGATCGAGAACGAACTCAAACTTCTTGACCTAGAGGTAAAAGAATGGAACATCGAATCATCGCATCCAATAGTGCACATTACATACGAGTCCACACAGATGGAGATCGTTATTATTCCCGACAAAACAGGCCACGATGACTACATACGAGTAACCATGTGCGTGGCGAGTGGCGTGTCAAATAATTTGGCGACACTGCAAGAAGTCAATAATTTCAACGAAGCACGCCTAGGCCAAAAATACGTCATGAACGGCGACTCAATTTTCTTAGTCACCGACATAGCCACAACAGCTATTAGTGAACTGTTTTCAATCATTATCACCATGGCATCTCAATGGGCCGACCTATCGGTCTTGTTCGCAATGCTTAAGGACTAACTAGGTAGCGCGATTCGATAGCCATGTGCAATACGGGCATTTATCTCCGGGTACTGGCATGTCGCCGTCAAACACATAGATTTTATTCCCATTCTGTTCGAAGAAATTCTTTGAAACTGGTGTTGTAGTCCTCGTATGCCGACCACGAGTCCTGGAGCCACGTATGGGCTTGGCGCTCGGAGTAGCCGTATTGGCGCATCGCCCATGCCTTGAGAATGAGACCAGTGCGACTGTGGCCACCGTGACAATGCACGACGACAGGAGTACCTGCGGCAAGGAATGCATTAATGGTGTCAATTGCGTCGGTGACAATACTCATAATGTCGGAGTTGTGATCACCGCTCTCGTCGATGATGTAGGACTCGCGACGATTGATGTGATTCTTGAAACGATCTTCTGTGCGACAAAACGACAATATTGCCCAATCGGTGGGTGCTGTGGCTGCACCGGCGAGATTTGCTGCGAATACATTTGGCGCGACCTCTTGGGGGCCTGCTGCTGTTTCGACATGGCTCATGGTCGCCGCATGACGGCCCACTAATTGACGGGCAATATCTTGCAGGTGTGCGGAGTCAAAGAAAGTAACTGTGTCATCTGGAAGACGCAGACTGCCATTGACATGGGCGAGCCATCGAGATGGAATCGCCTGAATGCCATAAAGTGATCCAGCTAGACCACCTGCAACACATGCCACCGTGTCGGTGTCGCCTCCTAAGTTGATGGCGTTGCGCAGTGTGTCGGGCAATGAATTGGAATGACGCACTGCCCAGATGGCTTGGGCGAGACAGATCCAGACGGAGCCGTTTGATGGCCCTTGGTAAGTGTGGGGATCAAAGTCTGCACCGAGCACGGCTGCGAATTGATCGCGGTAAGGCTGGGGAACATACGACAACACATCGTCGATTTCATCAATGGGATGTGCGCCATGAATGCCACGTCGGATTAGTTCGGCGCTGATTGCAGCACCCCAACCAGCGGCCGGATCAAAATGCGTAAGCGCTGACTGCTCGACGGCAAGTGCCATGAGATCTTGGACAGACCAATCTGCGCACCACAACGCGAGAGGTGTGACGCGCATGAGTGCGCCGTTACCCGCGCTTTGTCCGATGGAGTCATGTGCGTCTTGTGCGGCACCAACGTGACCGCTGTTACCAAGTGCATTTCGGGTAATGATTCCGACATCCCTGGCATCAGATGCCCATGCCTGCCAACGCAACCACACATCGTCGCTAGTAAATTCACCACAATTAATCAAAGACAATGCAAGCGCAAGCGCCATCTGCGTGTCGTCTGTGAATTCTCCGGGAGCAAGTGAACCGCCCCCGCGCATTTCGCCGTGGCCTGTTAAAACCCACGTAGGGAAAGTGCGGTCAAATAATCCGCCTTCTTGAAATTCAAAAATTGCCCCCATGGCGTCAGCGATAGCGGCGGCGAGGAACGCCCCTGCGGCTCGATGGAGTTCTGGACGGGAAAGTTGTGGATGGGGTTTAGTCATAATTTGCCTTTCTTGTCGTCAATATGATGACGAACTGGATTTAGATGTACTTCATACTCTATAGTCTGGGTGTGGCAACGAAACCAGTACCTTTCTATGTCGCTGTGGACATCGTGGCCATGACCATTGAAAACAAAGAACTCAAAACAGTTGTCGTGCATCGCGAGACCGCCAAAACTGGAGTGCTGGCTTTGCCCGGCGGAATCGTGAAGCCCAATGAGTCGCTTCGTCGGGCAGCAATGCGTGAATTGTTCGAAGAAACTGGAATCAAAGTTGAGGCCGACCAGTTGCACCAAGGACGCGCATTCGGTGACCCCGACCGTGACCCTCGTGGCAGATACGTAACCATCGCCTATGTGGCGCTATTGCCAATCATTGATGTCCTCAGTGCTGGGTCTGATGCTGCAACTGCAGAACTCGTACCGGTGCAACGAATTTTGTCAGGAAAACTGAAACTTGAATTTGACCATAACAAAATTGTGAGAACAGCCTATAAAAAAGCAATCAAGCTAATTGAAGAGACGTCAGCCGCTACGTCTTTTTGTAATCGGAAAGGCTTTTCATTAAGTGAACTACGAAATGTTTACGAGACAATTCTTGGATGGGAAATTGATTCAGCAAACTTTCGTCGCAAAGTTGCTGAAACAAAGGGACTAGTCGAGTTTGTCGAAGCCGGATCACTCACGCCATCTGGCGGAACTCGAGGTCGTCCTTCTGACACGTACAAACGTGGAAAAGCAATTGAACTAGACCCGCCGATGCGGTTTAGAGGACCAAGCGATAAAAAGTCGCGCTACTGAGTGTAGGTTTCTGCGGCAATATGCAATTGCCCCAGAGTTGAGGTGTAGAGGTCTGCAAGTTTGCCGATAGTTGCACTGTTATCATCAACTACCTTGCCGATTCCGTCGTGATACCACAATACTTTTTCGCGGCGCTCGTCCAGTGGCAGGATATTTTTCTTTCCATCGCGTTCAATGCTTCGACAAAAAAGATTCCAAGTGTTGTTACCAGTTTTTTCAAGATCGGCGATAATTGCTCGCATATTGCTGATCTTGTCGGCGCATGACACTCTGCGAACAGAGTCTGAAGCGGTTTCAAAATGCTTTATGTAGGCTTTTTTTCTTTGTTCCCACGGAAGTTTTTTGTCGGGTTCGGTACTGGTGGAGTCAGTGCATCCCTCTACCAATGTCCGAACATCAGATCCGAACATCCGGTTGATATTTTCTGCCTGAGGATTTCCGCCTTGATCTTCGATTGCATCATGCAGTAATCCGGCACAGACTTCATCCGAACTAGCACCTGCAGATATCAGAATGCTGGCAACATCAAAGAGATGGGCAATGTATGGGATATTGTTTTTCCCTGAAGGCGATTTGCGGTACTGTCCGCGGTGAATTGATGTGGCGTATGAGGCAACCATTGCAACTTGATCGTGATTGAAAGATTCCACGTGCTTTGACTCCTTCTAATGTTAGTGATGCAGTTGCGCTAGCGATTTGCGATTGCGCGCCAGCCCATCATGGTTGCGCCTAAAAATATTGTGGCCACCACAATAAAGGCGCCGGCGGTTCCGCGATCCCAGGCGAAATGTCGCAACAACATTCCTCCGCCCACACTGATGACCCAGACAGCGGCACCAGTAGACATTGCGCGCGGTGAGCGATGCGCACGAAGCACGATCCATGCAATCACTACGGCGATCCAAAACGGGGAAGCAACACCCAGGACTGCGCTGATGCCGGTGTCTTCGTCGTGATTTCGTGTGCCAATGACAACCATGACAAGAACGCACGCCAAGTCATAGAGCATGGGTTGCAGGTTGACGCGAGACATGCTCACGGAATCTGGCATGTCAGTCTTCTTCGTAGTACTCGCGGCCCAGATGGGTGATTTGGTCTTCGCCCATGATCCATCGCAGTGTGTTCTTGAGTTTGGTCAACTGAATAAAGAGATCGTGTTCTGGATACAAACCAGGAGCGACCTGTGGACTCTTGTAATAAAAAGACAACCACTCTTGAATTCCGCCAAGACCAGCACGTTGGGCGAGGTCGCTGTAGAGCACTAAGTCGAGCGCAAGCGGCGCAGCAAGAATGCTGTCACGGCACAAGAAGTCGACCTTGATCTGCATTGGATAGTTCAGCCATCCAAAGATGTCGATGTTGTCCCAACCCTCTTTGTTGTCACCACGCGGTGGGTAGTAATTGATGCTTACTTTGTGAAAGACATTGCCATAAAGATCTGGGTTCTTGGCTGGCTCAAGAATGTCTTCGAGCACGCCGAGTTTTGATTCTTCTTTTGTCTTGAAGTTCTCGGGAGCATCAAGTACTTCTCCGTCACGGTTGCCCAGGATGTTGGTGCTGTACCAACCGGCCAAACCAAGTTGACGTGCTTTAAGCATTGGAGCGAGCACTGTTTTCATGAGTGTCTGACCTGTTTTAAAGTCTTTGCCGCTGATTGGCACATTCATATCAGTTGCTAATTGGCGCAATGCAGGTGTGTCGACCGCAAGGTTTGGTGCGCCGTTTGCAAACGGAACATTTTCAAGAATTGATGCGTACGCATAGAGCATTGCTGGCGAGATCATTTCGTCGTTTGCATCGATTGCGGCATTGAAAGATTCAAGCGTCATGTGCTGTGGGCCGGGCTCAATGAAAATCTCAGTGCTTGCACACCAGATCATGACGAGACGATCAACTTTTTTCTCATCACGGAAACGATTGATGTCGGCGCGAATCGCGTTGAGCATGTCGCGCTTGCTGATGTCACCCTTGGTGTGTTCGCCAGTCAGATTGCGGGCGTACTTGCGTTCAAACGCTGCGGTCATCGGACGAATATCTCGCAATGCTTCTGAGATTGACTCGAGATGCTTTCCTTGCTCGAGTACGCCTGCACGTGAAGCAGCGACGTATGCGTCATCGGGGAACACGTCCCATGCTCCCCAAACGATGTCTTCGAGTCGAGCGAGGGGGACAAAATCTTTCACAAGTGGACTGCGATTATCTGTGCGCTTGCCGAGGCGGATTGTTCCCATCTGCGTCATTGAGCCGATCGGTTTTCCTTGTCCGCGTTTGGCGAGTTCAACGCCGGCAATCAAAGTGGTGGCGACTGCGCCAAGACCAACTGTGAGAACCCCCAATTTGCCAGTGGCGGGAGCAACAGTGTGAGGTGAGTTCATGATGAGAGTGCTTTCGGTTGTAACAGCTCGTGCAGCGCGCGAGGCGCCAGCATGGCCGAGGTCTTCCTCAGGTTAAAGGAGGACTCCTTCAGGATAAAGGAAGTCGCCTTCAGGATAGAGGCAAAGGCTGGTGGCTCAGGATTGTTCTGAAAATTGGGGGTTGTGGACAGCCCCTGTGTGTGGCAGACTTCAAGAGATGAGTTCATTATTTATCGCCACAGAATCTGTAGTAGTAGTCGTGTAGCGCGTCGGCCATCGCCGAACGCGCTAAAAACCTCCCATTTGGGAGGTTTTTTTATTTCTCAGCCACGTTTTGACCCATTAACCCACCACACTAGATACCCACAAGGAGACACCATATGTCACAAAAAGAGACACTGACCGGGGCCGAGGCACTGATTCGTTCGCTGGAAAAAGAGCAAGTGGACGTGATGTTTGGTCTGCCTGGTGGTTGCATCCTGCCGGCCTACGATCCGCTTCTTAAATCCAGCATTCGACACATCTTGGTGCGCCACGAACAGGGCGCCGGCCACATGGCCGAAGGATATGCGCATGTCACTGGTCGACCAGGAGTTGCAATGGTGACGAGTGGTCCGGCCGCTACCAACATGGTGACGCCGTTGTGCGATGCATATATGGACTCGATTCCGTTGGTTGTTATCACTGGTCAGGTTCCGACAACTGCAATTGGTACCGACGCGTTTCAAGAGTGCGACACAGTCGGAATCACACGCAGCGTGACAAAGCACAACGAACTAGTCATGCGTGCAGAAGATATTCCGATGGCGGTTCGTCAAGCGTTTCATGTTGCGACAACAGGTCGTCCTGGTCCAGTATTGATTGACGTACCAAAAGATGTCTTGCAAAACTCCATGACATGGAACTGGCCAAGTGATGATGAAGTTGCTGATTCACTTCCGGGATACAAGCCAACGACAAAAGGTCATCCACGAATGATCAAAGAAGCAGCCAAGATGATTCTTGCTGCCGAACGCCCTATTTTGTATTTGGGTGGCGGTGTTCTCAAGGCTCGCGCTGCTGAAATCGTTCGTGAACTTGCTGAACTCACTCAGATTCCAGTCGTCACAACACTGATGGCGCGCGGAGCTTTCCCTGACGATCATCCTTTGTGTTTAGGAATGCCCGGAATGCACGGCAACGCAACAGCGATCACGGCCATGCAAAAAAGCGATCTGCTGATTGCGCTCGGTTCGCGATTCGACGACCGCGTTACTGGCAAGGTGTCGGGATTCGCCCAAGAAGCAAAAATTATTCACGTTGACATTGACCCTGCAGAACAGGGCAAAGTTCGTCGCCCAGACGTGCCCATTGTTGGCGACTGTCGTTTGGTTGTCGAAGAATTAGTCAAGGCCATCAAAGATCTTTTAAATGGCGGCGACACGCAAGCAGATGTTGGTCCATGGCGCAGCCGCTTGAGTGGTTGGCGCGAGCAGTTTCCACTCAGTTACGACGCGATGGAGCCAGGTGGTGCATTGAAGCCACAGTTCTGTCTTGAAAAACTTCGTGACGGCGCACCAGACGGAACAATTGTTGCAAGTGGTGTCGGACAACATCAAATGTGGACAAGTCAGTACTGGAACTTTACGGAGCCTTATACATGGGTGAACTCAGGCGGACTCGGAACAATGGGTTTTGCCGTTCCTGCGGCGATCGGTGCCAAAGTTGGTCGCCCTGACCGCACGGTATGGGCAGTCGATGGTGACGGTTGTTTTCAGATGACCGCACAAGAACTGATCACGGCGACAACAGAGAACATTCCAGTCAAGATTGCGATTCTGAACAACTCATACTTGGGCATGGTTCGTCAGTGGCAAGAAATGTTCTATGGCGAGCGATACAGCGAAGTCAATCTTGGCGGCGGTGTTCCGGACTATGTCAAGTGGGCAGAAGCAATGGGCTGTGTCGGTATTCGCGTTGAAGCCGAAGAAGAAGTAGAAAACGCCATTGATAAAGCCAACAGCATCAACGACCGCTCAGTTGTCGTGGAGTTTCGTGTTGAGCAATTTGAAAAAGTTTTCCCGATGGTTCCTGCCGGTGCCGGAAACGACGACGTGCTGATTCAGCCGAGCCAGAACAGTCGCAGGGAGTTTTTGCGATGAACGCTATGAATCCAAATAACCCATACGGCGATTCGCATCAGCACCACATCTTGTCGGTGCTAGTGCAGAACCGTCCTGGCGTGTTAGCGCGCGTTGCCGGACTTTTTGCGCGTCGGGGTTACAACATCTTTTCACTGGCGGTCGCACCAACAGAAGACCCTGATTTCAGTCGCATCACCATTGTGGTTGATGTTGAATCAACACCCCTCGAACAAGTGGTGAAGCAATTATTCAAACTCATCGAAGTTGTGCGCATTACAGAACTTGATCCACGCAAGTCTGTTGAGCGCGAACTCATGATGTGCACCGTGCGTGCAGCGGGCGAAGCCCGAGGACAAATTCTGGAACTGGTTAATGTGTTTGAGGGAAAAATTTTGGCAGTCGGAACCGACTCCCTGACTCTTTCTCTTGACGGCAGCCCAGACAAACTCGATGATTGTGAAGAATTACTGCGCGGCTACGGCATCGTAGAAATTCAACGCACTGGTCGAGTGGCGTTACCCAAATTAGACCGCGAGGCACGTCCGCGTGCCACAAAAGGAAAGGCCAACTAATGGCAGCAAAGATGTACTACGAAAAAGATGCAGATCCTTCAATTATCCGTGGGCGTAAAGTCGCCATCATCGGATACGGCTCACAAGGTCATGCTCACGCACTGAATCTCAAAGAGAGTGGCGTGCAAGTGGTTGTCGGATTACGCGAGGGCTCATCGTCTGCTGCTAAAGCAACTGCTGCTGGCCTCACAGTAAAGAGCATCGCTGATGCATCAAAGTGGGCTGACGTCATCATGCTCACCATGCCAGACACCGAGCAAAAAGCAACGTATGCAGCAGATATCAGGCGCTACATGAAGCCCGGCAAAGCATTGGCATTTGCGCACGGATTCAATATTCGTTTCAAGCGCATCAAAGTGCCAGCTGGTGTTGATGTCATCATGATTGCACCAAAGGGACCAGGTCACTTAGTGCGTCGTACATACACAGAAGGTGGCGGCGTGCCATGTCTGATTGCAGTCGAACAAGATGCAACTGGCAAAGCAAAAGACTTGGCGTTGTCATACGCAGAAGCCATTGGTGGAGCACGCGCAGGCGTGATCGAGACAACCTTTACAGAAGAAACCGAAACCGATTTGTTTGGTGAGCAGGTTGTTCTGTGCGGTGGACTCACATCATTGGTTCAGGCTGGATTCGAAACTCTCGTTGAAGCCGGATACCAACCAGAAATGGCGTATTTCGAGTGCTTGCACGAAGTCAAACTCATCGTGGACTTGATGTACGAAGAAGGCATCGCAGGAATGCGTTACAGCATTAGCGACACTGCCGAATACGGCGACGTCTCACGTGGACCACGCATTGTTACAGAAGCCACCAAGAAGCAAATGCAAAAGATCTTGAAAGAGATCCAAAGCGGCAAGTTTGCTCGTGAGTGGATCAAAGAGAGCGAGAGCGGCCGAGTCAACTTCAACGCAATGCGCAAGGCTGGGGCAGAGCACCCAATCGAAGCAGTGGGCAAGCAGTTGCGTTCGATGATGCCATGGATCTCAGCCGGAAAACAAAAGGTGTCCGAAGCCTCCGGGGGCTGACCAACATTCACAAACATCACTCGCTATGGTGATGACAAGAATGCGATGGGGGTCGGATGTCTTGGAAAAAATCTGCAGCGACACTTGTGTTCGCGGCTTGCATCTTGTCGGCGTGTGGTTCTGCGTCGTCACGTTCTGATGCTGCGGTGCGCAATGGCGTTGTAGTTGCGGGATCAGTCTGTAAAAAACCAGGTCAAGTCGCCACTTTGTCGCGCCAAAAAGTGGTGTGCGCCGGAACACGCGTAGGTAACCGCTGGTTTTCTATTGCCAAGCCAAAGTCAAAAGCAAAGCCAGTCAAATGCAAACGGCTGGGCACCACTCGCAAGAAATCTGGCGTGTTGTGGGTGTGTGCATCAAAACAAACCACCAAGGTCTGGGTGGGCACGTTGGCACTGCCTGTGTCTGCCGCGATTCCCACATTGGTGGGCGTGCCAAGTCCGGTCGACTCAACAACCGGAACAGTGCCTGTTGATGCCACTCCTCCCGATACCGCCACAACAACTACCAGCACGATCGCAGATGAACCCGCCACCACAGTTCCTGACGATGACGTAGATACAACAACTACTTCGACCACGACTACTACAACTACGACGACCACAACCACGCTGCCTCCAGTTGCGCCAACGGCATCTGCCTTGCAGGCGTCAACAGTGAGTGCAGGTGGCAATCATTCGTGTGCGCTCGTCACGGGTGGTGCCGTCAATTGCTGGGGCGACAATTCGTCGGGCCAACTTGGCAACGCCACATTCACCAACAGCAATATTCCGGTGCGGGTGACTGGTCTTGATGGTGTCAATGTGCGTGCAACTGCCGTTAGCGCCGGAGAAGCACATTCGTGTGCATTGTTGGTGGGTGGTGCAGTGCGGTGTTGGGGACTCAATGCAACTGGTCAGTTGGGCAACGCCACGTTCATTAACAGCAATGTGCCTGTTGTGGTATCTGGTCTTGATGGCGTGGCCAATATTG
>CANLAH010000046.1 GCA_947488685.1 Acidimicrobiaceae bacterium | reverse complement strand
AGTGCAAGAAGCGAGCGTGATTGCGCAAAGAGCGATTGCGCGCACTGTCAGAATTCGATCACTCATCGCTTCACCATAATGAGAGTGCGCGACGTGAAGCAGGAACTCACAGACAGATATCGCTGGGTCGAACTGGTACGCGCGTGATGGCGCGACCTGTTGCATCGCGAATAGCTGCAGCAATGGCGGGCGTTACAGAGATACACGGCGGTTCGCCAACACCTTTAGCGCCAAGAGGAGCCTGAGGGTCTGGTTCCTCGATCAAGATTGCCACTACATCAGGCGCATCAAGAGCAGTCGGCAAAAGATAGTCGGTAAAACTTGGATTCTTGACAATGCCGTTTACCATCAAAATTTCTTCCATTACTGCTAGTCCGAGACCTTGCGCAATACCACCTTCTATCTGACCAAGAACGGAGAGCGGATTCAGTGCTCGTCCAACATCTTGGGCAGTTGCGATCTGCACAACCTTGACAAGACCAAGTTCGGTGTCGACATCAACCACTGCTCTGTGGGCAACAAAGGCAAAGGCAACATGGCAGTTTCCTTGACCATTTTCGTCAAGGTCCTCTGTCGGTCGATGATGATGTTCAAACGTTTCTTCAAATGCCACCCCAGCGCTTGCTTTGGATACAGAAATTCTTAACGTTCCTCGCGTATCAATAATGTCCGTGTCATCGATCTCGAGTTGCAATGGGTCGAGGTTGTGTTGTTGTGCCACATGTTCAAATAAACGCTCTCGTACTAGTCGACATGCGCCATCAACGGCACCGCCACTCATCCATGTTTGACGCGACGCAGACGTTGAGCCTGCAGAACCAATTGTTGTGTCCATCGGATCGACGATGACTGTGTCAACACCAAGCACAGAACGTGCGATCTGAGGAGCGAGAGTGACGAAGCCTTGACCAACTTCAGACGTTGCGAACTTCAGTGTCACGACCCCGTTGTCTAGTCGACAACGAGCCGTTGCATAGTCATCAAAAGTTTCGCTGTACATCAGGTTTTTAATTGAGACGCCCCATCCGATGCCTCGAACAATATGTGAGCGATCTGCTGTGCGACCAGATCCACCGGGCAACGAAAGTTCGTGAGGAGAACTTGTCATTTGGGGTGGTAATGCAATTGCATCGGTTTCTCGGATGCAGCGCTCGACGGGCGCGACACTTTCAACTGGTTGTCCCGTAATCAAGCGGTCACCTGTGCGCATTGCATTACGAAGGCGTATTTCGACAGGGGAGAGGCCGCATGCCTGTGCCAATTTGTCCATTTGGCTCTCGTGGGCAAAACACGCTTGCACTACTCCGAATCCACGCATGGCTCCACACGGTGGATTATTCGTTCGGGCGGCGAAGCCATCAACGACGGCATTGGCGCATCGGTATGGCCCTTGAATATGTGTGACGGCGTTAATAAGGACTGCTGCAGAGGTAGATGCATATGCGCCGCCGTCAAAGACCATACGGGCTTCAATTTTAAGAATCATGCCGTCGTTGCTGGCATGGTGACGTACCCAGATTTTGGCAGGATGACGATGAACATGACCAAAGAAACTTTCTTCGCGGCTGTATTGCATCTTGATTGGCCGACCGGTGCGGAGCGCCAGCAAACTTGCATGAACTTGCAGACTGATGTCTTCACGAGCACCGAATGCTCCGCCAACACCGCCGAGAGTCAATCGAATTTTCTCTTCTGGAAGGCCTAAACAGAGAGCGATTTGTTTTCTGTCTTCGTGCAGCCACTGTGTAGCGACAATCATTTCGACGCCGCCACCGTCGGAATCGGGAATCGCAAGAGCGGCTTCGAGTCCGAGAAATGCTTGGTCCTGCATGCCGATTTCGTATTCGCATTCAACCACCACTGGACCAGTGACGGTGGTGTCACCACAGACGATGCGTTGATGTCTCAGGAGGTTTCCGTTGGGGTGAATCGGTGGCACGGACCCCGAGATAGAATCTTCGGGATTAACGTGCGGCTCCAATACCTCATACTCAACCCGTATTGCCGCTAGGGCACGGCGACACGTTTCAGGGTGATCAGCAGCAACAGCCGCGACAGGCTCTCCCATGTATCGCACCAGTCCTGATGCAAAAACCGGTTGATCGGAATCTATGAGACCATATGTCAATTGGCCCGGTACATCCTCTGCGGTGAGTACAGTTTCGACTCCAGCAATTTTGATTGCCTCAGATGTATCAATTGAAATGATTCGTGCATAGGGATGTGGCGATCGAAGGGTTGCACCCCAGAGCATGTTGTCGGCCCATACGTCAGACGAAAATGCAAATGATCCTTGAACTTTTGCACCGCCGTCGGGTCGCAATGCAGATGTGCCAAGTGTGTCGCGACGTGTTCTTACTACTGAAGTGCTCATTGCTGTGCTCTTTGATCAATAACGCGTGTGACGGCAGCAAATATTCGGCCATAGCCAGTACAACGACAAATGTTTCCGGAGAGTGCTTCTTTGACTTCCATCTCGGACGGTCTTGGCGTGCTGTCGAGTAAGTGATGAACGGCAACAATTAGCCCAGGTGTGCAAAAACCACACTGCACTGCGCCTTCATCGATAAATGCCTGTTGAACGTCCGTGAGAGCACCGTCAGTTAAACCTTCAATAGTGGTGATGTCGGCACCAACAGCACTGGCGGCTAGCACCAAACAACTACACACGGCAGCACCGTCCATCACGACCGTGCAACTGCCGCACTCACCTTGTTCGCACGCACCTTTAGAGCCAGGGAGTCCGAGGCGCTCTCGGAGCACATAGAGCAAACTTTCGCCGAGCCACGCATCGGTAACATCCCGAAGTTTGCCGTTCACTCGCAGTGAATAAATTTGAGTTTCACTCATTGTACGCATCCCCTTTGTAGGAGTCTTTTCGCTAAAACACCAACTGCATGACGGCGATACTGAGCCGTCGAGCGATGATCGTCGATTGGTCGAGATTCTTGGCTTACTCGAAGACCAAATTCTGTAGCAATGGCTTCATCGAGTTCTTTTCGAGCAGAAATGTCGTACTGATTCTGCAACCATTGTTCGGCTTGAGTGCAGCGAATGATTGTTGGGCCCACTGAACCGAGTGCTATTCGAGCAGTACCGCTCACGGTATCCAGAACTAAAGACGCAGATGCGACCGAGATGACCATTGCGTTTCGGGTGCCGACTTTTGCGTACCCTTGCCAACCAGTTGTCGTTTTCATTGAGATCGAGACAACTAGTTCGTCTACGGCAAGAGCATTACGTTTTGGGCCCAACATAAACTCGCCTATAGGCAATGATCTTGTACCACGATGTGAAGCGAGATTAACGACGGCGTCAAGTGCAAACAACACCGGTAGCCCGTCGCCCGCTGGTGAGCTAGTGCCCAGATTGCCCCCAAGTGTTCCGGCTGCGCGAATCTGGGGCGAACCAACAGTGCGTGCCGCTTCAGCAAGAGCAGGGAACAGTGTTGCTAGCTCACCGTGTTCCATCTCTGCGTACACGACACCAGCGCCAATTGTGACGGTGTTGGTTGTTGCGTCGTGGTGCCATTGTTGAAGCTCAGTGACACGCCTCAGCGCAACGACATCGTGAACGTCATGTTTATTAAAATTTACTTCGACCATAAAATCGGTTCCACCAGCAAGCAGCTGGACACGGGGGAGTTCGTGCAATAGAGCCAATGCATCGTCAAGAGAAGTAGGTATATGAATAGACATAGGTTCCTTTAGAGTCGCCCGAACAGACGTTGTGTTGCCTCTGCAGCCTTGGCGCGAATCTCACCTAGATCACAAGTGACAAGTTGCGAATCGACAACAACAGGAACGTCGCCGATGGCAACATCTGAAACAGCACTTGTTGTCGTAAAGGCTGAGTGCCACGGGGAATCAATACTGCCATAATTCCATGTCACTGTGTCGCGACAGACTTCGGGAAATATTTGTTCAGCGTTTTGCAACCATTGCCACACAGTTTCGGGAGTTTGGCTGATATCGGATTCTCGTAATCGTGCATATGCAAGACGAGCCTCTTCTTGCATGTCGGCGCCGATGCCATCTGTGCCGAGCACGATGCGATTATTTTTCTTGGCTGGATACGCGTAGCCGACTGCATTGTTCATGTTGGACCTAGCGTTGTGCACAATTGTGCCCGGCATGTCTTGTTCTAAATAGACGCAATGTGCCAACAACCATGACTCTGAAGCAAGTGATTGGAGACGCATCGAGGCGTCGGCATCAGCGTCGCCTTCTGCGACGTGGATATGTACTCCTGTGTTGTGTCGCAATGCAAGATCTGCAGCAGCTTCGAGTGTCTCATCGCTACAAGTAAATGCAGCATGCACACCAACCATTCCGGTTGCACCAGTTGATAAATAGCGGTCGCACTCTTGCAAACCGCGGCGAGCACCGTCTGTCATGGATCGCGGCGTTGTTCCGACAGGCATTAATGATTGATCGTTGCTCCATCTGTCGGTAACGCCGTAGCAAAGATTGGTCCGCACACCAACGAGGGCGCATCCATCAGCGATCGCATCGAGACTGCCCTCGATGGCGGTTGGTGACTCATGGTGATCGATGATGGCAGTTGTGCCGGACATGACAGCCTCAGCAGCACCAAGCGCCGCTGACCAGTAGATGATGTCAAGGTCGAGGGCGATATCAAGTCTCCACCAAATTGTTTTCAAGATTGCCAGAAAGTCTGCAGCAGCGCCGCCAGCGGGCATTCCGCGAGCAAGTGAAGAATAAAGATGATGATGGGCGCACACGAGGCCGTGTGTTTGAGTGGTCATATCAACTAGTCCAGTATGACGCCGCGTTGAGCAGTGATGGATGAGTACATATCCGGGCGTCGATAGCGTTCAAAGTCAAAGAGTGTGTTCTTGTAATTGTGGCACCAATCTAAATCACATGCATATGTCAATAACTCGTCATCAGTGGTCTGTGCTTGCGCCATGATCTCACCAGACGGCGCAATGATCGCGCTGTCGCCAAGGCTGTCGACGCCCTCTTCACACCCACCTTTTGCAACACCAACGACCCATGTTCCGTTTTGATATGCGCCCGACTGCATGACTAGTGAGTTGTGGAAACTTTGCAGCCGATCTTGTGTGGGATCCGGGGCATAATGCAGAGGCGTGTTATAGCCGCACAGGATCATCTCTACGCCTTTGAGTCCCATCACGCGGTATGTCTCAGGCCAGCGACGATCGTTGCAGATCATCATGCCAATTCGTCCGCCTAAAGCGTTCCATACTCCGAATCCATCTTGGGATGGTTCGAAGTAGTACCGCTCCGCATGTTGGAAAGGGCGATCTGGCTCATGGTGTTCGTGTCCAGGGACATGAATTTTTCTGTAGTGAGCAATAACCTTGGCGTCTTTACCCACGAGGACCTGGGTGTTGTATCGATGTCCATCGGATGTGAGTTCTGCGTATCCGAGACAAAACGCGATATTCAATCTGCGTGCCTCATCAAAAAGTGGTTGCGTCACTGAAGACGGCATTTGAGTTTCATAAAAATGGTTGGCTGTAGTGATGTCTGGTTCGAACCAACGTGGGAAAAAAGTTGTGAGAGCGAGTTCAGGAAACACGACAACGTCACATGAACGAGATGCCGCCTCTGCCATGAGAGCCATGAGGCGTTTTAAAACGTCTTGACGCGTATGCGCTCGCTGAATGGGGCCCAGTTGGGCCGCTCCTACAACGATGACTCGACTCATGATGCGGCCACCTGCGAATGAAAGTCGTGATGTGCGAGAGCGATCATCGATTGGAGCAAGACATTTGCCCCCGCCACAAGATCGGCAGTATGCGTGAACTCTGCAGCGTTGTGGCTGATGCCCTTAACGCTTGGCACAAAGATCATGCCGGATGGACAAACTCGTGCCAACATTTGCGCGTCATGCCCTGCACCCGAAGGCATTGTCTTTACCGACAGTTTTGAGTCATGAGCAATTAACTCAACAAGTGAGATAACTCTCTGGTCGAATATGACTGGATCAAAGCGAACGAGCTGACGTGTACTGATTGTCACTTCCTCTTGCGATGCAAGGATCTTTATAAAGTCGGCGATTTCTTGCTCAGCCTTTTGCAGCACATTGTTATCTGTGTTGCGAACATCGAGCGTGAGCGTGGCACGCGCGGCCACAACATTGACGAGGTTCGGAAAGAGATCAATTTTGCCGACTGTGCAGACTTGATGTTGTCCATATCGCAGGGCGAGTTCTCGAAGAAAAACTGTCAACCGGGCTGCAATGTATGCAGCATCATGACGCAGCGACATTGGAGTTGTTCCGGCGTGGTTGCTTTGTCCTTCAATCACGACTTCTTGCCAACTAATGCCTTGCACTCCTGTGACAGCACCGATCACAAATCCTTCAGCCTCGAGAATTGGTCCTTGCTCAATATGTAGCTCAACAAACGCATGCGGTACCACGCCAGGACATGGCGTTGAGCCGTCGTATCCGATTGTTCGAAGTTCGTCACCAAGTCGTGCGCCATCGATTGCCACAATGTCGAGAGCCTCTTCTACTTGCATTGCGCCCGCGTACACCAAAGATCCGAGCATGTCCGGTGCGAAGCGAGCGCCTTCTTCATTGGTGAAAAAAGTAACGGCAAGTGGCCGTGGCAAATCGAGATCTGCTGTTTGGCATGTCTCTATTACTTCGAGCCCTGCGAGCACGCCGTAGTTGCCATCAAAACGACCACCTGTACGAACAGTGTCAATGTGGGAGCCTGTCATCACGGGTGCTCCTGAGCCTGTGTCCCAGGTACCGGTGACATTGCCAATCGTGTCAATCGTGATGGTTAGCCCGAGTTCTGTCATCCAGTTCATCACGAGGTCTCGTCCCAACTTGTCCTGTGCTGTGAGAGCGAGTCTGCAATTTCCGCCCCCGTCGATCGGAGAGACTTGGGCCAAATCTGCAAGACGCCTCATCAAGCGATCGGCATTGATGGTGAGTGTCTTATTGACCGACAAAGCGACAGGCAAGGGAACGGGTTGCACTCTATAAGTGTACGAAATGTTCAAGTGAAAGGCAGACATATCAGGCATTTGGGCAGTTTTATCTCTGCTTATCCCGAGAAGGAACAATCCATCCATCTATCCTCGCACTGTGGGGAAGGCAGTGGCATCGCTATGAGTGGGCTTGAACTATTTGGTATTGCCGTCGTGGTTGCTCTCGCCGCTGGGGTCCAATCTATTTCAGGGTTTGGCTTTGCGCTTTTATCTGTGCCTCTGATGACGTTGTTTGTAGAACCTCAGATTGCCGTAGTTGTGTCAACGGCGCTTGGCATAGTGTCGACGTCGTATCAAGCGATTCGAGATCGTGCAGACGCCGACGCGGTGATGGCCAAACGACTCGTCCTTGCTTCTGCGTGTGGGATGCCGTTTGGGCTCGTTGCATTTGTAGATCTGAGTCAGGATATTTTGCGTGCTGTATTAGGAGTCGTCATATTGGCCGTGACGATCTTGTTAGGAAAAGGTTTTACTTTGAAACGTGAATCCGTGCGCCATGAATGGATTATTGGAATTATCTCGGGAGTGTTGGCGACATCGTTATCAACAAACGGACCGCCATTGGCGTTCCTTATGCACGCACGCAAGATCGAACCAGACCGTTTTCGTGCGACGATTAATCGCGTCTTTGCTGTAGTCGGGATTGGTTCATTTGTATTATTTTGTCTTGCCGGAAAAGTGACCGCTGACGCCCTACGCGCCAGCGTTATTGCCCTCCCGACACTTGTGTTAGCGCTTAAAGTTGGACTCGTCTTGCGACCACGCGTAAATGCTGAGGCGTTTAGGGTGCTCGTACTTGTGTTACTGGCAATAAGCGGAATCAGCGCAATCGCCGGCGCCGTGTTCTGAGCAGAGGCAGAGACTTCAGCCGGCTCCTCCGAACCACGCCATCCAGTCCTCACGAGTCTTTGGTTTAAAAACGTAGTTAGTGGCTTTGACGTCACTTAGGAGCATGTCGGGGGGCGTGGAGTACGCGTGTCCTGGAAAAACAATCGTGCTGTCTGGAAGCTGGGCCAACATGTTGAGGCTTTCGTACATCAGCGATGGATCACTTCCGGGCAGGTCGGTGCGTCCGCACCCTTCAAGAAAAAGAGTGTCTCCAGACACAAGACAACCATGAGCCAAGAAACATTGACTACCGGGTGTGTGGCCAGGCGTGTGGACCATTGTCACCTCAATATTGCCGACCATGATGGTGTCACCAGCCGAATGCTGACATAGGTCCGACTCTGATACACCAGTTGTTCGCAACACCCATGGAGCTTCGTTGGTATTGACATGTATCGGTACGTGGTGATTCTCGAGCAGTGCGCTGACGCCTTCAATGGTGTGACCCATCATTGAACCCCCCACATGGTCAGGGTGATAGTGCGATGCCAGTACGCCTGTAATGGTCATATCGTCCTCTTGGGCGATGCGTACGAGATCGTCAACGGCATATGCCGGGTCAACCAGCACGCACTCACGGGTAATGCGGTCACCGATGAGGTACGCGTAGTTCACCATTTGGCTCGCCAGAGAATCCCCGACGGCGAAATCTCGGCCACTCAGAAGTTGACGGAAGTAGAAAGGGTCGATGTCGGTTTGATTGGTCACACAGAGCAGAATAGGTCAATGCCAGGCCAACATGTTCTTCGGACGGGGGATCGAGTGCTGGTGGGCGGGGTTTTGATCACCGTTGACCAAGATTTTGCCGAAGCCCTTGAGGCGGGTGACACCGTGATTGGTCTTGCTCGGGAAAATCTTTTGTTGCGTATTCCCGCGTCGGTTGAAAAACTTACGGCTGATGCAGTAGCGCAATGTCTAGAAGCCTTCGGAGAACTGGGAACTGTTGGAGATCCAGCTATTACCGACTTTTATAAGATTGCGGCCGAACTCTTGGCGGATGACAGCGTGTTCGGCGCGATTCGTGCGGCTAACGACGACGATGTTCAAGATGCCTCTGCACGAAAACGTTCAACCACCCGGTTAGTTCTTAGTGACGCGATGAGACAAGACATGGTAGATGCTTTTCGTTTGTGGCAGCACATGGCTCTTGACCAACAGCAACTGCTATCGCAAGTAGAACATGATGGATGGACAGTTGAGCAATGGCGTGCACCGCTAGGAGTGGTTGGATTCGTTTTTGAAGGACGACCGAATGTGTTCGCCGACGCAACGGGTGTATTGCGTTCGGGTAACACTGTGGTTTTTAGAATTGGAAGCGATGCGTTGCGCACCGCACGTGCTTTGATGACTCTTGTGATTCAGCCAGCACTTGTAGCGGCGGGCTTGCCCTTGGGTTGTGTGGTACTTGTCGACTCGCCTGAGCATTCGGCAGGTTGGGCATTGTTCAATGATGAGCGACTCTCGTTAGCAGTGGCACGCGGTTCCGGTGAGGCTGTCTCGCAACTTGGTGCGATCGCACAACAGGTCGGAACGGCGGTCAGTCTCCACGGAACTGGTGGTGCCTGGATGATTGTGGGGGAATTCGCAGAACCAGAACGTCTGAAAAACGTCGTACAACATTCACTTGACCGAAAAGTGTGCAACACCCTCAATACGGTTTGTGTGCTGTCATCTCAAGCGACACAACAGATCCCAAATATTATTGAGGCCGCCAGAGCAGCATCATCGAAGCGACAGGGTGCTGTTCGTATCCATGCGACACAACAAGCACTACGTATAGTGTCACTATATTGTGATGAGACTGAACTGATAGATGAATCGGATCTAACTATTGAATACGAATGGGAAGACATCCCTGAGTTTGCAATTGTCGTGGTTGAGTCATTAAGTGATGCCGTTGTTTTATGTAATACATATAGTCCCCACGTTGTGGTGTCAGTAGTCAGCACGGATAACGCCGAGATCGAACAAGTCTGGAAAACTGCGAACGCACCATTTGTTGGGGACGGCTTTACACGCTGGGTAGATGGGCAGTTTGCGTTATTGCGCCCAGAACTCGGGTTGTCAAATTGGCAATACGGTCGCTTGTTGTCGCGCGGAGGAGTGATATCAGGAGACTCGCTGTACACGATCCGCTTAAAGGCAACGCAACAAAACTCACAACTGCATCGTTGAGATTTAGTGGGTAAAACGCTTGAGAATACTTAAGAGCCATGAACTGGATTTATTACGAGCTTCTTGAATATCGCTCAGTGCTGGCACTTTGAGCAATGCGTTAATCCCTAACCATCGAAACGGTTCGGGCTCCCACGAAGGAGACACATGCTGGGCCCACGGTAAGCGGGTCACAGGTTCTTGGGTATCGCAGATCAGATGGGCGAGAGTTTTAGCGCCCAAGTATGACGCAGCGACTCCGTCACCGACATAGCCTCCCAATGTTGCCAGCCCTGTGTTGTGATTAAGTGTGACGCCAGAGAACCAATCGCGAGTGATGCCAAGTGGTCCACCCCAACGATGCGTAATCAGGGCATCTCGCGTAGATGGGAACAGACTATGCATTGTGCTGGTGATCTTGTTGTGAACAGCACTGGAGATATCAAACTTTGAATCGACGGTACTTCCAAAACGATACGGTGCACCACGACCCCCAAATGCGATTCGATTGTCGGCAGTGCGCTGCGCGTAGATCACCATGTTGCGTGCATCGCTAAACGTCTCGCGAGACGCCCATCCGATGGAGTTCCAGACGTCACTTGGCAGTGGTTCGGTTGCAACCATATATGAATAGATTGGAACGGTTGCTCGACGCGACGTTTTGATAGTGGGCGTATAACCCTCTGTGGCGCGAACGATATGAGTCGCATGAATCTGGGTGAGATGATCGTTGGTTTGAGCAGTGACGCAATGTGGTGAGATATCTATGACGCGGGTATCTCCGTAGATAGTGACGTCGTTTGCCAAGCATTGACGTACGAGCCCATCAACGAGTTGACCAGGGTGCACGGCAGCGCAATCAGGAGAATACGTTGCACCGAGTGTGCCCTGAGCATCGATGCGTTGGATAGATTGCGAAGCACTTAGCAACGTGATGTGCTCGTCACCAAAGCCATATGCGCGATAACTGTCGACGTGGGACTGAAGTCGAGCAAGGTGGGCGTTATTCGTAGCGCTTTGGAGAGTTCCGCCCGCAGCCCAGCCACACTCAATGCGGTGTTGGGCGACAAATAACCCGATGTCTCGAACAGTGTCGTACATGGCTTGTTGCATCGCAATTGCTTCTGCGCGAGAAGATGCTTTCGTTATCGCATCGAGACTCATCGGCAAAAATGCACTGCACCAACCCCCATTGCGTCCACTTGCCCCGAACCCAGGCTGTACGGCTTCAACTATGACGATCTTCTTGGAAGGATCTATTAGGTGTAATTGAATCGCGGTCCATAGGCCTGAATAACCTGCTCCGACAATACAAACATCGCAGTCCACTTGAGGCGGTGCGTATTCGAAAGAGTGCGTGAGCGAATCGCTTTTCCAGAGGGAGTTTGGCCAAGACGAGAATGCTGCGTTGGACATACGTCGTTACCTATGCAGTGAATTCAATATTGTCTATCAAGCGTATATCGCCAAACCACACCGCGACAGCCATCACAGCATTTCGCTTGGAGATATTCTGCAGCGTGCACAGTGTAGTTGAGTCAAATATCTCGACGTATTCGACTCTGGCTTCCGGACATGATCCGTAAATGTCTTTTGTAATTGACATAAGTTCTGCTGACGATTGTTCACCCTGCAGGTAGGCGGTACGCGCCGCTTCAAGACCGCGATAGATGACGCAGGCCACGTCGCGTTGCTGTGCAGTGAGACGGGTATTGCGACTAGAGAGAGCCAATCCGTCTGGTTGGCGGACAGTTGCTACAGGAACTACTGCGACGTTCAAGTCAAAATCGATAACCATGCGCTTGATGACGGCAAGTTGTTGGAAGTCTTTTGTGCCAAAATATGCACGGTCAGGCAGAGTGGCATTAAGGAGTTTGTTTACCACGGTGGCAACTCCGCCAAAATGACCTTCTCGAAAAACGCCTTCCATCGGTGCAGCAGTTGCACCCGGTGTGATGTGAGTTTCAAAGCCAGGTGGATATACAGTTGCGTGTGACGGCGTGTAGAGGGCATCAACTCCGATTTCTTTGCATATTTGTATGTCTGCATCTATAAGGCGCGGATACTTTTCGTAGTCCTGCGAGTTATTGAATTGAAGTGCGTTAACAAATATTGAGACGATGACACGGTCGCAGTCCTGCTGGGCGACCTCTATGAGGCGCTTATGGCCATCGTGGAGCGCTCCCATTGTGGGAACGAATCCGATAGAAAAATGAGAAGCACTTTGAAGACGTGACCACTCGCGCATGTCGTGGGGTTGGTCAAAATTCTTCATATGGAGACTATAAAACTAATGAAATGTATGAGAGTCGTCAGGCCAAGTACCTGTACGAACTTCGTCTACATACTGTGTAATGGCCTCGATGCTGGTTGTGCGCAATTGGGCATACGCTTTTGCGAAAGTAAATGATCGCTCGCTGAGACCGAGTGCATCGTGCAATACAAGAACTTGGCCGTCACAGTAAACACCGGCACCAATACCAATTGTTGGAATCGACACCTTGTCTGTTATCTCGCGAGCAAGGCTTCCGGGGATACCTTCGATTACAAGGGCACAGGCACCAGCCTGCTCGACTGCGTAGGCATCTTCAAGTAGTCGATCACGACCGCC